>NZ_SMKU01000416.1 GCF_004349215.1 Actinomadura rubrisoli | reverse complement strand
CACCACCCCCGCCACGTCGACCCCCGTCCGCGTCCAGGTCCACTACGGCTCCGTCAAGAAGCTCGGCCACTGGACGGACTCCCGCGCGTTCGAGGTGCGCGCCCGACGCGGCATGGCCGTGCTCGACCTGCGCTCGTCGCGGATCGCGGACGGCGACATCGAGGTCGAGGTGGACCTCGACCACTCGATGGTCAAGCTCCTCGTGCCCGAGGACGCACGGATCGACCACTGGGACCTGCGCTACACCGGACGCGGCCGCGTCAAGGACTGGACGGGGACGGACGGCGAGGGCCGGCGGATCCGGATCACCGGCGAGGTCCGGCACGGCGAGATCCGCGTGCACCGCGGCGGGATCGCCATCCTGTCCGCGATGTTCTCCCGCGAGTATGTCAAGGACGTCCGGCGCGCCCACCGTGAAGGCGGCACGCCCACGGTGGACGACCCCGGCCGGGTCGCCTAGCCACACGCAAGAGCGCGTACGGTGCCTGCCGTGCGCGCTCTTCCCGTGCGCGCTCTCCCCGTGCGCGCTCTCCCCGTGCGCGCTCTTGGTGGCGGAGTTCCAGGCGGAGGAGGCTGCACGCGGGACCGTCCTGAGCGCAGCGCAGGACCTCGTCGGGGTCAGGTGACGGGGACGGAGTGGCGGGGACGGCGCCAGCGGCGCAGTGAGATCACGTCTTCCGCGCCGTCCAGCACGCCGCCGGCGGGATCGTCCGCGCCGTCCGCCCGGGACAGGTCGCCGGACGGGCGCAGGATGTCCCACACCACCAGGAGCGCCAGCGCCAGGACGGTCAGGAACCGCGCCAGCATCGCCAGCGAGTAGACGTCCTGGCTGATGCCGCCGTCGGGTGCCTCGAAGTTCAGCAGCGCCGACACGGTGGCGGACAGATCGGCGCCCTGGACCTGGCTCGACACCGACAGCAGGAACCACCAGATGCCGAAGAAGTAGGCGATCTCGCCGAGCTGCCAGACCACGAACGCCGGCAGTTTCGGACGCGCCAGCGCCGCGAGGGGCAGCAGCCACAGCACGTACTGGGGCGACCAGACCTTGTTCGGCAGCATGAACGCGACCAGGACGAGGAACATCAGCTGCGGCAGCCGCGGTCGACGCGGAGCCGCCAGGGCCAGGACGGCGATCCCGGCCGCGAGGACGAGGAACGTGCCCGTGCCGAGCGTGTTGAGCCGGTCGGTGTCGTCCAGGCCCGTCACCCCGCGGTCCTGGAGGTAGAAGAAGATCGAGCCCCAGTCGATGCCGCGCTTCTGGCTGAAGGTGTAGAACTCCTTCCAGCCGTCCCACGCGAAGATCATCACGGGCAGGTTGACCAGCAGCCACGCGGCGGCCGTCCCCGCGAGCACCCGTCGCATGGCGCGCCACTGCCCCGTCCGGACGCACAGGAGGACGAGCGGGCCGAGGAACAGCAGCGGGTAGAACTTCGCCGCGATCGCCAGCCCCAGCATCGCGCCCGCCAGGCCGGGACGGCGGCGCGACCAGGCCGCGAGGGCGAGCGCCGACAGCGCGACCGCGAGCAGGTCCCAGTTGATGTAGGCGGTGAGCAGCAGCGCCGGGGACAGCGCCACCATCAGGCCGGTTCGCAGCGAGTGCCGTCCCGCCGCGTACGCCGTCGCCAGGACCGCCACGATCGCCAGGAGCGCCAGCATCAGGACGGTGACGTTGTAGAACGCGAGCCCGCGCGCGTCCACGCCGAACGGCCGGACGAGCCAGGCGACCAGCTGCATGAAGCCGCCGCTCAGCACCGGGTACTCGACGTAGTGGATGTCGGAGCCGGTGAGGGAGTCGAAGTACGGGACCTTGCCGTCGTTCAGCCCGCGCACGTAGTAGAGCGGGTACACGTCGGTGTAGCAGGCCCGCGTCGTCGTCTTGATGAAGTCGAACTTCACCGTCGCGCACGGCTGCTTCTGCAGCCAGCCGAGCAGGCACATCAGGGCCGTGACGCCCGCCAGGACCGGCCCCAGCGGAGCCAGCCGCCCGCGTCCCTCCGCACCATCGCTGCCGGTGCCGGCGGCGGACATATCGAGCCTCTCAGAAGACGACGACATGGACAGCAGACTATTGGTCGCCTGTCGCGAGCGGGTCCGCACGACCGGAACGGCTCAACCGCCCAGGAACGTCCCGACCGGAACGGCCCGGAGCCGTCGTGGGCTCCGGGCCGTCATGCGGTACGCCGGGTGGCCGGGAGAGCCGAAGGGCTTCCCTGGCGGCCTCAGCGGCCGTTCGGGGGCCTCGGCTCCTCTTCCTTGCAGCCGGGGTTGTCCATGTGACCCCGCTGGCACCACCAGTCGGGAAATCCGGGCGGCGGGATGTCAGGATCGCACCCGGGCGGCATGTTGAACTGGTTGCAGGGCACCTTGCTCGGCGGCTGGCTCGTCGGCGGCGTCGACGGGTCCGGACTCGACGACACGCACGGCCTGGCGCCGTTCCGCTGGCCACCGTTCTGCTGCCCGCCGTCGGGAGTGCAGGTCGGCGTGTTCTTCGGGGTCGGCGAGGTGGACGGCTTCGGCGTCGGCTTCGCCACCGCCCATGGCGCGATCTGGCCGCCGTTGACGGGCGCGCCGAACGGCGTGATCTCCTTGCCTTCCAGCGCCTTCAGCATGAACTGCTTGAACAGGTCGGCCGGGACCGTACCACCGTAGACCTGGTTGTAGCCGCCGACGCCGATGAGCGACTGCCGGTTCTCGCCCTTCTGCCGCCACATCGCCACCGACGTGGAGAGCTCCGGGGTGTAGCCGACGAACCAGGCGGACTTGTTCTGGTCGGTGGTACCGGTCTTACCCGCGACCGGACGGGCGCCCAGGTTCGCCCGCTTACCGGTACCGGTCGTGACCACGGCCCGCATCGCGGACGTGGCGTCCCGGGCGACGCCCTCCGAGAAGACCCGCTCGGACTTCTCGAAGGGGCGCTTCTTGATGAGCTTCCCCTTGTTGTTCTTGATGGGCTTCCCGTCCTTGTCGGTGATCTCGGCGATCACATGCGCCGGACGGTGCTGCCCCTCCGCGGCGAACGTCGAGTACACCGACGCCATCGTGACCGAGGTCGTGTCGATGACACCGAGCGGGAGGCTGGTGTAGTTGTTCTTGAGGTTCGGGGTGCGCTCGGGGATGCCCATCTTGACCGCCATGTCGGCGACCTTGTCGAGCCCGACCTTCTGGCCGAGGTCGACGTAGGCCGTGTTGATCGACTGGGCCGTCATCTCCTTGAGGGTGTAGACGCCGTTCTCGCCGCGGCTGTCGTTGGTGAACGGCGTCCCGGCGATGACCCGGCGGTAACTGCCGTCCATCGGAGTCTGCAGGCTGACGCCCTGGTCGAGCGCCGTGGCCAGCACGATCGGCTTGAACGACGAGCCCGGCTGCACGTTGCCCTGGAAGGAGTCGTCGAACTGCTGCGTCTCGTAGTTGGTACCGCCGTAGGCGGCCACGACACCACCGGTCTTCGGGTCGATCGCCGTGAGCCCGAAGCGGATGTCCTTGCCGAGGTTGTACTGCTTCTTGATCTGGCTGACCACCGTGCCGGTGTAGTCCTGAAGCTGCTTGTTGAACGTCGTCTTGATCCGCAGGCCGCCGCTATCCACCATCTGCCGGTCGACGCCGAGCGTCTCAAGCTCGCTCATGACGCGTTCCTGGAGGTAGCCCGCCTGGGGACCGCCCTTGATGTCGCTCCACTCCTTGTACGTCCTCGGGAACTTCGCCGCCGCCCGCTTGGTCGGGTCGAGCCAGCCCTCCTTCGCCATCCCGTCCAGGACGTAGTTCCAGCGGAAGATGAGGGCCTTCTTGGCAGGGTTGGAGTCCGGCCCGTAGGAGCGGAAGTAGTTCGGGCGCTGGATCATCGCGGCGAGCACCGCCGCCTGCGACTCGTTGATCTGGTTGACGGGCTTGTGGAAGTAGGCGCGGGAGGCCGCCTGGATGCCGTACGACGCGCGCCCGAAGTAGACGGTGTTGAGGTAGAGGCCGAGGATCTCCTTTTTGTCCATCTCCTCGCCGGCCCGGACGGAGATCAGGATCTCCTTGAGCTTGCGGCTGATGCTGCGGTCCTGGCTCAGGCCCTGCCAGTAGTTCCGGGCGAGCTGCTGGGTGATCGTCGAACCGCCCTGGACGTCGCCGCCGGTCGCCGTCTTGAACAGCGCGCGGGTGACACCGGTCGGCGAGATGCCCGGCTCATGCCAGAAGTTACGGTCCTCCGCGGCGAGCACCGCGTCCTGCACGTGCTTCGGGATCTTGCTGAGCGGGAGGCTCTCCCGGTGCATGCCCATCCGGGCCAGCGGCGAACCGTCGCTGTAGGAGAACACCGACTCCTGCTTGACCGCGTCCTGCTGGGCCGCGCTCGGGATCGGGGTGTTCATGTAGGCGACGACGACCAGCGTCGCGAGGCCGAGCAGGCCGACCGTGAAGACGGCGAGCACGATCTTCCAGGACGGGACGTACCGCCGCCAGCCGGTCTTCTGCGGCTTGTCGGCGCGCTTGCCCCGCCGTCCTCTGCCACCGCCGCCGGGACCGCCTGGCCCTCCGGGGCCGCCCGGACCGCCACGGCCACCGGGACCTCCCGGGCCGCCGGGTCCACCTGGGCCACCGGGCCCGCCGGGCCCTGAACGCACGGCCGTGCCGGTGCCTCGGCGGCGTGCGCCCGGTGGGGCCGTGCGCGGGGGAGGTGCGCCGCGTCCCGCCGGTCTGGCGCCGGGGCGGGGTGCCCGGCCGGGCGTCGGCGGGCCCGCCGGGGCTCCGCGCTGCGCGCCGGCGGGCATGCCGGAGCCGGCGGGGCGAGGCGAGCCCCTCCTGCCCGGGCTCTCTCCGTATTCCGGTCCGTATCGGCTTGGGTTACTCACGCGACCTCATCAACTGGGGTACGGCTGTGCGTCGTCCGAGCGTACTGCGCAGGGGGAGGCGCGGGGGCCTGAGGAGCAAGGTCCGCGGGCTTCGTGAGGGACGAACGCGCTGGCTCTGGATGCGGCGAATCGCGAACATGCTTCATGTCACATCGGGCTCCGCCCGGGATCGCCCGATTCATTCGGGCGGCCTCGTGAGCGGCAGCAGCGGTGTCATGCCCTCGACTCTGGGCCACCGTCCGCCGCCGTTCCCCATGCCCCGGCAGGCGGGGTCGCCCCGGTGGACGCTGCACCACCACCGAGGCGGAGGGTTGCTCGGCGGCTTGTTCGGATCGCAGTTCCCGTCCGGGAACGGCGACTGGCACGGCGGCTTGTCGCCCTGGCCAGGGTCATCGTCATCGTCCTGGCACCGCGGGTCGTACTGGCCGATCGGACCATCGCACCACGGCGGCCTGCCGTCGTCGTCCTTCTTCTTCTTGGGCGGCGGCGGCTTGGCCCACTGCTGCACGAGGCCGCCCCAGACCGGCGGCGGGAACGCCTCCGGGCTCATGCCCCGGGTCGCCTCCGTCATGTAGTGCCGCCAGATGCGGGCCGGGATCGTCCCGCCCTGGACCTCGCCGATGCCGTCCAGGATCAGCGACTTCTTCTTCCCGTCCGGACCGGCCGCGTCGTTGTACATCGTGACCGCGGTCGAGATCTGCGGCACGTACCCGACGAACCACGTCGCGACATTGCGGTCGGTGGTGCCGGTCTTGCCCGCCGCGGGCCGTCCGTCCGGCAGCGCCGCCGCCGTCGCCGTCCCGCCCCTGATCACCTGCTGCATCGCGTACGTGGCGTCCGCCGCGACCTTCCCGTCGAAGACGCGGTGGCTCTCGTACTTCGGCTTCAGCCGCACCGTCTTGTTGTCGGTCATCTTGACAGTACGGATCACGTGCGGCTTGTGGTATACCCCGCCGTTGGCGAACGTCGCGTACCCCGCCGCCTGCTCGATCGGACGGATGTTGTTGACGCCGAGGGCGAGGTTCAGGCAGCAGTTGTGCGGCTTGAGCAGGTCGGGCGCGATCCCCGCGTCCGTCTCGGTCTTGATCACCTCTTGGATGCCGACCTTGCCCATCAGCTGGATGAACGCGGTGTTGATCGAGTCCTGCGTCGCCTTGACGAGGTTGATCGCCGGGCCGGCGTTGTGGCCGTTCGGGACGACGGTGGCGTTCTGGCTGCCCTTCGGGACCACGTTGCCGTTGGGGTCGATCGGCGTCATCGACCGTCCCTCGACGAGGCTCTTCAGGCTGTAGTTCTGCTTGAGCGCCGTCGCGAGGACGTACGGCTTCATCGCCGATCCTGCCTGCGCCGAGCCCGACCACACGTTGTCGAACGCCTGCGTGAGGTAGTTCGGACCGCCGTAGAACGCGACGACCTCGCCGTTCGCGGTGTTCACCGACACCAGGCCCACGCGGATCTTCTTCTTCGCGAGCTTGGCCGGCCGTACCTGCGGGACGGTGTGCTCCGCCGCCTCCTTGGCGTCGGCCATCTTCTTGCGGTCGAACGTCGTGTAGACCCGCAGGCCCTTGGTCGTCAGCTCCTTGTTGTCGATGCCCAGGCGGCGCAGCTCCTCCTTGGCGCGCATCAGCATGTAGCCGCGCTGGCCGCCGTAGAGCTGGTTCCCGGTGCCCGCCTCATTGATCCTGGGCACCTTCGCCATGTACCGCTCGGCGTCGGCCTTGCTGAGCTTGTTCATCGAGACGAGGCCCTTGAGCGTGTACTGGTACCGCGCCGTCAGCCACGCCCGGTTCGCCTTCTCGCCCGGGTCCCGGTTCGGGTTCTGGATGATCCCGCCGAGGACGGCCGCCTGGTCCGGGGAGAGCTTCCAGACGTCCTTTCCGAAGTACTCCCGGGACGCCGCCTGGATGCCGTAGGTGTCGCGGCCGAAGTAGATGGTGTTCAGGTAGAGCTTGAGGATCTCGTCCTTGGAGCGCTTGTCCTCCAGCTTCAGCGAGATGAACAGCTCCCTGAACTTCCGGCTCATCGTCCGGTTGTTCGGATCGGAGTAGTAGTTCTTCGCGAGCTGCTGCGTGATGGTGGAGCCGCCGCCCGACCCGCCGGTCAGGTTCCGCCACACCGCGCGCGAGGTGCCCTTGACCGAGAATCCCGGGTCCGTGCGGAAGCTCCGGTTCTCCGCCGCCAGCACCGCGTCCTGGACGACCGCCGGGACCTGGCGCAGCTCGACGCTCTGCCGCTTCTTCCCGATCCGGCCGATCTCGGTGCCGTCGGTGTAGTAGAAGATCGAAGCCTGGTCCTCGACGCCCGCGACCGTGGGCTCGGCGGGCGTCGGCGTGTTCGCGTAGGCGACCCAGGTCAGCGTGAAGAGGCTGACGCACGACAGCGCGGTGACACCGGCCACCACCTTCCAGGACGGGACGAACCGCCGCCATCCCGTCCCCCGGGACCGCAGGTGATCGGCCAGGCTCCGCTTTCCCGGCCC
>NZ_SMKU01000415.1 GCF_004349215.1 Actinomadura rubrisoli | reverse complement strand
CCCCGACACTCACCCGGCACCCGCCCACCAGGACCAGCCGCCGGCCCACCCAGCGGGCCGTTCTGCGGACCGGACGACGGGCGCGGAGGAGGGAGGGGCGCGGGCTCGGCCTCGGCGGCGCGGGGTGTGGATCTTTCTGGCGATCGCGACCGCCGTCGTGATGGTGGTGCCCGTCTGCCTCCAGTTGTGGGGACGGGCGATCCAGCAGACCGCGACGGCCTCGGTCTCCTTCCCGCATGCGATCACGAAGGTCCAGCTCGACATGGGCGATGCCCGGGTGTCGGTCGGGCCGGGGCCCGAGGGGCAGGCGCGGGTCTACCAGAAGCTGAAGTGGGCGCTCAGCAAGCCGACCGTGGACAAGAGGCTGGTGGGCGACGTGCTGTACGTCACGTTCCGGTGTTCCGACCCGGCGAACCTCTACAACGGCCTGGAGTGCGGCGGTGACATCGACGTGCAGGTGCCGCCGGGCGTGCGCCTGACCGCCGTGTCCGGTTCGGGGGAGATCAGCGTCCGGGGACTGTCCGGCGATCTCGACCTGCGGACGGGTGCCGGGGAGATCCGGATCGCCGACACGCGAGGCAACCTGCGGGCGCGGGCCGGATCGGGCACGGTCGACGCGACCGGGCTGGCCGCGCCCACGACCCGGGCCCAGGTGTCGTCCGGCGTGCTCGACCTCCGCTACGTCCGCCCGCCGGATTTCGTGGAGGCGACGGCCAACTCGGGGACGGTCAAGCTGATCGTCCCGCAGGGCTCCCACTACCGCATCAGCGACGAGACCGGCAACGGCCAGACGCACGTGAACCGGGCGCTGAACGACAACGGCTCGAAGCAGGAGATCTCCGTGCGGAGCGGATCCGGCTCCGTCTACGTGGACACGCGCGACGACTGATTCGTACCTCAAGGCGGGCCGACGCCCCTCATGGTGCGATTTGCGTCATCTGTCGACAGCCGGTTAACTGTTGACATGACCGCCGCACGCTCATGCCTCGCGCACCGCTCGCTGACCCAGCGGGCAGGGCGCATGTGCTGCCGGCGAATGTGTGACCGCTGAGGGCCCCCGCCTGAGCCTCGCGCCCCGAAGCGAGCGAACTCCGAGACCCGAGTCGCGCATGGACTTCCAACGCCACCTGCTGAGCAACGCCCCGTATCCGCCGGGACGAGCCTGACCTGCCGCGTTGACGCGTCTGACCATGTCGTGCCCTGCCCATGTCGTGTTGTTGAGAAAAGCATGCCCCTCCCGCCCGGGGGCGGACCTGCTACCACCATGGTCAACCCCCCGCCCCGTGCGGGTTGGTAGAACCGGATTCTGGGGATAACCGGCCGCACGAGGTCGGCTGGCCCAGGCCGCACCGGTCCTGTCCCGTCCCGACCACCACCGCCCCGCCGCGATCCGTGGCGGCGCCCGCACGCACGGATGATTCTCTGTGATTCAGATCGAAAAACTCCGAAAGATCTACCGCGCCCGCGGGCGCGAGGTGACCGCCGTCGACGGCGTCGACCTGACCGTCCCCGAGGGTGAGATCTTCGGCGTGCTCGGACGCAGCGGCGCCGGCAAGAGCACCCTCCTGCGCTGCGTCAACCTGCTGGAGCGCCCCGACGCGGGACGCGTGGTGATCGACGGACGCGACCTGCTCGCACTGGACGGCGCCGCGCTGCGCCGGGCCCGCCAGGGCATCGGCATGATCCACCAGCACTTCGGCCTGCTGGGCAGCCGCACGGTCGCCGGCAACGTCGCGTTCCCGCTGGAGGTCATGGGCGTGCCGCGGGCCGAGCGGTCCGCGCGCGTGGCCGAGCTGCTGGACCTGGTGGGGCTCACCGAGCACGCCAGGGCCTACCCCGCGCAGATCTCCGGCGGGCAGAAGCAGCGCGTCGGCATCGCCCGCGCCCTCGCCGGACGGCCGAAAGTCCTGCTGTCGGACGAGGCGACGTCCGCCCTCGACCCCGAGACCACCGCCTCGATCCTGGAGCTGCTGCGCGACCTCAACCGGCGGCTCGGCCTCACCGTCCTGCTGATCACCCACGAGATGGACGTGGTCAAGCGGATCTGCGACTCGGCCGCCGTGATGCGCGAGGGCCGGTTCACCGAGTCCGGCCCGGTGACCGAGCTGCTCGCCCGTCCCGGCTCCGAGCTGGCGCGGGGCCTGTTCCCGCTGCCGCCCGTCGTGCCGCGGGACGGCTCGACCGTCATCGAGGTCACCTTCGTGGGCGGCGCCACGGACCAGCCGTTCGTGTCTGCGCTGGCCCGCAAGTACTCGCTCGACGTCAACATCCTCGGCGGCGCCGTCGAGACGATCGGCGGCCAGCGCGTCGGACGGCTCCAGCTGGAACTGCCCGGCGATCCCTTGGCCAACGCCGCCCAGCTGGCGTTCCTGCGCGACTCCGGCCTGGCCGTCGAGATCAAGACCCCCGCGCCCGCGCCGACCCCCGCGTCCGAGCCGACCGCCGCATCCGCGAGCGCTGAGGAGGACGTGCGATGACCTGGGACGAGGTCACCCCGCTGCTGTGGCCCGCCACACGCGAGACGCTCTACATGACCGGCGTCGCGACGCTGTTCACCGCTGTGCTCGGCCTGCTGTTCGGCGTGCTGCTGGTCATCACCGAGCGCGGCGGTCTGCTTCCCGCGCCGCCGGTCAACAAGGTCCTTGGCGTCGTCGTCAACATCGGACGGTCGCTGCCGTTCCTGATCCTGATGGTCGCGATCATCCCGTTCACCCGGGTGGTCGTGGGCACCAGCATCGGCAACGCGGCCGCGATCGTCCCGCTCACGGTCGGCGCCATCCCGTTCTACGCGCGGCTCGTCGAGATCGCGCTGCGCGAGGTCGACCCCGGCGTGATCGCCGCGGCGCAGGCCATGGGCGCCACCCGCCGCGAGATCGTCGGCAAGGTGATGCTGCGCGAGGCGCGGCCGGGCCTTGTGTCCGGGCTGACCGTCACCGTCATCGCGCTGGTCGGCTACACCGCCATGGCCGGGACGGTCGGCGGCGGCGGCCTCGGCAACCTCGCCATCATCTACGGCTACGAGCGCTTCGAGACCAAGGTCATGGTCGCCACGGTCGTCCTTCTCGTGGTCCTCGTTCTGATCATCCAGGCGGTGGGGGACCTCGTCGCCCGCCGCCTGACCCACAAGTGACCGCAACCGCAAGCCGGATCAAAGACCGGTTTGAGACCGGATAGAGAAAGGCACTCCTCGTGCTCCGCAAACTCACCATCGCGCTGGCCTCCGTCGGACTCCTCGCGGGCCTGACCGCGTGCGGCTCGTCCGAGGCGTCCAATGACGCGGACGCGCCGCTGAAGGTCGCGGTCAATCCCGTCCCTCACGGAGACATCCTGAAGTACGTCAAGGACAGTTTGGCCTCCAAGGCGGGGCTCAAGCTGGACATCGTCACCTTCGACGACTACCAGCAGCCCAACACCGTGCTGAAGGAGAAGCAGGTCACGGCCAACTACTTCCAGCACGTGCCGTTCATGCAGGAGTTCGAGAAGAAGTCCGGGACCAAGCTGACGTTCGTCGCGCCCGTCCATCTGGAGCCGCTCGGCGTCTACTCCAAGAAGGTCAAGACCCTGCAGTCCGTCCCGCAGGGCGCGAGCGTCGCGGTGCCGAACGACCCGGCGAACCAGGGCCGCTCGCTGAAGCTGCTCGCCGACAACGGCCTGCTCACGCTGAAGCCCGGCGCGCCGACGAGCGCGACGGAGAAGGACATCGCGACCAACCCCAAGGGTCTGAAGTTCAAGCCGCTGAAGGCCGCGCAGCTGCCCCGCTCGCTGGAGGACGTGGACCTGTCGGTGATCAACGGCAACTACGCCATCGAGGCGGGCCTGGCGCCGAACAAGGACGCCCTCGCCGCCGAGAAGGCCGAGGGTAATCCGTACGCCAACGGCGTCGTGACCCTTCCCGGGAACGCGGACGACCCCCGCGTGCGGAAGCTCGTCCAGCTGCTCCGCGGCCCCGAGGTGAAGAAGTTCGTCCAGGACAAGTACAAGGGCTCCGTGCTCATCGCGTCCTGACCCGGCGCACCTGGCGACGAGCCCCGGGCGGCCGGACACACCGGCCGCCCGGGGCTCGCGCGCGCGCCGAGCAAGGCGCTTCCGCCGGACGCGTGCGCGCGTAAAGCGGTCGCGGACGCGTGCCGGTGGTGCTTAGGCTGACATCCGGGCGGCCGGACGAAACGGGGGGAAACCTGTGACCGATGCCGCGACCGGCCCCGGATCCAGTCAAGACCCGAGCCAAGGACCGAGCCCCGGCCCAGGCTCCGGACCGGGCCCGGGCCCCGGACTCAGCGCGGGACCAGGGCCCGGACAGTGCCCCGCGCCGAGCGCCGACCCCATGGACGGGAGCCTCGACCTCGACTCCGCGCGCGCCCTCGCCGCCGGGCTCCAGCGCCTGCTGCGCGCCGCGGGCAACCGGATCACCCTGGACAACGCCGAGTCGCCGCTCATCGCGCGGATCGCCGGGCACGTCGGCGTCCCGTTCCACGACCTGGTGATGGTCGGCCAGGAGTACAAGATCTGGGAGAACGCCGGCCTGCAGCGCGGGATCGACGCCTATCTGGCCGCGCGCACCCCCGGCGCCGAGTGGTTCGGCGTCGCCGGGGCCGAACGGCACCACGACAACCTCAGCACCCTGCTCGCCGAGGCGCTGATGCAGGGGACGTACTCGCTCGGCCGTCCCGAGTACGGCACCGCAGCCGTCGGCCCGCAGGAGACGATGGAGGTCGTCCAGCTCGGCCTCGTCGCCACGGCGGCCCCGGACGGGTCACCGGTCGTGGTCGGTGTGCTCACGCGCGAGTCGTACGAGGCGCTGTGCGTCCTGAACGTCTTCGCGCGCGACCGGGCGACCGCCGCCGCCGTCCGCGACGAACTGGACCGGCTCCGGCTGGAGCACGAGGTGATGCGCGGCCAAGTGCTGACCTTCAGTGGCAGTGAGTACCAGCAGAACGCACTGGTCGCCTTCCTGCCCCGGCCTCACCTCGCCGCGTCCGACGTCGTGCTGCCGGACGGGAGGCTGGAGGCGATCGAGGCGCATGTGGTCGGGATCGCCGAGCACGCCGAGCAACTCCTCGCCGCGGGGCAGCACCTCAAGCGCGGGCTGCTGCTGCACGGCCCGCCTGGCACCGGCAAGACGCACACAGTCCGCTACCTCATGGGACGGCTTCTCGGGTACACCATCATCCAGCTCACCGGTCCCGCCATGAAGTTCCTCGACGACGCCGTGGCGCTGGCACGGAGCCTCCAGCCCGCCGTCGTCATCGTGGAGGACGTGGACCTGGTCGCCGAAGACCGCGACCTGGTCGAAAGCTCCGCGGGACCGCTGCTGTTCACGCTGCTGGACGCCATGGACGGTGTCGCGGGCGACGCCGACGTCGTGTTCGTCCTCACCACCAACCGGGTCGAGTCGCTGGAGCGCGCCCTTTCCGAACGGCCCGGCCGCATCGACCTGGCCGTGGAGATCCCTCGTCCCGACGCCGAGGGGCGGATCGACCTGCTGCGGCTGTACGCGCGCGAACTCCGCCTCGCCGCCGATCTGGACGCGGTCGCCGCACGGACCGAGGGCGTGACGGCTTCGTTCATCAAGGAGCTGGTCCGGCGCGCCGTCCTGGTCGCGCTCCGTGCCGGGGACTCGCCGGACCCGCTGGACGCGCTCACGGACGCGCACTTCGGGACGGCGCTGACGGAGATGTTCGACCCGGCGCAGTCGCTGACCCGCGGCCTGCTCGGCGCCGCCCCGAAACCCGGCGAGGACGACGACCGGGAGGACGCAGTGCCCGGCGCCGGCGTGTACGTCGCGGACGCGTTCCCGAATGGTGAGTTCGAGGGCGAGGACGGCTGAAGCGCCGCGCTCTGTCCGCCCCTGCTGATAGGACATGGATCCGACGAATACATGAAGGGGACCCATGGGCGTTTATCAGCATCATGAAGGGTACGCCGGGCTGCCGGTGTTCTCGTTCAACTACGAGACCGACGCGGAAGAGGAGGAGTTCCCGCCCGCCGCGGAGGCCGCCTGGTACGTCGGCAAGTGGTTCGACGAGGAGCCCTTCGCGGACATCTTCGCGCGCTTCCTGCAAGCGATCGACACGACGCAGATCACGGCGCTCATCATCGGCTACTGGGGCGCGTCCTACGACGACAACGTCGCCGACCCGGTTGCCCTGCTGACCGGTGCCGCCGCGTCCTTCCCGAACCTGAAGGCGCTGTTCCTCGGCGACATCACCGGCGAGGAGTCGGAGATCTCCTGGATCGAGCACGGCGACATCACGCCGCTGTTCGAGGCGTTCCCCGGGCTGGAGCGGTTCGAGATCCGCGGCGCGCAGGGCCTCGTCCTCGCCCCGATCGAGAGCGAGGCGCTGAAGGTGCTGCGGTTCGAGTCCGGCGGGCTGCCGGCGCGGATCGTCCAGGCCGTGGGCGCGAGCGAACTGCCGAACCTGGAGCACCTCGACCTGTGGCTCGGCGAGGACAACTACGGCGGCGACGCGACGATCGCCGACCTCGGCCCGATCCTCGGCGGCGTCCGGCTGCCCGCGCTCCGCCACCTCGGCCTGGAGGACAGCCAGATCCAGGACGACGTCGCGGCGGTGGTCGCGGGCGCGCCGATCGTGGCGCGGCTGGAGTCGCTGAGCCTGGCGATGGGCATCCTGACCGACCAGGGCGCGGAGGCGCTGCTTTCCGGGCAGCCGCTCACGCACCTGCGCAAGCTCGATCTGCACCACCACTTCCTGTCCGACGCCATGGTCGAACGGGTGCGGGCCGCGCTTCCCGGTGTCGAGGTGAACCTGGACGGTCAGGAGAAGCCGACTGACGACTGGCGCTACATCGCGGTGTCCGAATGAGCGTTGACGACCGTCCCTCCACGTCCGCCTCCCCGCCCGTGCTCATCCTCGCTGACGAGCCGGAGCGGACGGCGGCGGACGACGAGTGGCCTTCCAGCGCCCTGTCCACCGCGGTTCGGGAATGACGTTCGTCGTGATCGGCACGCCGGGCGATCGGCGGCCCGCGCTGCTCGCCGCGGCGTGCCGTTCGTCCGGGCTGCCCGAGCCGCGCCTCGTCCCCTGGACCGACGTGCTGCGCGGAGCGGAAATCCCCCTCCGCCCCGGTGACCTGCTCCGTATCGACTCCCCGGGAGAAGACCCAGAGGCAGATGCGCTCTTGCGCGGGCCGGGCCACCCGGCGCGCGTGGGCGGCGGCGCCACCTGGTACCGGACGTTCACGGCGGCGTTGAAGCGGATCGACGCGTCGGCGTCCCGCGCGGGCGCCCGGCTCCTTGGCGACGTCGAAGAGATCGCGGTGATGTTCGACAAGCGCCGGACGCACGCGCGGCTGCTGGCCGCCGGAGTCCCCGTCCCGCCCGCGCCCG
>NZ_SMKU01000414.1 GCF_004349215.1 Actinomadura rubrisoli | reverse complement strand
GCCCCGGAGGGGGCCGGGGGAGGGGACGCCCTGGACGAGGACGCCCCGGAGCCCGCGATCGAGGAGATGCGCCGCAGGATCGGCGCGGTGTACCCCGTCGTCCGCCGCGAGCTGCCGCAGGTCGCGGACCTGTCGGTGCGCGGGCCGGGCGGCCGCGTGCCGGTGCGCCTGTACCGCCCCGTCCCGCCCGGGCGGGGGCCGCTGCCCGCGGTGGTGTACCTGCACGGCGGCGGCTGGGTGCTCGGCGGCGTCGACAACGTGGACGCGGCGTGCCGCGAGCTGGCGGCGGGCGCCGGATGCGCCGTCCTCAACGTCGGCTACCGGCTGGCGCCGGAGAACCCGTTCCCGGCGGCCGTGGACGACGCGTGGGCGGTCGTCGAGGACGTGGCGCGCGAGCCCGGCCGCTACGGCGCCGTCCCCGGGGCCGTCGCGGTGGCGGGCGACAGCGCGGGCGGGAACCTCGCCGCGGCCGTCGCGCTGCTGGCCCGCGACCGCGGCGTGCCGCTGGCGCACCAGCTGCTGGTCTACCCGGTGACCGACACGGCGATGGACACCCCGAGCTGGCGGGCCTACGGGTCCGGGTACGGGCTGGACGCCGGGACCCTCGCCCGCTTCATGGACCTGTACCGGGGCGGCGCGGACCCGTCCGACCCCAGGCTCGCCCCGCTGCGCGCCCCCGACCTGTCCGGCGCGGCGCCCGCGACCATCATCACCGCCGAGTACGACATCCTGCGCGACGAGGGCGAGGCGTACGCGCGGCGGCTCGCCGAGGCCGGCGTCCCGGTGCGGGCGCACCGCTACGACGGCGTCGTGCACTCGTTCTTCCTGCTCCCCGAGATCTTCGATGCCGGTGCCGAGGCCATGGGGCTGGCTGTGCGACGATTGCGCGCGGCATTCGGCGACCGGACGCGGGAGGGCGGCGCGGCATGGGCGAGGACGGGCGGTACGGCGCGTACGAGCGGCTGAAGATCGACTGGGCGGGGCCCGGGGTCCTGCGGATCACGATCAGCAGGCCGGGCAGGCTCAACGCGGTCGACGCCACCGGGCACCGCGAGCTGGCCGGGATCTGGCGGGACGTGGACGCCGACGACGACGTCCGCGCGGTCGTCGTGCGCGGCGAGGGCACCGCGTTCTCCGCCGGCGGCGACCTGTCCATGATCGAGCAGATGATGGACGACCACGCCGCGCGCCGGCGGATCATGCGCGAGGCCCGCGACATCGTGATGAACGTGGTGAACTGCTCCAAGCCGGTCGTCAGTGCCGTCCAGGGGCCCGCCGTCGGCGCGGGCCTGGCGGTGGCGCTGCTGGCCGACATCTCCGTCGCCGGCCGCACCGCCAAGATCATCGATGGGCACACCCGGCTCGGGGTCGCCGCGGGCGACCACGCCGCGCTCGTCTGGCCGCTGCTGTGCGGGCTGGCCAAGGCCAAGTACTACCTGCTGCTCAACGACGTCCTCACCGGCGAGGAGGCCGAACGGATCGGGCTGGTCTCGGTCTGCGTGGACGACGGCGAGGTGCACGAGCGGGCCCTGGAGATCGCCGGACGGCTCGCCGCCGGGCCCGCCGAGGCGCTGTCGTTCACCAAGCACGCGCTGAACAACTGGCTGCGGATGGCGGGCCCGTCCTTCGACGCGTCCCTGGCCATGGAGTTCTTCGGGTTCACCGGACCGGACGTGCGGGAGGGCGTCGCGGCGATCCGCGAGAAGCGCCCCCCGCGATTCACCTGAGGCTCCCGATCAGCCGAACCGCTCGATCAGCCGAACCGTTGCCGTCCCCGCCGATGTGATCCGCACAACACCTGGGGCCCCGGGCGGATAGCGTGAACGAGTGCGCCCCACCCGCAGGACCGTCCTGCTGCTCACCGTCCCGGCCGCGGCGGCCGCCTGCTCGGGCGGCTCCGGGACGCGGGCGCGGCTGCGGCTGGCCACCGGCGAGGCGGGCGGCGCCTACGAGGTGCTCGGCCAGCGGTTCGCGGCCGAGCTGCGGCGCGGCGGCCTGTCCGCGCAGGTCCTGCGGACGGCCGCCAGCGTGGAGAACCTCGCGATGCTCGCCGACGGCCGCGCCGACCTGGGCTTCGCGCTGGCCGACAGCGCCGACCGGGCCGTGCGCGCCGAGCGCCGTCCGGTGGCCGCGCTCGCTCGCATGTACATGAACTACGTCCACCTGGTCGTGCTCAGGGACTCGCAGGTCCGCTCGGCCGCCGCCCTGGCCGGGCGCCGGGTCTCGATCGGCGCCGCGCTGTCGGGCACAGCCGTGACCGCCGAGCGGGTGCTGGCGGCGGCGCGGCTCGCCCGTCCCGCGCGCACCTCCACGCTGGGCCTGGACGCCTCGATGCGGGCGCTGCGCTCGGGGGAGATCGCGGCGTTCTTCTGGTCGGGCGGCGTCCCGACCCCGGCGCTGGACGCCTTCGCGCGGACGACCCCGGTCCGGCTGCTGGCCCTCGGCGGTCTCGTCGCGCCGCTGCGCCGCGTCCACGGGCCGGTGTACGAGAACGCCGCCGTCCCGGCGGGGGAGTACGGGCGCGGCGAGCCGGTCGCCACCGTCGGAACTCCCAGCTACCTGGTGTGCCGCGCGTCCCTGCCGGGCGACGCGGCCTTCACCGCCACCAAGGTCCTGTTCTCCAGCCGCGACCGGCTGGAGGCCCCGGACGCGCCCGGCGGCCGTCTCGACAGGCGCTACGCCATCGGCACCGGCGCCGTCCCCCTCCACCCCGGCGCCGCCCGCTACTACCGCTCCACCTACGGCTGACCCCACCACGCTGCTTCTAGGGGCGGCCCCGCTGGCCCGGCGGCTTCGCCGCATCTCAGTGTTGCCCTTGAGGGCGGACGCCCAGGCCCCCGGCGGCTTCGCCACACGTCAGTGTTGCCCTGGGGGCGGACCCTCAGACGCCCCGCGGCTTCGCCGTGCTCAATGAGGGGCGGGCGGGGGGAGGCGGAGCTCGACGATCAGGCCCCGGGGCGTGTTCGGCAGGACGGCGAGGGTGCCGCCGGACGCCTTCGCCAGCTCGGCGGCGATCGCCAGGCCCAGCCCGCTGCCGGGGACGTTGGCGTGGTCGGCCGAGCGCCAGAAGCGGCCGAGGGCCTGGGCGCGCGCGTCAGCGGGGAGGCCGGGGCCGTCGTCGGCGACGCGCAGGACCGTCCCGTCCAGGCGCACCGAGACCGTCCCGCCCTCCGGGACGAACTTGCGGGCGTTGCTCAGGGCCGTGTCGGCGATCCGGGCGACCGTGCCGGGGACCGCCCGGACGCGGCGGGAGTCCGGCAGGTCCGCCGACAGGGTCAGGCCCTGGGCGTCGAAGGCGTCCTTCCAGTGCTTCAGCCGTTTGCGCAGCTCGGCGGCGGCGTCCACGTCCTCCGCGACCACGCCGGCCTCGATCTCGGCCAGGGCGAGCATGTCGCCCACGAGCGTGCCGAGCCGGTCGATCTCGGCCATCGCCTCCTCGTGCTCGGCCGTTCCCGCCGCGTCCAGGTGCGGCTGGAGGTTCTCCAGCCGCAGCGACAGGACGGCCAACGGGGTGCGCAGCTCGTGCGAGGCGTCGGCGACGAACGTGCGCTGGCGGTCCATGGCCGTCGCCACCGCGTCCGCCATCGCGTTGAACCGGGCCTTGAGCCGCCGCAACTCGGCGGGCCCCACGTCGGGGGCGACGCGCGCCTCCAGATCACCCCCGGCGATTGCGCCGGTCGTGCGGTCGAGCTCGGTGACCGGCCGCAGGATCCACCGGGCGAGCCCGCGGCCCGCGAGCGCCGAGCACCCGAGCACCGCCAGCGCCCCCAGCGCCAGCGCCGCCCACACCAGCCCGATGTCGCGGCGGGCGCGCTCGGTCGGCGCGAGCAGCAGCACCGCCCCGGTCAGCTGCGCGTCGCGTCCCGCCGGCTCGGCGATCAGCACCCGGCCGGGGTCGAACGGGCCGAGCGGGGGCAGGTCCTCGGTCGTGCGCCCCGACAGCGCCGTGCGCGTGGCCGCCGCGTCGTCGGCGTCCATCGCGCCCGCCTCGGCCACCAGCGCGCCGTCCCGGTCGCGGATCCGCACGGCCGCCCCGTACAGCTCGGCGTAGCGGGTGATCTCCGGGACGAGCGCGCTCCGGTCGCCCTCGCGTGCGGCCCGGTCGGCCAGCTCGGCGAAGCGCGTCGCGTCCGCGCGCCGGTCCAGCAGCAGCCGGCCCGAGCGGTGCGAGGCGTAGGCGAACCCGAGCGGCACCGCCAGCGCCGTGATCACCAGGACGATCAGCGCCGTGAACGTCGTGACGAGCCGCCGCCTCATCCGGGGGCGCCGAGCCGGTAGCCGGTCCCGCGGAGCGTCACCACCAGGCCCGGACGGCCCGTCTTGGACCGCAGCTCCGACACGTGCACGTCCAGCGACCGCGACGCCAGCCCCAGCGGGTCGTCCCACACCACGTCCAGGATCTCCTCCCGGGTCCGCACCACGCCCGGCTTGCGCGCCAGCAGCGCCAGCACGTCGAACTCCCGCCGCGTCAGCGTGACCGGGCGGCCCGCGACGGCCACCGTCCGGGCGCCGAGGTCGATGCGGACGTCCCCGACCGTCACGACCTGGTCCCGGACGGGCATCGGCCGCGTGCCCCGCCGCAGGACCACCTCCATCCGCTCCATCAGCACCTTCATCCGGAACGGCTTGGCCAGGTAGTCGTCGGCGCCCGAGCGCAGCCCGCGCAGCTCGTCCCGCTCCTGGGTGCGGGCGGTCATCACGATGATCGGCACGGCCGACACCTGCCGCACCCGCCGCAGCGCCTCCAGCCCGTCCATCTCCGAGCCGTGCAGGATGAGGTCCAGCAGGACGAAGTCGGCGCTCCCGGCCAGCCGGAGGGCGTCGACGGCCCGCCCGGTCCGCTTGACCTGGTGCCCCCGCTGCACGAGGGCGGTGGTCAGCGCGGACGCGAGCCGGTCGTCGTCCTCGACGAGGAGAACCCGCATGGCGGCCAGCCTAGGCGCGCACCGCGACATTGTCCGCCGCCTTCTCGCGGCGCGACAGCGCGGCGTCCCGCGTCTCGCGCATGCACACGTACACGACCAGCGAGACGGCCGAGCATCCCGCCACGTACCAGTAGTAGCCCGACTCGATCCCGCCCTTCTTGAACCACAGCGCCACGTACTCGGCGGTCCCGCCGAACAGGGCGTTCGCGATCGCGTACGGCAGCGCGACGCCGAGCGCCCGGACGTGCGTCGGGAACATCTCCGCCTTCACGACCGCGTTGATCGAGGTGTAGCCGGTGACGAGGACCAGCCCGGCGAGCGACAGCGTGAGCGCCCCGTCGAACCCCGTCACCTTCGACAGCGCGGTCATCAGCGGGACGGTCCCGACCGTCCCGCCGATCCCGAACGCGATCAGCAGCGGACGGCGCCCGATCCGGTCCGACAGGGCGCCCGCCAGGGGCTGGAGCAGCATGAAGACGAACAGCGCGCAGAAGCTCACCAGCGACGCGGTGCTCTTGGCCAGGCCCGCCGTGTTGGACAGGTACTTGGTCAGATACGTCGTGTAGGTGTAGTACGCCAGCGTCCCGCCCATCGTCAGCGCGATGACCAGCACGGCCTCGCGCCGGTGCGCCAGCAGCTCGCGGATGGTGCCGCGCTCGTCCGTCCCCGGCCGTCCCTCCTGCTCGCCGTACGCCTCGGTCTCCAGCAGGCTGCGCCGCAGGTAGAAGACCACGGCCGCCGCGGCGGCGCCGACGATGAACGGGATCCGCCAGCCGTAGGACTTCAGCGCCTCCTCCGACATCGTCCGCTGCAGGACGATCTGCAGCCCGAGCCCGACGAGCTGCCCCGCCGTCATCGACACGTACTGGAAGCTGGACGCGAACCCGCGCCGGCCCGGCGGAGTCGCCTCCGTCAGGTACGTGGCGCTGGCCGCGTACTCGCCCCCGACCGACAGGCCTTGGAGCAGCCGCGCCACCAGCAGGACCAGCGCCCCGAAGTACCCGACCGACCCGTAGGTCGGCGCCACCGCGATGAGCAGCGCGCTCGCCGACATGAGCGACACGGTCAGCGTGAGCGCCGCCTTGCGCCCCCGCCGGTCGGCGAACCGGCCGAGCAGCCACCCGCCGACCGGCCGCATGAAGAACCCCACGGCGAAGATCCCCGCCGTGTTCAGCAACTGCGCGGTCTCGTTCCCTTTGGGGAAGAACGCGGAGGCGAAATAGGTGGCGAAGCTCGCATAGACGAACCAGTCGTACCACTCGACCATATTGCCGATCGAGCCGCCGACCACGGCCTTCCAGGGAACGCGGGCCGACGCTGCGCGGGTGGGGGGAGCCGTCACGGAAACCTCCAGCGGACGAGTCGTTCAGCCCGGAGCCTCACCCGCGGCAGAACCCGCGTCCAGAGGACCGCCCCCTTTCCTAACCTGCCGCTAACACAACGGACCGCGACCGGGCGGGGACCGCCCGTACGCTGAAGCGGTGATTGGCTCTGTGGTGTTCGACGTCGGCGAGACCCTGGTGGACGACACGCGGGAGTGGTGGGCGTGGGCCGACTGGCTCGGCGTGCCCCCTCACACGATGTCGGCCCTCGTCGGCGCGGTGACCGTCCAGGGACGCGACAACGCCGACGCGCTGCGCCTCATCCGCCCCGGCCTCGACCTCGCCGCCGAACGCCGTGCCCGCGTGGCGGCGGGCGTCGGCGAGCAGATCACCGAGGCCGACCTGTACAGCGACGTGCGCCCGGCCCTGGCCGAGCTGCGCGACCGCGGACTGTGGGTCGGTGTGGCGGGCAACCAGACCGCCCGCGCGGGCGGTCTGCTGCGCGGCCTCGGCCTGCCCGCCGACGCGGTCGCCACCTCGCAGGAGTGGGGGGTGGCCAAGCCGGATCCGGCCTTCTTCGCCCGCGTGACCGAATGGGCGCCCGGCGCCCCCGGTGAGATCCTCTACGTCGGCGACCACCCGGCCAACGACATCGGCCCGGCCAAGGCCGCCGGCCTGCGGACCGCCCTGGTGCGGCGAGGCCCCTGGGGCCACCTGTGGGCCGACGAGCCCGCGGGCCGGGCCGCGGACTGGCTCATCGACGGCCTGACCGAACTGCCGGCCCTCCTCGCCTGAGCCCGCGTAGGCGGCGGATCGTCCGGTCCGAGCGGTCCGGCGTCCCGGTAAACGGTGGCGAGGTTGCCCGCGGGCGGTGCGCGTGATGGTGCCTGCGTGACCAATTCGGCTGATTGATGGTAAACGGCGCAGCTCATCCTATATAGCCCAAATTTATGACCAAGTGCGATAGCCCGCAGGCGGTCCTGAGGTGTCATTGTCATCTTCCAGGACGCGACGGCCGTCCGCGCCGCACAGCTCCCCAGTCCATGTGCGCGCCGCCGTTCCCGGTTCCGTCGTCGCGTTGGCGCCGCCCCGACCCCGCGGGGCGGTCC
>NZ_SMKU01000413.1 GCF_004349215.1 Actinomadura rubrisoli | reverse complement strand
GAGCCCGACCTCGACCGCCCCGCCACCCATGAACCCGGGCTCGGCCACCTTGCCACCCCGTGAGCCACCGGGCTCGGCCGCCCCGCCTCCCTGACCCCCTCGGCCTCGGACGTCTCGCCACCCTCTGAGCCCCAGGCTCGGGCGTCGGGACTCCGCTGAACCGCTCCCGTCGTCCGCTGTGCCGGTCTCTGTCGTCCGGTGTCACGGCTCCGTCCGAATCAGAACGGATCTTTATCCTCGATCACCAGGCTTGCGGGACTGCTGATCACTAACGTGGCGTGCGTGTCAGAACGCCTCCCGCGAACCCTGTTCGCCACACTCGCCGCCGGTGCCGTGCTGTCCACGGCGATTCCCGCCAACGCCGTCCAGCCGAACGCCGCGCATCCGAGCGCCGTCCGCTCAACGGCGGCGGCCGCCAATCCGTGCAAGTCGGCTGCGCACCCGGCCATCGCGAGGAAGCTCGGGACGCGGATCCGCAAGGCGCTGAGCGGGCGCACCGGAACCGAGTCGGTCGCGGTGTACGACCGCAAGCGCGGCATCCGCTGCGCCATCGCGTCCGGCCGCCGGTACGACTCGGCGAGCGTCGTCAAGGCCACCATCCTCGGCGCGCTGCTGCGCCAGGCGGCCGACCAGCACCGGTCGCTGACCTCGGTGGAGAAGTCCCAGGCCCACAAGATGATCACGCAGTCGGACAACGACGCGGCGTCCGCGCTCTGGCGGTCGGTGGGACGGACCCGCATGCAGCGGTTCCTGAACCGGGCCGGGATGACCCACACGGTGCTCGGCTCCGGCGGCTACTGGGGGCTGACGCAGATCACCGCGCAGGACGAGATCGCGCTGCTCAGCCGCTTCACCAAGCGCAACGCGCTGCTGCCCGACAAGTCCCGCGCCTACGCGCTGGGGCTGATGAACAAGGTGATCCCATCCCAGCGCTGGGGCACACCGGCCGGCCGTCCGAGCGGGGTCACCTGGCACGTGAAGAACGGCTGGTTGCCGCGGCACGACCGTTACTGGCGGGTACACAGTATTGGCACGTTCGACGGGCACGGTGAGGACTACATGATCGTGGTGCTCACGCAGGACACGCCGTCCATGGCATATGGGGTGAGCACCATCGAGCGCGTGGCCCGCACCGTTCACCAGGGCCTCAACCCGCGGATGCGGTCGATGACGGGCCAGAGCATCCCGGACGGCACGTGGGAGAAGTCCGACGGCTCCGTCCCGGCCGGTCTCTGACCGCCGACTCGTCCGAACTCCGGCCGCCCAGCAGCGATACTGGGTGGCATGGTCGACGACGAGCGCTGGAAGGCGCGTTTCCGGGCCGCCCGGATCAGCTTGCCGCACTGGGCGCGCGACGCCCCGCACCGCAGCATCTACAGGTCGAACGTCACGGGGACGTGGGAGATCTACACCTGGGACCGGGACACCGGCCGGCGGCGGCAGGTGACCGATCGGCCGAACGGCACCTGGATGGGCACCGTCGACCCGACCGGCGCATGGGTCTGGTGGTTCGCCGACACCGACGGCGACGAGTTCGGCGTGTGGAAGCGCGTCCGGTTCGGCGCGGAGGAGGGCGCGGAGAGCGTCCCGGCGGTGCCGGGGCTGGAGCCGTCGTACCCGTCCGGGCTGTCCCTCGGCGCGAGCGGCCTCGCCGTGATCGGACGGACGACGGAGGACGGCAACACCGTCCACCTGTGCCGTCCGGACGCCGAACCCGAGGTGCTCTACCACCACGCCGAGGACGCGCACGTGGCGGCGCTGTCGCGGGACGAGGGCCTGATCGCGATCGGGCACAGCGAGCACGGCGACAGCCGCCACATGGCGCTGCGCGTCGTCCGGCCCGACGGCTCGACGGTCGCCGACCTGTGGGACGGGCCGGGCAAGGGCGTGCACGGGGCCGGGTTCGCGCCGGTGGACGGCGACGCGCGCCTGCTCGTGGGGCACGAGCGCCGGGGCCGCGACGAGCTGCTGATCTGGGACGCGGTCCAGGGGACCGAGCAGGAGATCGTCCTCGACCTGCCGGGCGAGATCGGCGCCGACTGGTACCCGGACGGGTCCGCGCTGCTGATCTCCCACTCGCACGAGGCGCGCGACGAGCTGTACCGCTACGACCTGGGCACCGGGGTCCTCACCGGGATCGAGACGCCGCGCGGAGTGATCGGCGGCGCGGCGGTCCGCCCGGACGGGACGGTCGAGTTCTCGTGGTCGTCCGCCGCGGAGCCGCCGGTGGTGCGCTCCACGTCCGGCGAGGTCGTGCTCACCCCGCCCGGCCGGCCCGCGCCGCCCTCGGTGCCGGTCGAGGACGTGTGGGTGGACGGTCCGGGCGGCCGCATCCACGCGTTGGTCAGCAGGCCGGCGGACGGCGATCGTCCCTACCCGGCCGTGTTCGACGTCCACGGCGGGCCGACCGCACAGGACGACGACTCCTTCGCCCCGGCCGCCGCGGCGTGGGTCGACCACGGCTTCGCGGTCGTCCGGGTCAACTACCGGGGCTCGACCGGCTACGGCTCGCAGTGGCGCGACGCCATCGAGGGCCGTGTCGGGCTCACCGAGCTGGAGGACATCAAGGCCGTCCGCGACTGGGCGGTGTCGTCGGGCCTCGCCGACCCGGAGCGGCTCGTGCTGACCGGCGGCTCGTGGGGCGGGTTCCTCACGCTGCTCGGCATCGGGACGCAGCCGGGCGACTGGAGCGTCGCGGTCGCGTCCGTCCCGGTCGCCGACTACGTCGCCGCGTACGAGGACGAGATGGAGGGTCTCCAGGCGTTCGACCGGTCGCTGTTCGGCGGCTCGCCGGACGAGGTCCCGGACCGCTACCGCGAGTCGTCGCCGCTCACCTACGTGGACAGGGTCGAGGCGCCCGTGCTGATCCTGGCCGGGGAGAACGACCCGCGCTGCCCGATCCGGCAGATCGACAACTACCTCGGACGGCTCGCGGAACTGGGCCTCCCGCACGAGGTGTACCGGTACGACGCGGGGCACGGCTCCCTCGTCGTGGAGGAGCGGATCACCCAGATGGCCGCCGAGATGGGCTTCGCCCGCAAGCATCTAGGTATGTCCTGAAAGTCCCCGGAGACGGACGGACGGCCGACCCGTTCCGTCCGTCCCGGGACCCACAGGCGTCCGGCTAGGCGCGGACGTCGCGGATGATGTCGACAAGCTCCCTGGTCACCGACTTGAAGCCGGGGATGCGCGACATGGAGACCATGCGGTTGACCAGCGGGACGGTCCGCTCCACGAGCAGGTAGGTCTTGCGGCAGCCCGGCGAGCTGTCGTGGACCCAGTACAGGACGACGCCCATGGAGTAGAGCCACAGCAGCTCGGGCAGCTCCTTGCGGAACTCCTTGTCGATCTTGAGGTCGGAGCCGTCGACGACCTCGCGGTAGATCGCGACCGCGGAGTCGCGCGCGGGCCCCGACTCGGCGCTGAACGGGTTGAGCGGGCTGGTCGGCTCGGCGGCGAACTTGAAGAACTTCCCGGCGAACTCGTGGTAGGGGACCATCGTGTCGACCCGGGCCTTCAGCACGCCCAGCAGGCGGGGGGCGAAGTCCTTCTCGGCGGCCAGCACGGCGCGGCAGGCGGCGGCGTGCTCGTCCTGGAGCTCGTCGTAGTAAGCCTGGATGAGCTCTTCCTTGGAGCCGAAGTAGTAGTAGGCGTTGCCGACCGAGACGCCCGCCTCCTTGGCGATGGCCCGCATGGTCGTCGCCTCGTAGCCGCGCTCTCGGAACAGCCGCAGCGCGGTCACGACGATCAGGGCCCGCGTCTGCTCGGACTTCACGGCCTTCGTCTCGGTCACGTTTGCCAGCCTAAAGCCCGGCGCGCCCTCTTGCTCATGCCAGGAAGCCCGCCCGCCCCGGGCCTGGACGCGTCGTCGGACGAGTCGGCCCTGGACGCGTCGGCCGTCCGCGCCGTCCTCACGGGGTGAGCCCGGCGGCGAGCAGCTCGGCCACCTGGGCCGTGTTGAGCGCCGCGCCCTGGCGCAGGTTGTCGCCGCACAGGAACAGGTCGAGGGCCTTCGGATCGTCCAGCGAGCGCCGGACCCGGCCCGCCCAGGCGGGGTCGGTGCCGACGACGTCCGCGGGCGTCGGGAACTCCAGCAGCTCAGGGTTGTCGCACAGGACGACTCCGGGCGACCCGGCGAGGATCGCCTGCGCCTCCCGCTGGTCGACCCGCTCCCCGAACACCGCGTGGACCGACAGCGAGTGCGCCGTCACCACCGGGACGCGGACGCAGGTCGCCGACACCCGCAGCCCGGGCAGCCCCAGCACCTTCCTGGTCTCGTCCCGCACCTGGAGCTCGTCCGAGCTCCAGCCGCCGTCCTCCAGGGAGCCCGACCACGGCACCACGTTCATGGCCAGCGGCGCCGGGAACGGTCCCAGCTCACCGACGACGCCGCGGACGTCGCCCGCGCGGAGGCCGAGTGCGCGGTCACCGCCCACCTTCTCCATCTGGGCGTACAGCGTCTCGATGCCGTCCTGCCCGGCGCCCGACGCCGCCTGGTACGACGACACGACCAGCTCGCGCAGCCCGTACCGCCGGTGCAGCGCCCCGATCGCGACGATCATCGCCAGCGTCGTGCAGCCGGGGCTCGCCACGATGCCGCGCGGACGCTCGCGCAGCCGCTCCGGGTTCACCTCCGGGACGACCAGCGGCACGTCCGGGGCCGTCCGGAACGCGCCGGAGTTGTCGACCACCACCGCCCCGCGCGCCGTCGCGACCGGCGCCCACTCCTTCGACACCGCGCCGGGCACGTGGAACATCGCGATGTCGACGCCGTCGAACACCTCCGGCGCGAGCGCGGCCACCGGGACCTGCTCCCCGCGCACCGAGAGCGGCCGTCCCACGGAACGGGGCGAGGCGACCAGCCTGATCTCCCCGTACACGTCCCGGCGGGTGGACAGCAGGTCGAGCAGCACGGCCCCGACGGCCCCCGTCGCGCCCACGACGGCGAGCGTGGGCCCGCCCGCCGCCCTGTTCCTCCCGGTGACCGGCCCGGCAGTCGAGCCCATGGTGGTACTCACCCTCTCGTCATCGCGTCGCGTCCGCCCGCCCCTTCACTGAACTCTCACCAGGCGCGGCCGGTTCCCTGCACGGGCGGCCCGCGTCGAGCGTGTCACCGGCCCGCACCCGCCTCAGCGGCATACGACACATATCGGGAACGCGAAACGGGCCGCGCGGGCCGGGAACCATCCCCCTACCCGCACGGCCCGCGGCGGAACCCGCGGCCGGCGTCAGCGGCCGGTGCCGCCGTAGACGACGGCCTCGACCTGGTCGGCGTCGAGGTCGAACGCGCGGTGCGCGGCGGCGACGGCGGTGTCGATGTCGTCCTGGGCGACGACCACCGAGATCCGGATCTCCGAGGTGGAGATCATCTCGATGTTCACCCCGGCGTCGGCGATCGCGGCGAAGAACATCGCGGTGACGCCCGGGTGGGAGCGCATCCCCGCCCCGATCAGCGACACCTTGCCGATCCGGTCGTCGTAGCGCAGCGACTCGAACCCGATCCGCTCCTGCAGCTTGTTGAGGGCCGTGAGCGCGCTCTGCCCGTCGGTCGACGGCAGCGTGAACGAGATGTCGGTGCGCCCGGTGGACGCCGCAGACACGTTCTGCACGATCATGTCGATGTTGATCTCGGCCTCGGACAGCACCGTGAAGATCGTGGCGGCCTCACCGACCTTGTCGGGCACCCCCACCACCGTGATCTTGGCCTCGCTCCGGTCGTGCGCGACGCCGGAGATGATCGCCTGCTCCATGTCCTGTCCTTCGATCTCGCTGCTGTCGACGACCCACGTGCCTTCCTTCTGGCTGAACGAGGAGCGCACGTGGATCGGGATGTTGTAGCGGCGCGCGTACTCCACGCAGCGCAGATGCAGGATCTTGGCCCCGCTGGCGGCCATCTCCAGCATCTCCTCATAGGAGATCCGCGGGATCTTCTGGGCGGGCGGGACGATCCGCGGGTCGGCGGTGAACACGCCGTCGACGTCCGAGTAGATCTCGCACACGTCCGCGTCCAGCGCCGCCGCCAGCGCGACGGCCGTGGTGTCGGAGCCGCCGCGGCCCAGCGTGGTGATGTCCTTGGTGCCCTGCGAGACGCCCTGGAAGCCGGCCACGATGCAGATCGAGCCCTCGTCCAACGCGGTGCGGATGCGTCCCGGCGTCACGTCGATGATCTTCGCTTTGCCATGGGAGCCGTCGGTGATGACGCCGGCCTGGGAGCCGGTGAACGAGCGGGCCTCATGGCCCAGGTTCGCGATGGCCATGGCCAGCAGGGCCATCGAGATCCGCTCGCCCGCGGTGAGCAGCATGTCCAGCTCACGGCCCGGCGGCAGGGGGCTGACCTGCTTGGCCATATCGATGAGATCATCCGTCGTGTCGCCCATGGCGGACACGACGACGACCACGTCGTTGCCCGCCTTCTTCGTCGCGACGATGCGCTGGGCGACCCGCTTGACGCACTCGGCGTCGGCGACGGAGGAGCCACCGTACTTCTGCACGACTAGAGCCACGAGTGGGCGCTCCTCGGATCGGGGTCAGGCGTACCGCCGATGAGTCTACCGAGCGCCCTCCCTTGGATTACGGGCAGGTAACTCTGCTCGTTCGGCGAGTTCACCGATGCGCATCGGCCCCCATCGCGCCTTGCCTCTGACGTCAACGTCAGGTTTTAGTCTAGCCATGACCGCACACCCACGGAGGCAGCCATGCAGATCGCCGGTTCCATCGCCCTTGTCACCGGCGCCAACCGCGGCCTCGGCCGGCATTTCGCCCAGCAGCTCCTGGAGCGCGGCGCGGCCAAGGTCTACGCGACCGCGCGCACCCCCGAACGCGTCGACCTCCCCGGCACCGACGTCCTGCGCCTGGACATCACCGACCCGTCCTCGATATCCGACGCGGCCACCGCCGCCCGGGACGTCACCCTCCTGGTCAACAACGCCGGCAGCGCCACCTTCCAGAACCTCGTGACCGGCGACCTCGACAAGATCCGGCTGGAGATGGACACCCACTTCTACGGCACCCTCGGCATGATCCGCGCCTTCGCCCCCGCCCTCGCGTCCAACGGCGGCGGCGCGATCCTCAACGTCCTGTCCGTGATGTCGTGGATGTCCTACGACGGCGCCAACGCCTACGGCGCCGCCAAGGCCGCCGAGTGGAGCCTCACCAACGCCGCCCGCCTGGAGCTGGCGAACCAGGGAACCCAGGTGACGGGCCTGCACATGGCGTCCACCGACACCGACATGATGGCCGACTGGGACATCCCGAAGAACGCCCCCGCCGACGTCGTCCGCACCGCCCTGGACGGCCTGGAGGCCGGCCGCCAGGAGATCCTCGCCGACGAGATCACCGCCCAAGCCAAAGCCGCCCTCCCCACCAC
>NZ_SMKU01000412.1 GCF_004349215.1 Actinomadura rubrisoli | reverse complement strand
CCCGGCAAAGCCCCCAGACCCCCGGCCACCCGCCTGGCGAAGCGTGAGCCGACCGCCCGCTGAAGCGCGGCAGGCGAGCGAGCGCGGGAGACGGTGAAGCGCCCAGAGCCCCGCCGCCCGGCGAAGCGTGAGCCGACTGGCCGGTGGAGCGCCGGTGAGCCGGTCGGCCAGTGAAGCGCGGGAAGCGGCGCGTGCGGGAAGCGGCGCGCGCGACAGGCTGCGCGCGGCAGGCGGGGTGCGCGCGACAGGCGGGATGCGCGCGACAGGCGGGGTGCGCGCGACAGGCGGGGTGCGCGCGGCAGGCGGGGTGCGGGAGGCGGTGGTGCGGCTGGTCAGCTGTCCTCGACGAGGCGGGCGGCGATGCGGTCGAGTGCGGCGAGGTCCTCCGGCGGGAGTTCGCGCAGGACGGCCGGTGGGGTGCCGAGGATGCGGTCGGCCTCCGCCGCCGCGGCGCGTCCGGCCGCCGTCACGCTCACGATCTTGGAGCGGCGGTCGGCCGGGTTGGGGGCGCGCTCCACCAGCCCGCGCTCGACCAGGTCGTCCACCACCAGCGTCGTGTACGGGCGGTCGGTGAGCAGGGTGTCGGCGAGCTCGCGCAGCGTCATGGGCCTGGCGGACAGGCGGCGCAGCGCCTTGGTCCGGAAGAAGCTCATCCCGAGCGCCTCGGTCACCTCCCGCCGCTTGTCGCCGCGCTCGTGCAGCAGGATGTGCAGGTTGCGCCAGGCGCGGGCGGCGATGTCGGGGTCGTTCATCGGGTGCTCGCCCCCGTCACGTGGCGTTCCTCCGCGTCCAGGCCGTGCTCGAACAGGCGGGCGGTGCGGGCGGCGCTGCGGGCGGCCCGGCGGCCGGTGGTGACCGTGCCGAGCACGAGCACGGCGGCGGCGCACCCGGTGAGCACCCAGTATGCCGGGCGGGCGGCGTCGACGAAGCGCGACGCGGCGACCGGCCCCGGACCCGTCCCCGCGGCGAGGACGGCGCCGATCACCGCGACGCCGAGCGCCTGCCCGACCTGGCGGCTGGTGGACGCGACGGCGGCGGCCACGCCGGCCTGCGCGCGCGGCATGCCCGACACGGCGGTGTTGGTGATGGGCGGGTTCACCGTCCCGAACCCGAGGCCGAACAGCACGTACGCGGCGAACAGCGTGACGTCGCTGGTCTCGGCGTCAAGCAGCGCGAACAGCAGCCCGCTGGCGAGCATCGCGCCCCCGGCGATCTGCAGCGGCAGACGCGGCCCCCGGCTGCCGACCAGGCGTCCCGAGAGCGGGCCGCACACGGCGGTCATCGCGGCCATCGGCAGCAGGTAGAGCCCGGCGTGCAGCGCGGACATCCCGCGCACGTTCTGCAGGTACAGCGCGTTCACGAACAGGAACCCGGCGAGGGCCGCGAACCCCGCCACCGCGATGACGGTGGCGCCTGCGAACGGGACGCTGCGGAAGAACCGCAGGTCGATGAGCGGCTCGGGCGTCCGCCGGGCGTGCAGCACGAACCCGGCCAGCGCGGCGGCGGCCACGACCGCGCCGAGGACGACCGCCGGGGCGCGCCAGCCGAGGTCGGGTCCCTCGATGATGGCGAAGGTCAGCGCGCCGAGCAGCACGATCATGAGTCCCTGGCCGAGCGGGTCGGGGCGGCGCGGGCGCGCGGCACGCGACTCGGGGACGAACAGCGCGGTCAGCGCGAGGGCGGCCAGCCCGATCGGCAGGTTGAGCCAGAAGATCGCGCGCCAGCCGACGGAGTCGACGAGCACCCCGCCGACCAGCGGCCCCAGGGCCATACTGAGGCCGACCACGCCGCCCCAGACGCCGATGGCGCGGGCCCGCTCGCGCGGCTCGGTGAACACGTTGGTGATGATGCCCATCGCGACCGGGTTGAGCATCGATCCGCCGACGGCCTGCACGACGCGGGCGGCGACCAGCCATTCCAGGGACGGGGCGAGGCTGCACAGCACTGACCCGGTCACGAACAGGGCGAGCCCGGCCTGGAACACGCGGCGGCGGCCGATCCGGTCGGCGATCGACCCGGAGAGGATCAGCAGCGAGGCGAGCACGATCAGGTACGCGTCGATCGTCCACTGCAACCCGGACAGGGAGGTGTCGAAGTCGCGTTGCAGCGCGGGCAGCGCGACGTTGAGGACGGTGTTGTCGAGGCTGACGATGAACAGGCTCATACAGCAGATACCGAGTACGAGCATGCGGCGCCGGGGGCTGAGTTCTGGCAAGCGTCCTCCTTAGTTGGACGCCTACAACCATTATGTCCCTACAACTATTCCCGGGACGCGATGGCGGGCGGCGGGGATCACGAGCGGCGTCCCGGTCTCCGGGCAGTCGATCACGCGGCAGGGAAGGCGGAAGACCTCCTCGACCAGCTCCGCCGTGACCACCTCGCCCGGCTCGCCCTCGGCGACGATCCGCCCGTCCCGCATCGCGATCAGGTGCGTGGCGTAGCGCGCGGCGTGGTTCAGGTCGTGCAGGACGGCGACGACCGTGCGGCCCTCCTCGTGCAGCCGCGCGCACAGGTCGAGGACCTCGATCTGGTGCGCGATGTCGAGGTAGGTCGTCGGCTCGTCCAGCAGCAGCAGCGGGGTCTGCTGGGCCAGCGCCATCGCGATCCAGACGCGCTGGCGCTGCCCGCCCGACAGCTCGTCCACCGCCCGGTCGGCGAGCGCCTCCACACCGGTCGCGGCCATCGACCCGGCGACGACCCGCTCGTCCTCCCGGGACCACTGCCGCAGCAGGCCCTGGTGGGGGTAGCGGCCGCGCGCGACGAGGTCGGCGACGGAGATGCCCTCCGGCGCGATGGACGACTGCGGGAGCAGGCCGAGCGTCCGCGCCAGCTTCTTGGCGGGCCACCGCGTGATCGGCTCGCCGTCCAGGACGACGGCCCCGGCGGCGGGCTTGAGGATGCGGGCGAGCGCGCGCAGCAGCGTCGACTTGCCGCACGCGTTCGGCCCCACGATCACGGTGAACGAGCCGTCCGGGACGGCGACGTCCAGGTGCTCGGCGACGGTGCGCCTGTCGTAGGCGAGCGTGAGCCCGGTGCCCGCCAGCCGCGTGTTCGCGTCCATCGTCATATCCGTCCCGTCTTGCGTTCGGTCACCAGGAGCCAGACCAGGTACCCGCCGCCGAGGAGCCCGGTCACCACGCCGACCGGGAGCTGGTGCCCGGGGAAGGCGCGCTGCGCCACCCAGTCGGCGGCGACCAGGAGCGCCGCGCCCATGCACGTCGCGGGCAGCAGGTTGGGCCCGGCCGTGCGGGTCAGCCGCCGGGCGAGCTGCGGCGCGGTCAGCGCGACGAACGCCACCGGCCCGGCGGCAGCGGCGGCGAGCGAGGTGAGCAGGACGGCCGCCGCCAGCATGATCAGCCGGGCCCGCTCGATCGGCACCCCGAGCCCGTGCGCCGCGTCGTCGCCCATCTCCAGCATCCGCAGCGCCCGCCCGCAGCCGACGAGCACCAGCGGCCCCAGGACGGCGAGCGCCACGAGCAGCGGGGCGGAGTCGGACCAGTCGCGCCCGTCCAGGCTGCCGGTCAGCCACAGCACCGCGCGGGCGGCGTCGGTGATGCTCGCCTGGGTGAGCAGATAGCCGTTCACGCCGGTGAGGATCGCGGCGACGCCGATGCCGACGAGGATCAGCCGCTGCCCGTGCGCGCCGCTCCGTCCGGCCACCGCGTACACCAGCACGCCGGTCGCCAGCCCGCCCGCGGCGGCGCCGGACGCGACCGCCGCGCTGCCGCCGCCCACCAGGACGATCATGGCGAGCACGCCGGTCGCCGCGCCCTGGCTGAACCCGAGGATGTCGGGGCTGCCCAGCGGGTTGCGGACGAGCGACTGGAAGATCGCCCCGGCCAGCCCCAGCGCGGCGCCGACGGCCAGCCCGGTCACGACGCGCGGCAGCCGGATCTGGTTCACGATGAGGGAGTCGGCGGGCGAGCCCTGGCCCGCGAGCGTCCGCACCACGTCGGCGGGGCTCATCGGGAAGTCGCCGCTGCCGATGAGCAGCACGCCCATGCAGAGCGCGGCCAGTAGGCAGAGCGCCGCGACGACAAGCGCGCGCGGGCGGAAGCGGAGCGATAGCCCTCCGGGCGTGCGGACGACGGCGAAACGCGGAGCCCGGGTCACGACGCCGCCGCCTCACCGCGCGTCCGACGGCGCGTGCCAAGCGCGCGCGGACGGCGGACGAAGTAGAGGAAGACCGGACCACCGGCCACGACCATGACGATCCCGACCTGGAGCTCGGACGGACGCACGACGACCCGTCCCAGAACATCGGCGGCGAGCACCAGGGCGGGCGAGAGGACCGCGCAGTACGGCAGAAGCCAGCGCAGGTCCGGGCCGGTCAGCGCGCGGACGAGGTGCGGCACCATCAGCCCGACGAAGATGATCGGCCCGCACGCCGCCGTCGCCGCGCCGCACAGCAGCGTCACCGTGACGATGGCCACGACCCGGGCGCGTCCAGGACGGGCGCCGAGCGCGCGCGCCGCGTCCTCCCCCATCGCCATCGCGTTCAGCGGACGCGCCAACGCGAGCGCCAGCACCAACCCCACGGCCACGAACGGCGCTACGCGCACGACCGTGTAGGACTGCGCGGCGCCGAGCGAGCCGACCGTCCAGAAGCGCATGCGGTCGAGCGACGCGGTGTCGAGCAGCTGCACCGCGTTGACGTAGGAGTAGAGCGCCGCGTTCAGCGCGGACCCGGCGAGCGCCAGCCGCGCCGGAGTAGCGCCGCGCCCGCCACCGACCACGTACAGCAGCACCGCCACCGCACCGGCGCCCGCGAACGCGAACCACACGAACCCGGTGAACGAGGCGACGCCCAGGAACGAGATCGCCGAGACGACCGCCGCGGCCGCGCCCGCGTTGATGCCGAGGAGCCCGGGGTCGGCGAGCGGGTTGCGCGTGAGCGCCTGCATCACGGCCCCGGCGAGGCCGAGCGCGATGCCCGCGACCAGTCCGAGGAGCGTGCGCGGCAGGCGCATCTGGTGGACGACCGTGTAACTGCCGGAGTCGCGGTGGAAGAGACCGTTCCACGCGTCCGCGACCGAAAGGGGCTTGGCCCCGACCGCGAGGCTCAGCACGAGGACGGCGAGCAGCAGCAACGCCGCGACGAGCAAACCGGCCGCGCGGGCGGAACGACCTGCGACGAGGCCGGGGCGCCCGGCCCGCGGCGATCGGGCGCCACGCGCCGCGACCTGCGGGGACTTCGTCAACGACACGGACGGACTCCGGGGGACGGGCCGGGGAGGCCGCACCGCCCCCACCACTGGACTAAGACTTAGGTTAGGTTAACCTAAGCACGCATCGAGCCGGAATACCGGCCACCGTAATACAGCAGGAGAAATAACCGAAATGTCGAACACCGTCGCCCGTCACCTCACCCGCCGCGGCCTGCTGGGCGCGGGCGGCGCCGTCGCCCTCGGGGCCCTGCTCAGCGCGTGCGGCAGCGGCGACGGCACGGCGTCCCCCAGCGGCGGCGCCTGGTCGTTCACCGACGACCGAGGCACGAAGGTCGGCCTCAAGGCGCGCCCCAAGCGCGTCGTCGGCTACGTCGGCACCCTCGCCGCCCTGCACGACTTCGGTGTGGACGAGCAGCTCGTGGGCGTGTTCGGCCCGACCAAGCTCAAGGACGGCAAGCCCGACCCGCAGGCCGGGAACCTGCCCGTCGACCGGCTGACCGTCATCGGCAACGCCTTCGGCGAGTTCAACATCGAGAAGTACGCCGCGCTGCGCCCCGACCTGCTCGTCGACAACATGTTCGTCAAGAACGAGCTGTTCTACGTCCCCGCGGAGAGCAAGGAGAAGATCTTCGCGCTGGCGCCGAGCGTCGCGCTGTCCACCGGCACCGTCCCCCTGCCGAAGCCGATCGAGCGGACGGCCGCGCTGGCCGCCGCGCTCGGCGCCGACCTCACGTCCGCCAAGGTCACGGCGGCCAAGGCCCGCTTCGAGAAGGCGGCGGAGGCGCTGCGCGCGGCCGCCAGGGCCAACCCGGGCCTGAAGGTCCTGGCCGCGTCCGCGAGCCCCGACCTGTTCTACGCCTCCAGCCCCGAGAAGAACACCGACCTCATCTACTTCAAGGAACTGGGCGTGGACCTCATCGTCCCGCGCCGCCTGGACAGCAACGGCTTCTTCGAGAACCTGAGCTGGGAGAACGCCGACCGCTACAAGGCCGACGTCGTCATGCTGGACAGCCGCACGCAGGCGCTCCAGCCGAAGGACCTCGGGTCCAAGCCGTCCTGGGCGGAGCTGCCCGCCGTGAAGGCCGGCCAGGTCGTCCCGTGGCAGCCCGAGCCCCGCTTCTCCTACGAGGGTTCCGCCCCGATCCTCGAAGCCCTCGCCAAGTCCATCCAGTCCGCCAAGAAGACCGGCTGAGCGACGGAAAGGCCCCCACGATGACGACCCCCGCCGACCCCTTCGGCTTCTTCGAGCTGCACGTCCTGCGGTCCGAGCGGCTCGGGCCCTCCATGGTCCGGATCACCTTCGGCGGGACGGCCCTGGACACCACCGGCGGATCCGGGAAGGCGTTCGTCCCGGCCGGGCGCGACCAGCGCTTCAAGCTGTTCCTGCCGCACCCGCACCAGGACGCGCCGGTGATGCCGTCCGACTGGTCGCCCGACACCTGGTTCGCCGACTGGCGCGCCCTCGACCCCGCCGAGCGCGGCATCATGCGCTCCTACACCGTCCGCGACCGGCGGCCCGGCGAGCTGGACGTCGACTTCGTCCTGCACCTGGACGGCGCGTCGGGCCCGGCCGCCCGCTGGGCCGCGTCCGCCCGTCCCGGCGACCGGGTCGTCGTGCTCGGGCCGACCGGCCCCGACAACGGCGGCTACGACTTCCGCCCGCCGCCCGGCCGTCCCGTCGTCATCGCGGGCGACCTCTCGGCGCTGCCCGCCATCGCCGGCAACCTCGCCTGGCTCCCCTCCGGAACCCCCGCCCGCGTGTGGATCGAGGTGCCCCACGACGAGGACCGCCAAGACCTCCCGACCAAGGCCGACGCCGAGATCACCTGGGTGCCCCCGGGCGGCCTGCTGGACGCCGTCCGCACCGCGGAGCTCCCGCCGGAACCGTACGCGTGGATCGCCGGCGAGTCCGCCGCCGTCCGCGCCCTGCGCCGCCACCTGGTGAACGAGCGCGGCCTCGACCGCCGCGCCGTCACCTTCACCGGCTACTGGCGGCGCGGCGCCACCGAGGAGGACCTGCTCGCCGAGGTCGTCGCGGGCGGCAGCCCCGCCACCGAGGAGTAGCCGTCACCCCGGCCGGCGCTCCCCCGCGACCAGCCGCACCAGCGCCGCACGCGACAGCGGCTCCGCGCCCCCAAGCCCCGCCCGGTGACCGACCACCGGCCCGTACTTGCGCACCATCCGCTTGATCCCCTCCACCGAATCGGCGACCACCCCGGCGAGAACGGCACGGGTATCCCCCATGCGGATAGAACGGACTGAACCGCACCCACGGCTCGTCCCCCCGCGACGTCACGTCCAACACCAACGCCCCC
>NZ_SMKU01000411.1 GCF_004349215.1 Actinomadura rubrisoli | reverse complement strand
GGCGTGGACGGGCCAGGGGACGGGACGGGGGTGGACGGGCCGGAGGTGGGCCGCTCGGCCAAGGGTTCGATCGTGTGGTCGTCCCGCAGGAGGAAGAACCCCGCCGCGATCAGCAGGAGCAGGGCGACGCAGCCCGCGATCAGCGAGGCGCGGGCCGAGCGCCCGGCCTGTTCCTTCGCGGCGGCCTTGGCCGTGCCCGCGGAGGCCGCCGTGCCCGCGGAGGCCGCCGCGCCGCCGGCCGCCGCGCCGCCCGCGATGCCCGGCATCCTGCCGGCGATGGTGGTGTCGGCGGTGCTGGTCCCCGCCTCGGCGGGGCCGGATTCGCCCAGCGGCACGGCCAGCGCCGCGGCGGCGGCGGCCAGCGCGGCCAGGCCGCGGCGCTCCCAGGCCGCGCCGTAGCCCGCCACGGCCGCCCTCTCCAGCTCCCGGACGAAGTCGGCCGCGCCCGGCGGACGCTCGGCGGGGCTCTTGGCCATCCCGCGCGCCACCAGGTCGCGCAGCGGCCCGGGCACCAGCTCCGCGGGCACCGGCCCGTGCAGGTGCTGGGCCATCAGCACCGCGTCCTGGTCGCCGAGGTAGGGCCGGCGTCCGGCGGCGCACTCCACGAACACGCAGGTGGCGGAGTAGACGTCGGTGGCCGGACTGGCGGGCTCGCCGTTGCACTGCTCCGGCGCCATGTACGCGGCGGTGCCCGCGGTCGAGCGCTCCCCGGAGGCCGAGGCCACCCCGAAGTCGATCAGCTTGCTGACGCCGCCGCCGTCGACGATGACGTTGTCGGGCTTGTAGTCGCGGTGCACCACCCCGGCGGCGTGCGCGGCGGCCAGCCCGAGCAGGGAGCCCTTGAGGACCGCCAGCGCGGCCTCGGGTTCCAGCTGGGGGTGCTCGCGCAGCACCCGGGCGAGGGAGACGCCCTCCACCGCCTCCATGACCAGCGCGACCCCGGTGGCCCCCTGGTAGAAGTCGTGCAGCCGGGCCACGTTCGGATGGTCGACCGAGGCCATCAGGCGGGCCTCGCGGTCGTCCGGCGCGCGCGGGGCGAGCAGTGCGCCGATGTCGACGTACTTGATCGCGACGAGGGCGTCCATCCCGTCGCGGCGGGCCAGCACGACCCGTCCATGCGCCCCCGCGCCGAGCTGCCCCAGCTCGGTGTATCCGGGCACCCGCCAGCCGCTCATCTTAGGCTCCCCCAGTCCAGCACCAATTCGGTGAGAGGCAGTTCGCGATCAGGTTATGGTCGGGCGCCCGGCACGCGCATCGCGGATTGTGTGGAACGCGGGCTCATGGAAAATGGTGAATCCGGCCGCTTTCGAAGGCCGCTCCCGGCGGTCGGCCTAGAATGTCCTCCTGCTGCTGGCGGCCGGCTGAAGGTGGACGGATCATGCGCGTGCTCGTGGTCGATGATCAGCTCATCACCCGGGCGGGCCTGCACCAGTTGCTCACCGAAGAGGGCCATCAGGTGGTCGGAATGCTGGACCATCCGGAAAAGGTGGCCTCGACGGTTTCCAGGCTCCGGCCGGACGCGGTGGTGCTGGATCTGGTGATGCCGCCCGATTTCAGTGACGAGGGCATAAAGATCGCCCTCGCACTCCGCCGCGAGCATCCCCGGATGGGGATTTTGGTGCTGTCCGATTACGCCATTCCCGAATGCGCGGAACGGCTGCTGGCGAGCGGCGAGAAAGGCACCGGCTACCTGCTCAAGGAGCGCATCATGGTGCGGCACCAGCTCAGCCGGGCGCTGCGGCACCTGATCGCGGGCGGCACCACGATGGAACCGGAGCTGATCGGCGATCTGATGAAGGCCCGCCGCCGGGACCGGCGGCTGGCGGAGCTGAGCGCCAGCGAGCGGGAGGTGCTGCGGCTGCTGGCCGAGGGGCTGACCGACCGGGGGATCGCCGAGCGCCTGTACGTGTCCAAGAACACCGTGAGCACGCACGTCCGCCATATCTTCGACAAGCTCGACCTGCCCCGCAGTTCCCTGGACAACCGGCGGGTCCAGGCGATCCTCACCTACCTCCAGCGGGACGACTGACCCGCGCAATTCCCCCTCCCTCGCATGGCGCCGATCGGATGCGGCGCGCCCTCTGACGGCGCGCCGATCCGGTCGGCGCCGCGCGTTTCGCAGGTGATCATCGCGGTTCGCCGCTGGTCACCGCGGGGCGGCCACATGCGGTCAATGACTGAGCCCCGGACCAACGTCAATCTGTGAGTTACGGTGCATTCAGTTGCAAACGCAGGCGAATCAAGGTGAGACGGATAAGAACCAACATGTTCGCGAGGTGGACGGTGGGCACCGCGCACGGGGGCGTGCCCGTCCGCCACCACGGAATCCGCAGGTGATCGGCACGTGATCGTCACGGTGACGCTCAACCCGAGCCTCGATCGCACGATCGAGGTGGACGCGCTGACGCGCGGCGCGGTGATCCGCGCCAGGTCCGCGCGGCTCGACCCCGGCGGCAAGGGGGTGAACGTCTCCCGCGCGCTGCTGGCCGCGGGGGTCCCCTCCGTCGCCGTCCTGCCGGTCGGCGGGCCGGACGGTCACCGGCTCCAGCGGCTTCTGGAGGAGCAGGGCCTGACCGTCCGGGCCGTGCCGGTGCGCGGATGTACGCGGTCGAACGTGACGATCGTCGAGCCGGGCGGGATGGTCACCAAGCTGAACGAGCCGGGGGGCCGGCTGTCGCGCGCCGAACTGGACGCGGTCGTCCAGGCGGTGGTCTCCGAGACGCGCGGCGCCTCATGGGTGGTCGCCTGCGGCAGCCTGCCCCCCGGCGTGCCGGACGGCTTCTACGGCGAGCTGTGCAAGGTGCTCGCTCCGGCACGGGCGAAGGTGGCCGTCGACACCAGCGGGCCGGCGCTGCCGGCGGCGGTGCGGGCGGGGCCCGACCTGGTCAAACCGAACCGCGAGGAGCTGACCGAGGCCGTGGGCCGGCCGGTGGGCCGGCTGTCCGAGGCGATCGACGCGGCGGGCCTGCTGTGCGCGAGCGGGGCCAGAGCCGTGCTGGTCAGCCTGGGCGCCGAGGGCGCGGTGCTGGTCGACGGCGACGGGGTCCGCACCGGCCGGGCCCCGGTGGCCCGGCCGAAGAGCACGGTGGGGGCGGGGGACGCGCTGCTCGCGGGCTTCCTCGCCGCCGGAGCCCGCGGCTCGGTCGCGCTGGCGGCGGGCCTGGCCTGGGGCGCCGCCGCCGTACGGCAGCCGGCCGGGCGCATGCCGGGCATCGACGAGATCGGCTACGACGGCGTCCACATCCAGCGGCCGCCGGTCCAGGACCGGCCGCTGATCGCCTGATCCGAGTCCCCGATCGACGGGAGGGCCGTGATGGCCACCGCGTACGCACCCCAGACCGCAGGCACCGGGCCGCGCGCCCGCGTCCAGCGGCTGGGCGGCTTCCTGGCCGGGATGGTGATGCCCAACATCAGCGCGTTCATCGCCTGGGGCATCATCACCGCGCTGTTCATCCCGACCGGCTGGCTGCCGAACAAGGAGCTCGGCGAGCTCGTCGACCCGATGGCCCTCTACCTGCTGCCCCTGCTGATCGGCTACACCGGCGGGCGGATGGTCCACGGCCAGCGCGGCGCGGTCGTCGGCGCGGTCGCCACGGCCGGCGTCGTGGTCGGCTCCGACACCCCGATGTTCCTGGGCGCGATGGTCATCGGCCCGCTGACCGCCTACGCCATGAGGCTCTTCGACGGGCTGGTCGAGGGGCGGGTGCGGCCGGGGTTCGAGATGCTGGTGGAGAATTTCTCCGCCGGCATCCTGGGCGCGGCGGCGGCGCTCGCGGGCCACGCGCTGATCGGCCCGGTGGTGCGCACGGTCACCGACGCGGCGGGCGACGGGGTCGAGTGGCTGATCGACCGCGACGTGCTGCCGGTGACGGCGGTTCTCATCGAGCCCGCCAAGGTGCTGTTCCTCAACAACGCCGTCAACCACGGCGTGCTGGGCCCGCTGGCCGTCCAGCAGTCCGCCGAGCACGGCAAGTCCATCCTGTTCATGCTGGAGTCCAACCCGGGCCCGGGCCTTGGCGTGCTGCTGGCCTACCTGGTGTTCGGGCCGCGGGGGCTGCGCGCCTCCACCCCCGCCGCGATCGTCATCCAGTTCCTCGGCGGCATCCACGAGATCTACTTCCCCTACATCCTGATGAAGCCGCGCATGATCCTGGCGGCCATCGCCGGCGGCGCCACCGGGACGGCGATCTTCCTGGCGTTCGGCACCGGGCTGGTCGGCCCGCCCGCCCCCGGCAGCATCTTCGCCTACCTGGCGCAGACGCCGCGCGGCGCGGGCAACTGGATCGGCGTCTACACCGGCATGCTCGCCTCGGCCGCGGTCTCCTTCGGCGTGGGCGCGGCGCTGCTGGGCTTCGGCAGGCTCGCCGATCCGACCGCGTCCGACGCTCCGACCGCCTCCATCACCGAGCAGGAGACCTGATCATGGTGACCAGCATCAACGGAAAGGCCGTCCGCAAACTCGTCATCGCCTGCGACGCGGGCATGGGCAGCAGCGTCATGCTGGCGACCCAGCTGCGCCGGGAGCTGCGCGGGCAGGACGTCACGGTCGAGCACAGCGCCGTCGACTCCATACCCGGCGACGCCGACGTGGTGGTCTGCCACGCGGGGCTCGCCGAGCGCGCGCGCCACGGCGCGCCCGGCCGCCTCATCGTGCCGTTCACGGTCTACATCGGCGACCCCGCCATCGGCCGGGTGGTCGCCGCCATCAAGGACGGCGGGGACCTCAGTGGCTGACGCGTTCGCGCGGCTGCTCGACCGGCGCGCCATCCGCGTGGACGCGGTGGCCGCCGGCCGGGAGGACGCCGTGCGCCAGTGCGGCCGGACGCTCGCGGACGTCGGCGCCGTGACGGCCGCGTACGTCGACAGCATGCTGGAGCGCGAACGGTCGCTGTCCACCTACGTCGGGGAAGGCGTGGCCCTTCCGCACGGCACGGCGCCCGGCCGGGGCGCGGTGCTGCGCGACGCGCTCGCCGTCCTGCGCTTCCCCGACCCGATCGACTGGGACGGCCACCCGGTGACGGTGGCGATCGCCGTCGCGGCCCGCGGCGACGGGCACGTGGCCGTCCTGGCCCAGCTGGCGCGGCTCCTGCTCGATCCCGGCCGCGCCCGAGACCTGCGCGAGGCCGCCACCGCGGCCGACATCACCCGGCTGCTACGCCCCGGAAAAGGAGATCCAGTACCGTGAAAGTCGCTCGTTTCCACGCACCCGGCGACATCCGCATCGAGGAGTCCGCCGTCCCCGAGCCCGGTCCCGGCGAATTGAAGATCCGCGTCCGGAACTGTTCCACCTGCGGCACCGACGTGAAGATAGCGCGGTACGGGCACCACCACATCGTCCCGCCGCGCGTGATGGGCCACGAGATCGCGGGCGAGGTGGTGGCCGGCGACGCCCCGGGCTGGTCGCCGGGGGACCGCGTCCAGGTGATCGCGGCCATTCCCTGCGGCGCCTGCGCCGAGTGCCGGCGCGGCCGGCGGACGGTGTGCTCGCGGCAGGAGTCGATCGGCTACCACTACGACGGGGGCTTCGCCGAGCAGATGATCGTCCCGGCGAAGGTGCTCGCGGTGGACGGGGTGAACCGCGTCCCGGACGGCGTCTCCTTCGCCGAGGCGTCGGTCGCCGAACCGCTGGCCTGCGTCCTGAACGGGCAGGAGCTGGCCCGGGTCGGCAGGGGCGACGACGTGGTGGTCTTCGGGGCCGGGCCGGTCGGCTGCCTGCACGTGCGGGTCGCCCGCGCCCGCGGCGCCGGCCGGGTCTTCCTCATCGACCCGAACCTCAAGCGGCTCGACCGGGCCGCCGCGATCGTCGAGCCCGACATGGCGCTCTGGTCCGCCGACGTCGATGTGGTCGAGGCGGTGCGCGATCTGACCGGCGGCCGCGGGGCCGACGTGGCGATCACCGCGGCGGCCTCGCCCACGGCGCAGACGCAGGCCGTGGCGATGGCGGCGCCGGGCGGCCGGGTCAGCCTGTTCGGCGGGCTGCCGAAGGACGCCCCGATCATCGCCCTGGACGCCAACCGGGTGCACTACCGGGAGCTCACGGTGGTCGGCGCCAACGGCTCCACCCCCGCCGACAACGCCCGCGCCCTCGATCTGATCGCCTCGGGCCGGGTGCCGGTCGCCGATCTGATCACCCACCGGCTGGCCCTGGCCGACCTGCGGTCCGCCCTCGACCTCGTCGCCGAGGGCTCGGCGATCAAGGTGACCATCGAGCCCTGACCGGTCCGCCCGGCGGCCGGGGGAGAATGGACGCACATCGGGACGGGCGGAGAGCACATGTACGCCGAAGAGCGGCAGCAGGCGATCCTGGAGCAGGCGCGCGCGGACGGCAAGGTCGACGTGGTCACGCTCGCCGAGCAGTTCAAGGTGACGACCGAGACGATCCGGCGCGACCTCACCGTGCTGGAGCGCGCCCGGACGGTGCGGCGCGTCCACGGCGGCGCGATCCCGGTGGAGCGGCTGGGCTTCGAACCCGGGCTGGCGGCGCGGGACGCGGTGCTGACCGAGGAGAAGGAGCGCATCGCCAAGGCCGCGCTCAACGAGCTGCCCGTCGACGGATCGATCATCATCGACGCGGGGACGACGACCTCCCGGCTGGTCCAGCTGCTGCCGGCCGACCGCGAGCTGACCGTCGTCGTCAACTCCCCGCCGCACGCCACCGTGCTCGCCACCCGCCCCCACCTGAACGTCATCATGCTGGGCGGGCGGGTGCGCGGCCGCACCCTCGCCACCGTGGACGACTGGGTCCTGCGGCCGCTGGCGAGCCTGTGGGTGGACGTGGCGTTCATGGCGACCAACGGCTGCTCGGCCGGGCGCGGCCTGACCACCTCCGACCAGGCCGAGGCCGCCGTCAAGCGGGCCATGATCGCCTCGTCCCGGCGGCGGGTGCTGCTGGCCGACCACACCAAGGTCGGGAACGACTACCTGGTGCGGTTCGGCGAGTTCTCCGAGATCGACGTCCTCATCACCGACACCGGGCTGGACGCCGAGCCGGCCGCCGAGATCGCCGCTCTCGGCCCCGAGGTCCTTCGCGTCTGACCCGGCGGACCGGTCCACGCCGGGCCGCGCAAGGTCCGCGCAAAGGGCGCGCAAGTTCGGCGCCAGCGCGGCTCGTTAGCGTCTCTCCCGTGGCACCGGGAGCGGATCCGAGTCCGGCGCCACCTCGCCGGTTCGGGGAACGCATGCGATTTCACAGCACGGGGGCAATTCGCATCACGCCCGCCGGACCGGCAGGCAGAGGACGGCGCGCGGCCAGAAGCCGCGCGGGCGGTGCCCGGCCGCGCTCCCACGGGCGGGCGCATCGCGGCCGGTCGTGCTCTTCAGGCGACCTGCCGCGCGTCCTTCAAGCGGCCGCGCGGGCCGGGGTGCCCCGCGCCGTCCTCTTCCGCGAACGGGCGTCCGAGAACGACGGGGGAGAAGGAAAGTGAAGCCACTCGATGCGATCCGGGCGCACGGCGCGCCGCAGGCGGAAGGGCACTTAGACGGTGGACGGGGACGGGACGCGCCGGGGGC
>NZ_SMKU01000410.1 GCF_004349215.1 Actinomadura rubrisoli | reverse complement strand
CCCAACCACCGAGACACCCGCACAAGAGCGCCCGCCGAAACCTCCCCAGCCGCCCCCTTCGCCGTGCCCTGCGACGCAGCGTCCGGCGCGACATCTGGCGCGATCTCCGGCGTGCCCTGCGACGCGGGGGCCGGTGTGGCTCCTGAGGCGATCTCCGACGCGGTGTCTGGCGTGCCCTGCGACGCAGCGTCCGGCGCGTCGTCTTGCGCGACTTTGGAGGGGAGGGTGGTGCGTTCGGCTGCCTCTGGGGTGGTGAGGGGGCCCAGCGCGCGCAGGAGGTCGGCCACGCCCTCCATGTCGCGGGCGCGGCGGTCTTCGGCGAGGCGCTGGAGCTCGCGTTCGGTCTCGGTGACGGCGTCGAGGTCGAGCAGCTCGCGCAGGTCGGCCTGGCCGAGCAGCTCGGCCAGGAGCGCGGAGTCGAGCGCGAGGGCCTGAGCGCGACGCTCGGCGAGGGGAGAGTCGCCCTCGTACATGAAGGCGCCCACGTAGTGGAAGAGCAGCGAGCGGGCGTAGGGGGACGGCTCGGGGGTCTCCACCTCGACCATGCGGACCTTGCGGCCCGACAGGTCGCGCATCAGCTGCACCAGGCCCGGGACGTCGAACACGTCCTGCAAGCACTCGCGCATCGTTTCGAGGACGATGGGGAACGACGGGTACTTGCTCGCGACGGCCAGCAGCTGGGCGGCGCGCTGCCGCTGCTGCCAGAGCGGCATGCGCTTGTCGGGACGGCGGCGGGGGAGCAGCAGGGACCGGGCCGCGCACTCGCGGAACCGGGCGGCGAACAGGGCCGACCCGCCGAGCTCGTCGACGACGATGCGTTCGATGTCGTCGGCGTCGAAGACCGCCAGGTCGAGCCCCGGGGCCTCGTCCATGTCCGGGATGCGGATGACGATGCCGTCGTCGGCGTGCATGGCCTGCGCGTCGACGCCGTACCGCTCGCGCAGGCGGCCCGCTATAGCCAGCGCCCAGGGGCCGTGCACACGCGCGCCCAGCGGCGAGTGGACGACCATGCGCCAGTCGCCCAGCTCGTCGCGGAACCGTTCGATGACCATCGTGCGGTCGTCGGGGATGTGGCCGGTGGCCTCCCGCTGCTCGCCCACGTACGAGACGAGGTTGCCGGCGGCCCAGGAGTCCAGCCCGGCGGACGAGACGCGCTCGTGGGCCGCCTCGGCGGGCAGCCCGGCCAGCTCACGGGTGAACGCGCCGAGCGCGCGCCCCAGCTCCGCAGGGCGCCCCAGTGTGTCGCCGTGCCAGAAGGGGAGCTTGCCGGGCTGGCCCGGAGCGGGCGACACCAGGACGCGGTCGGGTGTGATGTCCTCGATGCGCCAGGAGCTGGCGCCGAGCACGAACACGTCGCCGACGCGCGACTCGTACACCATCTCCTCGTCGAGCTCCCCTACGCGGGACGCCTTCTCGCCGACCAGGAACACCCCGAACAGGCCGCGGTCGGGGATCGTGCCGCCACTGGTCACCGCCAAGCGCTGCGCCCCGGGCCGTTCACGGAGCACACCGGTCACGCGGTCCCAGACGAGGCGGGGGCGCAGCTCGCCGAACTCGTCGCTGGGATAGCGCCCGGCGAGCATGTCGAGGGTCGCCTCCAGCGCCGAGCGCGGGAGCGTGGCGTACGGGGCCGCCCGCTTGGCGAGGGCCTCCAGGTCGTCGACGGTCCACTCGTCCATGGAGACCATTGCGACGATCTGCTGTGCGAGGACGTCGAGGGGGTTGCGCGGGTAGCGCAGCTCCTCGATCTCGCCGGTGCGCATCCGCTCGGACACCACCGCCGTCTGGACGAGGTCGCTCCGGTACTTGGGGAAGATGACGCCCTTGGACACGGCCCCGACCTGGTGGCCCGCTCGTCCCACCCGCTGGAGGCCGCTCGCCACCGACGGCGGCGACTCGACCTGCACGACCAGGTCGACCGCGCCCATGTCGATGCCCAGTTCCAGGCTGGACGTCGCCACGACGGCGGGCAGCCGGCCCTCCTTCAGCGCGTTCTCGATGCCGGCCCGCTCCTCCTTGGAGACCGAGCCGTGGTGCGCGCGGGCGATCTCCACAGGCGCGCCCTTGGCCGCGCCCGCCTGCGCCATGGTCGCGGCGGGGGAGTGGTCTTCGGGCAGGGGCCCGCCGGTCGCGCGTTCGTACGCGAGTTCGTTGAGGCGGCCGCACAGGCGCTCGGCCAGCCGCCGCGAGTTGGCGAACACCAGCGTGGAGCGATGCCCCTCGATCAGGTCGAGCAGGCGGTCTTCCACGTGCGGCCAGATGCTGCGCTGCCGCGGATCGGCCGCGCCCGAGTCGTCGACGAACTGACCCACCTCGCCCATGTCCTCCACAGGGACGACGATGTCGAGATCGAAGACCTTGTCGGAACGGGGCTGGACGACCGTGGCCGGACGGGCCCCGCCCAGGAACGCAGCGACTTCCTCGGCGGGACGGACGGTCGCCGACAGGCCGATCCGCTGAGCGGGCCGGTCGAGGAGGGAGTCGAGGCGTTCGAGCGACAGCGCCAGGTGCGCGCCGCGCTTGGTGCCCGCCACCGCGTGGACCTCGTCGACGATCACCGTCTCGACGCCGCGCAGCGACTCGCGCGCCCGCGAGGTGAGGATCAGGAACAGCGACTCCGGCGTGGTGATCAGGATGTCGGGCGGCCTGACGGCCAGGCGGCGGCGCTCGTCGGCCGGGGTGTCGCCCGACCGCATCCCGACCCGGATGTCGGGCTCGGGCAGGCCGAGGCGCCGCGCGGCCTGCCGGATGCCCGTCAGCGGGGCGCGCAGGTTGCGTTCGACGTCGACGGCCAGGGCCTTCAGCGGCGAGACGTACAGGACGCGGCAGCGCCGCAGGGGATCCGCGCGCGTGCCGCCGCCCGCTTCGCCCGCTTCGGCGGCCTTGCCGGCCCCGGTGGCGGCGAGGCGGTCGAGGGACCACAGGAACGCAGCGAGCGTCTTGCCGGAGCCAGTCGGCGCGACGACCAGCGTGTTGTCGCCGCCGGAGATCGACTCCCACGCCCCGGTCTGGGCGGGGGTGGGCGCGGCGAACGCCCCGGAGAACCAGGCACGGGTCGCCGGGGAGAAACGTTCGAGCACGTCACCGCCCATGCGCCCATCTTGCCTCGCGGGTCCGACAGAACGCGCCGCCGGGCCCGCGTCACGTCGTAAGCCGCGAGGTCACGGCGTCCTTGGAGGAGCCGTCCGTCGGATAGCGTGGCCGGGTGCGGTTGACGGTTTTCTGGGAACGGATGAGACAGCAGTTCGGTGAGAGCTACGCCCAGAGCGTCGCCAAGGACTACGTCATGGCCGAGCTGGGCGGCCGCACGATCGAACAGGCCCTCGCCGAGGGCGTCCCGGCCAAAAGGGTCTGGCAGGCCGTCGTCGCCACGTTCGACGTCCCCTCTGCCCTCCAGTAGCCTCCGGACCCGGCACCCGGGGGCGCGCGGCGGTCAGTAGACCGCCACGGCGATGACGAAGCCGATCATGAGGTTGGCCACGGCCAGCAGGATCGCGGCGGGCTCCAGTTTGTCCCCGGCGTCGTCGGCCAGCGTGCCGATGCTGATCCCCACCAGCCGGTCGAAGATCATCGTGGCGACCGTCTGCGCGATGATGCCGCCCCCGCCGAACACCAGCGTCCTGGTCAGGCCCTCCGCCAGGTCCCCGCCCGAGGCGAAGATCGACATGGCGACGATCAGGCCGACCCCGACCGTGGCGGCGCAGGCGAGCAGCGTCGCGTTCGGGTTGCGGTGGTCGCGGATCACCGTGATCAGGCGGCCCGGCGTGGCGAGGTCGGTCATGTAGAAGCCGACGATGAACAGCACCAGGCCCACCCCGGCGTAGGCGAAGAGCGCCCCCGACCCGTCCAGCAACACCTGGCCGAGGCTGTCGTCGTTCGCCGCCACGGTTGTCATGGTTCTCCTTAGATGGCCGCAGGGGACTGCGGAGTCGGGCTACAGGGGAATGCGGTGGGGGACGAAGGACGAGGTGTCGTCGGTGATGAGACCGGAGGTCTCGCGGATGCCGATCCCCGCCGACTCGTCGTGGACGACCCAAGCGCCGAGCACCGGATGCTCACCGTCGAAGTCCGGCAGCGCGCAGAACTCCTGGAAGACGAAGCCCTCCGCGCCGTAGGCGCCCTCAGTGCGCTGCTCGCCGCCGTCCGGGGTGACGATGCGCATGCTCGCGCCCTCCCGGCCCAGCAGCGGCTTCTGGACGTAGGAGGTGAGGCTTCCTGGCGTGTTCAGGTAGGTGGGCAGCAGATTGGGATGCCCGGGGAACAACTCCCAGAGCAGGACGAGCAGCGCCTTGTTGGAGAGCACCATCTTCCAGATCGGCTCGATCCACGACGTGGAGGCGCCGGGAACGCTGCGCCCGAACGGCTCGGAGACGATCCACTCCCACGGGTAGAGCTTGCAGAGCGTGCGGATCTCCTCCTCTTCCAGATCGACGAAACGCTCGCGGCCGTAGTCCCAGCCGATGTCCTCCATGGCGATCGCCACGCCCGGCAGACCCGCCTCCTCGGCGGTCTCCTGCATGTAGGCGATCGTCATGACCTCCTCACCGGTCTCGTCGCCGCTCGTCCAGGCGAAGTGCGCCGGCCCCTTGGCCAGCCCGGGGAGGATCTCCTTCCAGCGGTCCACCAGCCGCTCGTGGATGGAGTTCCACTGGTCGTCGCCGGGATAGACGTCCTGCAGCCAGTACCACTGGACGATGGAGCTCTCGACCAGCGCCGTGGGGGTGTCGGCGTTGTACTCCAGGAGCTTGGCCGGGCCGTCGCCGTCGTAGCGCAGATCGAACCGTCCGTACAGATGCGGGTCGCCGCGCCGCCAGGACTCCTCGATGAGCGGGGCCACCCAGTCCGGGATGCCGAGGACGTTGTAGCGGCCCGTGGTGACGACGTGCTCCACCACCTGGAGGCACATCCGGTGCAGCTCCTCGACGACCTCTTCGAGGGCCAGCACCTCGTCCATGTCGAAGACGTAGTGGACGGACTCGTCCCAGTAGGGCCGGGTCAGGTGCTCGGGGTGCGCGGTCCGGTGAAAGGCGAGCCCCTGCGACTCGACCTTCTCGGCCCAGCCGTCCCGGGGTGTCGAGCGGGTACGGCGCACCGGCTAGCTCCCGCTCTTGCCGCTGCCGCCGAACCCGCCGCGGCTCAGCGTGCGCCCGCTCGCCGACTTGATCTTGCCCTTGCTGGGCCTGAAGGAGCGTCCGCCTGACACGAAGCCGTTAGAGGTGCGCTTGCCGCCGTAGTACCAGAAGTACTGGCCGTACGAAGTCGTGGTCCGGTTGATGTCGCCGGTGTTGCAGAAGGTGTCGGGCACCACCTTGTAGCCGCCCTTGGTCTGGCCGATGGCAGGGGCGTTGCGGTCCACGCACCACGCGGTGGTCGACTTGGATCCGCAGGCCACCAGAGTCAGCGACAGCGCGCTCAGCATCCCGACCTTCACGGCACGGGAACTGAGTCGGCGAGTGGGCTCCTGTGGGGGCAAGGAGAACACGTCCTTCAAAACGAGACGGCGAGCGTCCAGAAGGTTCCGGACGGCATGGTCGGACGCCCCCGAAAGGAAGGTTCCGAACGTGCGGAGCCACAGCCTAGAGGCGGCGCAAGATGAGACGGAAGTGGCCTGTGTTCCGGTTCCGTCACATCACTGCCACTGACGGTGTCAGTCCGGAACCGGCAGATGCGCGTAGAGGTCCATGGCGTCCACGGACGACGGCAGGTCGCTGACCTGCCCGTCGCCGACCTCCACCACGCGCCACACGCCGTCCGTGCGCCGCGCGAGGTCGGTGGTGATGAAGCGGCATCCGAGCGCCCGCACCGCGGGGGCGACGGAGTCCAGCTCGGGCTCGGGCTCCACGTCCGGGCTGTCGGGGTGGGGGCCCACCAGGGCGGGCTCCCCGTCCACCCACCACACGCGCGCCTCGCCCTCGCCGTCGTAGGGCTCGTACTCGCGCACGACGAGGCCGCCGGCCAGATAGTCGTCCTGCAAGGCGATCATCTTGGCCGCGACGTCGTGCAACTGCGCGAGGTTCTTCACGTCGGGCACGAAGCACGCCTCGTTCCACTCGTGCTTGCGCGACTTCACGTAGTCCTTGATGACGCCGGGCCCGGCACCCAGCGGCCGGACGAGCTCGCCCAGCTCGTTCAGATCGCCTGGATCCTGGCCGGGGGCGAGGGGATGCCACACGCTGTGCGGGGTCAGCCCGGCGAACGTGTCGTGCCAGCCGGGCAGCTCGTGCGCGCGCCGGTAGTCGTCCGGATGGGTCAGCAGCACCGTTCCGCGCCGCTTCATGGTGGTGGCCATCGCGGCGTACTCGTCGCCCGTGAGCATCCAGCCGCGGTACCAGACGGCCCCCAGCTCGGAGGGCACGGCACGCACCGCCGCCTCCACGTCCCCGCGACGCAGCGCGTCGTGGTCGATCAGGGCGATCTCGCCATAGTGGTCCCGCACGGCCGCGGCCTCGCGGGAGAAGTGGGGGTCAACGCGCCGGGGGTGGAGCGGATCGACGCAGAAGAGAACGGTCAGCGTCATGATGGAACCCTCCGTGGACGGCGCCAGCGTACGGGGTTCTGGCCATGGAACGCACGGAGATTCCCGCCCAAATCAGCGTACCGAGCGATGGTCGAACTAATGTTCGGTAAGCTGGTGCCCGGCTCGCGGCGCCGTCCACAGCCGCGCGAGGGATGCGAAAGTGTCGGTGGCCCGCCGTAACGTCGCCCTCGTCATCGCACAGCAGCGGCCGAGAGCCGACAGTCACGACGATAAGGACAACTCATGGCAGCGAACGACCGGGAGAAGGCTCTCGAGACCGCACTCGCCCAGATCGAGCGGCAGTTCGGCAAGGGCTCCATCATGCGGATGGGCGAGGACGCGCGGGTACCGGTCGAGGTGATCCCCACCGGCGCGATCTCCCTCGACATCGCGCTCGGCATCGGCGGCCTGCCCCGCGGCCGCGTCGTGGAGGTGTACGGCCCGGAGGGCTCCGGCAAGACCTCCATCGCGCTGCACGCCGTGGCCAGCGTCCAGAAGAAGGGCGGCATCGCGGCGTTCGTCGACGCCGAGCACGCCCTCGACCCCGAGTACTCCACCAAGCTGGGCGTCGACATCGAGGCGCTGCTGGTCTCCCAGCCCGACACCGGCGAGCAGGCGCTGGAGATCACCGACATGCTGATCCGCTCCGGCGCGATCGACATCGTCGTCATCGACTCGGTCGCCGCGCTCGTCCCGCGCGCGGAGATCGAGGGCGAGATGGGCGACAGCCACGTGGGCCTCCAGGCCCGGCTGATGTCGCAGGCGCTGCGCAAGCTCACCGGCGCGATCAACCAGACCAGGACCACCGTCATCTTCATCAACCAGCTCCGCGAGAAGGTCGGCGTCATGTTCGGCTCGCCCGAGACGACCACCGGCGGCAAGGCGCTGAAGTTCTACGCCTCCGTCCGGCTCGACGTCCGCCGCATCGAGACCCTCAAGGACGGCACCGAGGCCGTCGGCAACCGCGTCCGCGTCAAGGTCGTCAAGAACAAGATGGCCCCGCCGTTCCGCGTCGCCGACTTCGACCTCCTCTACGGCCAGGGCATCAGCCGCGAGGGCGGCCT
>NZ_SMKU01000040.1 GCF_004349215.1 Actinomadura rubrisoli | reverse complement strand
TGGCCGAACTGCTCCCCGACCCCCTGTCCCCCGCCGAGGACGACCCGGGCGCCGTCGCGATCATCTGGGCCGACTGGCAGTCCTGCTCCGAGTCCGGCGAAGAGCTCCTCGACCCCGTCCGGGCCCAGTACAAGGAGTGCTTCGTCGTCGTCCGCTGCTCCTTCGAGGGCCGGACGTACTCGCGCTGCGTCTACATCTGGGTCGACAAGGACTTCGCCATCGCGCGCGGCCTCCACCAGGGCTACCCGAAGAAGCTCGGCTCGATCCACCAGACCCGTCCCCACCCCTACGGGCAGGGCGCCCCCCGCATCGCCTCCGGCGGCCGCTTCGGCGCGACCCTGGCCGCCGCCGACCGCCGCCTTGCCGAAGCCGTCGTGACCCTGCGCGAACCGTCCGAGTCGAACGGCTTCGTCAACGGCCACCCCATGGCCCACCACCGCTTCCTGCCGTCCATCGAACCGGGCCGCCCGCCCGCCCTGAACGAGCTGATCGAGTCCGGTGCGTCCTCCTTCGAGGCCGGCCAGGCGTGGAAGGGCGAAGCCGACCTGTCCCTCTTCGACGCCCCCACCGAAGAGCTGTCCCGCCTAGAGGTGGTCGAGCCCATAGCCGCCTACTACCGCCAGGTAGGCGTCATCTGGAACGGCGGCCGCACCCTCGCCTGACCTTTCCGCAGTGCGGCGAGGCGTCATGGACGACTCGCCGCACGTCGGTCACCGCTCAGTCGCGGCAGAACTCGGCCTCCGCGACCGGCCGTATCCGCCCGCCCCAGTCCCCGTTGAAGTTGGACGTCACGGCGCGCCCGCCGTCCGCGGCCACCAGGCTCTCCGAAACAGAACCCTGGATGCCGCCGCTGTGGCCCCACACCTCGGTGCCGCAGGACAGCTTCAGCTTCATCAGACCGAGACCGTAGGAGAAGCCGGGCACCACCGGCACGCCTGTGGTCATCTCCTTGAACTGACGTGGCTTGAGGAGCCGTCCGGAGAGCAGCGCCCGGTAGAACCGGTTGAGATCCGAGGCGCTGGAGACGATCTCCCCCGCCGCGCCCGCGAGGGACGGGTTGAACTCGGTCACGTCGTACGTCGGCCTCCCCGCCTCACCCGGCCCCGACAGGCTCCCGGTCAGCTTGGAATAGGCGCGCCCGCTGGGCTTGGGCATGCGAGCGCTGGTCCCTGGCAACGTGGTGGCGCTCAGGCGCAGCGGCCGCAGGATCCGGCGCTCGATCTCATCGGCATAGGAACGACCGCCGGCCTTCTTGATCACCATCCCGACAAGGACATAGTCGGTATCGGAGTAGTGCCACCCATCGCCGGGCGCGAAGTCCGGCTTGTGAGTCATGGCGAGCCGGACGATCCGCTCCGGCGTCCAGGTGTCGTAGCGATGGCGGAGGAAGTCCGTCCCGAACTCCTGCCGCTGGAAGCCCTCGTCCTCGGTGTAGCTGTAGATCCCGCCGGTGTGGTTGAGGACCTGACGCAGACGGATCCGCTTGCCGTCGTGCCCGTTGCCCTTGACCACGCCCGGCAGCCAGTGGTCCACGGTGTCGTCCAGGCTCAGCTTGCCCTCGGCCGCCATCTGGAGCACCACCGCGGCGACGAAGGTCTTGGTGATGGAGCCGACCCGGAAACGGTCATGCACCCCGCGCTTCCTGCCGCTCACCAGGTCAGCGACACCCGATCGTCCACCCCAGACCCGGCGTCCTTGCTCGGCGACCGCGACCACCCCGGGCACCCCGTCCCTCACCGCCGCGTCCATCGCCGCCTGAGTCCCCCGATGACCACCGCGCGCGTCCGCCGAAGCAGACGTCGCAATGACGGGAACCACCATCGCCATGACCACCCCGACGCCCACGATCCTGAACCTCCGTGCCCTAAGCACCGGCGCCCTCTCGCCTCCCCCAACCTGCCGCCGCCTGAAGGACCGGCCCCTACCCCAAACCTGCTCGCGCACGAAAGAACTCCTGTGAATCAACGGGAAACCGCCTACGGGACCAGCATCTCCAGCCAGGACCGCACGGCATAATGCGGCTACCCGGCGCCTCCCGGGTAGGGCCAGCCCCCACACCGTGCAGACCTGTGGCCGGGTTGCGAGTAGTGGGTTATTTCAATGCTGGTGGCGGGTCGCGTCACGGACGAGCTCGGGGATGCCCCGCCTGCGAAGGTGGAGCCCGCACTTGGGGCACCACACTGTGGGCGGGACCACTGTGCGGGCGTCGCACCGGCCACAGGACAGCTTCATCCCCTGACCGACCCGAAAGGACTGCATGGGCACCCCGATCTGGTGGCCACAGCCTTGGCAGTCGATGATCTGCTCAAGGTACGGGGAAGGAGGGTGCGGGACGGTGGCGTGGTAGCCGCAGCCGACGCACGGTGCGTCGGCCGGGTCGCCGGGGCCGAATGCGACGAACCGCTCGCGCAGCCGATCGTTGATGTCCGGGTACAGCTGCTCGCAGTCTGGGCAGGCCATGCCACGTTCAGCGACGATCGTGACCAGCTCACACGTCTCGCACGCCCTCGACTGCGGCCCTTCATTGAGGACGCGGTAGGCGAGGGCCGTCGCGACGATGGCGGACTCGGCCCGACACCCTGGGCAGGTCAGGACGGGTTCGGGATCTGCCGGGAGCCTTCCGCACGAGCGGCAGCCTGGACGATCCGCGTGCTGCCCGCGCGGCCGTTTTCTGAACCTCATGGGACTCCGCGATGGTGAGTGACCGGGCGCTGACGTCCAGCAGGCGTGGGGATGGATGCCCGCCGACAACGTCCCAGAGTGGCAGAGACATTCGGGACCCCTCCCAGCCCAACGATCGCCCGTCCCTCGGCGCGGCACGGAGACCAGACGGCCCTCCCTGGCGAGCCTCCCAACCGCCCGCGACAGTACGAGCACACGCCCACCGTGACCAGGCAGACGGCAGCCTGGTCAGGACGGTCCGCGAAGCCGCCAGGCGACGCCGCCACGGCTGAACTTCCTCCAGTTAGTCATTCGGCGGGAGCCACTCGGGGGCCGTCGGGGCCGGTCTCGTGGTGCGGCCACTGGGCCGACTCGTCCCGCCGCAACCGGCACACCTCTTCCATCCGGTCACCGGGGATGACGACCTGCGTCACGTCGACGGCCTTCTCGTCCTTGGCGCTGTAGCTGGTCCGGACGATCTCCCAGACGGGGAGTTCGGCCGGAATGAGAAGCGACTTGGCCTCGCTCATGGTCGGCATGCGCACCCGACGCCGCTCAAGCCACTCCAGAGGGCCGTGCCCCTTCTCCTCGATCGCGTCGATCCATGCGCCCGGGCCCGTCCCATACGGCTCCTCGACCTCCGGTACCTCGGCGGCGATTCTCGGGTGGATCCAGGTGGTGGAGATCTGGAACGCCGGCTCACCCTCCGGGCCGGTCACCCGCAGCCGCCTCATGACCATCTCGTCGACCGGCACGTTCAGCATGTGGGCGAGGCGGGGATCGGTGATCGGCGCCTCGCCGACCTCCGGCTTGACGTGGTGAACCCAGAGCTCGTTGCCCATGGCGGCGGGAAAGCTGTAACCGGCGGCGAACTCCCCGCCGTCCTTCACATGCCTGGTGTTGCGCTTGACCACGTCCGTCCGCATGACCGTCTTGCGGTGTTTGGGACGGACGACCGTCCCCCGGCGCGGCACGGAGACCAGCCTGCCCTCCTTGGCGAGCTTCCCAACCGCACGCGCGACCGCGTTGCGACTGACGCCGTAGTGCTCCGCGAGCTTCTCCATCTGCGGCAAGGTCTCACCCGACCGCCACTCACCAGCGTCGATACGGCGAAGCAGATCATCGGCGATCTCGTTGTACCGAGCTGACCCCACGTCCCCAACTCCTCACTTCGGACGGCCCGCCCAACCTACGACAGCGCTTCGATCTCACTCCGCAGATGGGACAAATGACGGGAGGACCGCCGACCACAACTCAAGGCTTCGCCTCTGGGCTGGTCACCGCTCGCCTTCATACACTTGTCGCTCGTATTGCTCCCACAGTTCGAGCGCCTCCATCAACGCCTCCTCTACTTGCTCGGCCGCCGCCCAGTACGCCTGCGCCCGTCCTGCACACCCCCCCCGCATCCCACATCCGGCCCTCACGCGACCACACCCGCGCCCGCGCCGCCTCCATGTTCGCCAGTGACCGCAACGTCTGCGCCTCATGCGGCCACACCTCGAATGCCTTGCGCGCTTCGGGGACCAGGCTCGCGAACAGGAACACCGTCCCTGGGTAAGGCTCAGGTGGCAGCCCCGGGACCGCCTCGCATCCGTCCCGGCGCGATGCGCCCGGCCCGAGGCCCCGCCATGCCGTGGCCGGCCCCACCGGCCGCTGCATCACCGCCCACACGCCCCGCAGAACTCGCGCGGCCGTCCTCCTCAGGCTCATCGCTTCACCTCGAACCACACCGTGTACCGGCCATCGAAGCCCGGCAGAGTCCCCCACTGATCCGCCAGCCCGTTCACCACCACCAAGCCGCGTCCCGACTCAGCCCACCCCGTGCCCTGTGCCGGAATCACCGGACGCCCGGCCGTGCCGCCGTCATCCTGGATCTCCACCCGCAGCCGGTCCGCCGACACCAGCACCGTCACCCGCACCCCGCCACCCGGCTCTCCGCTCTTGCTGTGCCGGACGGCGTTGGTGGTGATCTCGCAGACCATGAGATCCACGTCGTCCAGATCGACTTCGTCCGCGCACTCCGCAAGCGTCCGCCGCACTCGCGCCCGGACCTCCCGCACATCCAGCACACCGCCCGAGCACAGCCGCACGGTGTGCACCTCATCCCAGACGATCACCGCTGAACCCCCGTGATCTGGTGAGCCGCGGTTTTGGATCCGTCTGCCGCTCGTGCCCGAACGAGCAGGACCGGCTGTCCCGCCGGAGGAAGCACCAGCACCGAGCCACGCCCCAGCTGCGGCGCAGCACCAGTTAGACCAGCAGGTTGGACCGGACCCGAGCCGTGCTCGCCTCCGCCTGCCGTACTCCCGTTCTCCATGGAGATCACCCGCCGTCCGTGGCTCGATTCGACCACCTGGCCACCATCCGTGGCCGAGTGCTGACATTCTGTGTCTGCGCTCGCTTGCAAGCTAGGCTGCATCTTGCAGATTTTCAAGCGACTTGCAGATTCCCAGGACATACTGGCGGCATCCAGATCAGGAGGCATCCATGGCGCCCCGTTCCAGCCCCACGGCACGCCGACGGCGACTCGCCACAGCGCTGCGTCAACTTCGAGAGACGCGCAAGCTGAGTTGCGCGGAGGTGGGACGCGCCGTCGGCTGGTCCGAATCCAAGGTCAGCCGGATCGAGACCGGCAGGACCGGTATCCGAGCTGACGACCTTGATCTCCTCTTGAGAACGTACGAAGTGGACGAGGAGATGCGTAAGGCGCTTCACGTACTTCGGCGCCAGGCCAGCCACCGAGGGTGGTGGAGCACCTACGGCGATGCTCTTCCAGCCTGGTTCCAGGGCTACGTCGGCCTTGAGGACGGAGCGAGATCCGTGATGATCTACCAGGGTCAACTGGTCCCCGGTCTCATGCAGACTGACGACTACGCCACAGCCGTCATGCGTGCTCATCAGCCGTCGGTGGCAGCCGATGAAATCGAGCGGCAGCTCGCGGCTCGGGCTGCCCGTCAGGCGCTTCTCACCAGTTCGGACGCTCTGGAGGTGTGGACCGTGCTTGACGAGGCTGTGTTGCGTCGTGTCGTTGGCGGGCCGGAAACCATGAAGCCTCAGTTGCAGCGGCTACGTGAGATCGCGGGCCTTCCGAACGTCACCTTGCAGGTTCTCCCGTTCGCCCATGGCGCGCATGCCGCCATGGGGACCTCGTTCATCCATTTGAAGTTCCCAGAGCCCGGCGACGCGGACATCGTCTACATCGAAGACCTCACCAGCAGCCAGTATCTGGAGGAACCAGAGGACATCGAGCGGTATAGCCTGGTAGCGGACCATCTACGAGCTTCGGCTCTGCCTCCCGAAGCCTCGACAAGCTTCATCAAATGCATCGCCGACGCCATGTCCTAGCGATGAGAGGAGACCGGGACGTGTTCGCACCAGATCTGTCCCGCGCCACTTGGCGCAAGAGCAGCCGGAGCAACGGAGCAGGCGGAGAGTGTGTCGAGGTCGCGGAGGCTGACGCCTTCATCGCCGTTCGCGACAGCAAGGTTCCGTCTGGTCCCTCGTTGGCCTTCCCTGCCCAGCAGTGGAGCGCGCTTTTGCGGGACATCAAGACAGGCCGTCACGATCTCACCTGATTGAGCTCCATCCGCGCAGGACGTGGCAGCCCAATGCTTCGCTTAGCGACGTGACCGTCCAGGGCGCGGGATGACGACACCCGATCGGTCCTGGCATGCGCCGGGGCGGCGCGTGCCTTGGAGTTGATCGAGCCGCTGATCACCGGCTCGGATCAGGGATGGTGACGTGGCCGCGGACGAACCGCGAACTACGCACGTGCGGGCGAGTGGCTTGGCTAGGGTTTCGGTCGGGAGGGATCTGGTGCCGGCTGCTGGTGCGCCTGCGTTCTCGTGGGCCGGGGGTGGTGGTGCGGCTGGGGACTCGGGCGTCGCCGTTGGCGATGGCGCAGGCTCGCGGGGTCGCCGGACGGCTTGAGGAACTGGCCCCTGTCACCGTTGAAGTGGTCGGCATCGAGACGGCCGGGGACCGGCATCGGGGGCACCTCGGGGAGCTGGGCGGCAAGGGCGCGTTCATGCGGGAGATCGACCGGGCGCTGGTGACGGGCCGGGTGGACATGGCGGTGCATTGCCTCAAGGACGTGCCGGGGGACGTGCCTCGTCCGGAAGGGCTGGTGTTCGCCGCCTACGTCGAGCGGGACGAGACGTCCGACGTGATGCTGTTCCCCATGGCGAGCGAGGTCCAGAGGATGTCCGATCTTCCTCAGGGGGCACGGGTGGGGACCTCGGCCGTGCGCAGGCGGGCACAGCTCGGACGGATCCGTCCGGACCTGCGGGTGGAGTATCTGCGCGGGAACGTGAACTCGCGGCTCGGACGGCTGGACGCCGGGGAGGATTTCGACGCGATCGTTCTCGCCCTGGCGAGTCTGGCGCGGCTGGGGATCGATCGGCCGGGGGAAATGCTGGACATCGTCCCCGCCGTGGGCGCGGGTGTGCTGGCCGTGGACTGCCGCCGCGCCGATTCCGACGTCGTGGAACTGGTCCGGCTCCTGGACGATCGCGAGACCCGCCGGTGCGTGGCAGCGGAGCGGACGATGCTGCATGGTCTTCAAGGCCACTGCAACAGCCCGATCGCCGGTCACGCCCGGCTGGAGCGGGACGGTCAGCTCTGCCTTCGCGGGATGGTGTTCACGCGCGACGGGTCCCGTTTCGTCCATTCGCAGGAGTGGGCGCCGCCGGATAAGGGGGCTGAGCTGGGCGCGTATGTCGCCGGTGATCTGTTGCGGAAGGGCGCGCGGGATTTGATCGGCGGCGTTTCCCGCTAAGGACGGTCTGTGCGGTAGAGGTGGTGGGTGGGGTCGTCGATGGGGTTGTCGGGTTCCAGGTCGCCTTCGGCGGTCTTGCGGAGGCCGGCTCTTTCGAGGGCGCGCCAGGAGTTGCGGTTGGCCGCCACCACGGGGACGATCACGCAGGTGGCGGACGGGTGGACGGTCCAGATGCGGTGCAGGACCGACTCGATCATCCGGGTGCCGAGGCCGTGGCCCGTCCGGTCCGGGTCGCCGATCGGGTAGTCGATGGTCATGGCGCCGGCGGGGACGTCCGCGAGGGTGGCCAGTTCGGCGGCGTAGTCAGGGTAGTCGGACAGGAAGCAGCATTGGACGAGTCCGAAGGGCCGCCCGTCCACGGAGGCGAGGAGGTCCTCGGACGGCTCCTCGCCGCGCGCCGCGGGGCCGAAGCCGCGCAGGACGGCCTCGGCGGAGGGGTCGTGGTTCCACCATCTCGCCACATGGGGACGGGACAGCCATTGCGCCAGCAGGGGGAAGTCGTTCTCATCGACACGTCGCCACGTGATCTCGTCCGCCACGGGACCGACGGTACGTCAGGACGAGGTGCCCTGGCCTATGCGGGCGTAGGTGGACGGGCGGGCGCCGCGGAGGTAGAAGGCGAAGGCCACGCCGAGGACGCCGGCGACGACGATCAGGCCGGGGAGGAGCCAGGTGAGGGACGAGCCCTTCTCGGCGCCGAGGAGGGCGTCGAAGTTGAGCAGGCTGGCGATGAAGACGGCGCCCAGGCCGAGGCAGGCCAGGGCGGGGGCGATGAGGCGGTTCCAGGGGTGCTCGCCGCGGTGGTCGCGGACGAAGTAGGCGACGACGGCGGCCGAGGTGAGGGTCAGGAGGAGGATCACGCCGAGGGCGCCGAGGTTGGTGAACCAGTTGAAGAGGGTGAGGACGGGGTCCTTGCCGGAGAGGGCGAAGACGACCACCACGGCCGCGGCCAGGGCGGTCTGGGTGGCCGAGCCGACGTGCGGGGAGCCGTGGCGGACGTGGGTGCGGCTCAACGGGGACGGCAGGACGCCCTCGCGGCCCAGGGAGAAGAAGTAGCGGGCGACGGCGTTGTGGAAGGACAGCAACGCCGCGAAAAGGCTGGTGACCAGGAAGAGCTGCGCGAGGTCGGCGAAGAGCTTGCCGACGTGTTCCTCGGAGAGCGCGAAGACGAGGCCGGGGCCGTCCTTCTGGGCGCGTCCGACGATCTGGGACGAGCCGGTGCCGACGGTCATGGCCCAGGCGGTGAACGCGTAGAACACGCCGATGAGGGCGACGGCGATGTAGGTGGCGCGGCTGATCGTGCGGCGGGGGTCGCGGCACTCCTCGCTGTAGAGGGCGGCGGCCTCGAAGCCCATGAAGCTGGCCATCGCGAAGCAGAACGCGGCGCCGACGGCGCCCTCGTTCGCGGCGTTCCAGCCGAGGGGCGCGAGCGACACGCCGGACGGGGCGTCCGCGAGCTGGGCGAGGTCGAAGACGAGGACGGTCAGGAACTCGACGGCGAGCAGGACGCCGAGGACGCGGGCGTTGAGGTCGATGCGGCGGAAGCCGAGGACGGCGACGACCGCGATGCCGGCGAGGGCGACCGTCCACCAGGGGAGGTCGATGCCCGCCTTGGCCTTGAGGAAGTCGGCGGTGGTGAATCCGAACAGGCCGTACAGGCCGATCTGCATGGTGTTGTAGGAGATGAGGGCGATGAACGCGGCGCCGACCCCGGCGGCGCGGCCGAGGCCGTGGGTGATGTAGGCGTAGAAGGCGCCCGCATTGGAGATGGAGCGGCTCATCGCCGCGTATCCGCTGGTGAAGACGGTGAGGAGCACCGCGAGCACGACGTACAGGAGCGGGATGCCGACGACTCCGGTGACGGCGAAGGAGGTCGGCAGGCCGCCGGCGGCGACGGTCAAGGGGGCGGACGCGGCGACGACGAAGAACACGATCTCGGGGACGCCGATGCGGCGGCGCCCGGTGCCGGCGGACGAGGGGGACACGACTTCGGGGATCGCCATGCGCGGCTCCAGTGCCGGTGCGGGGCCCCGGGAGCTAATTGTTTGGGCCCGCACGATGTGCGGAATTGCCGAGATCGTACGGCCCCAAATGAGGCTCGGCAAGGGTAGATTCGCCTTCGGCCCGCGAGAACTCGACAGCGGGGCCCCACGGGGAGGACCTACGTGACCGGCCACCACACACTGCAAGAGACCGAGCAGGCCATCCAGCGGCGGCTCGGCGACGTGCCGCTGCGCCACGACGCGATGATGGCGGTCTCCAACATCTACCGCGCCGCCGCCGCGATCCGCCAGCATTTCGAGAGTTCGGTGCTGCGCGGCGCCGACCTCACCTGGACGGCGTTCGTCGTGCTCTGGGTGGTGTGGATCTGGGAGGAGATGGAGACCCGGCACGTCGCCGAGGAGGCGGGCATCTCCAAGGGCACGCTGACGGGCGTCGTCAAGACGCTGGAGGGGCGCGGCCTGATCGAGCGCGGCGCGCACGCCACCGACGGGCGGCTCGTCCTGCTCCGGCTGACCGACAAGGGGCAGGAGCTGATGCGGGTGCTCTTCCCGGCGTTCAACGCCGAGGAGGCGTTCGTGGTGGAGCGGCTGAGCCACGACGGCAACCGGGCGCTCGCGCAGACGCTCCGCTCGGTCGTCGAGCACCTGGAGGAGGAGGGCGACGGGCGGCGCGCGGCGCTGCGGGCCGAGTCCCCTCCCCCGCCGCGGCGGTCGGGGCGGCGCCCGCGCGCCTGACCCCTTGTCCAGGATTCGTTTGGACCCATACGATAGCCCGATGACGCCACGCTTCGTCCTCGTGCTGAGCGAGAACTGGACCCTGACCACCGGCCGCGACCTTCCCACCCTCGTCCGCTGGGCGCGCGAGGCGGAGGACGCGGGCTTCGACGCCGTGATGGTCAGCGAGCACGTCGTGCTGGGCCCCGACGCGGGCGCGGACGGCGTGATGGGCAACCCGCGCGAGTACGCGCTTCCCGGCAACCAGGACCCGTTCACCCCCTGGCCCGGCTCGCTGATGCTGCTCGGCGCGATCGCCTCGGTCACCACCCGGATCCGGCTCGCCGCCGCCGCGATCCTCGCCCCGCTGCGCCACCCCCTCGCGCTCGCCCGCGACATCGGCACGCTCGACCTGCTGTCGGAGGGCCGCCTCGTCGTCCAGCCGACCGTCAGCTGGAGCAAGGACGAGTACGCCGCGCTCGGCGTCCCGTTCACCAAGCGAGGCCAGATCCTGGACGAGCAGCTGGAGATCTGGGACCTGCTCTGGCGCGGCTCCCCCGTCTCCTACAGCGGCCGGCACTTCTCGTTCGAGGACGTCTACTTCGAGCCGCGCGCCCACCGTCCGGACGGCCCGCGCATGTGGCTCGGCGGGCAGCACCTCCACGACCGACTCCTGGACCGCATCGTGAAGTACGGGCACGGCTTCCACCCGCTCGGCCGCCCGACCCTGGACGAGCTGGAGCGCCTCGCCTCGGCCATGGCCGCCGCCGGACGCGACGCCGCCGACCTGGAGATGATCGGCGGCTGCCGTCCGGTCTTCCCGGACGACGACTCGGTCTCCCCGCTGGCCCCGGCCCTGGAGAGCATCCCCGGGCAGATGGAGCAGGGCTTCACGACCTTCTGCATCAAGCCGTCCCAGTTCACCGACGACCCGGACGGCGTCGGCGCGTTCTGCCGCGAGGTCGTCAAGCGCGCGGACGCCCTCACCTCCTGAGGCAGGCGATGCAAAGAGCGCCCCGGCCGGGGTCGGCCGGGGCGCTCTTTGCGGTGTGGTGACAGACGGCGTTCACAGGTCGCCCGCATCCCTGCGCCGCGGGAGTTACGCGGTGCGGACGGCGCCGGGGTCTGCGACCTCGCCGCTGAGCAGGTGCCCTGCGTTGGGCACCTGGGGCTTGAGGCCGAGTTCGCTCAGGATCCGGAACGTCGTGGCGGTCGCCGCGGAGAGGACCGGGATGCCGACGGCGTCCTGGACCGGCTGGATCGCCGGCAGCGAGGGCATCTGCACGCACGCCGACAGCACGAGCGCGTCGGCGCCGGTGAGGTCGAGCTTGCGGTAGTGCGCGCGCAGGTCGGCAGGGTCGAGCCGGGCGACCGCGAGGTTGTCGGGAACCTCAAGTGACAGTGAGTCGACGACCTCGACGCCGGCGGCCTCAAGGTACTCCACGACGGTCCGGGTCAGCGGTTTGAGGTAGGGCGTGATGATCGCGACCCGCTTCGCCCCGAGCGCGGCGACGCCCGACAGCAGGGCGCCGGCCGACGAGACGACCGGGGCGCCGGATCCTTCGGCGCGCAGCGCCGCGGTGATCGAATCCTCGGCGACGCAGTGGTGGCCCGGCCCCTGAGCCATGATCGCGACCAGGCACGCCGTGACCACGACGCCGGGACGAGCGTCGGCCAGTTCGGTCGCCGCGCGCTCGGCCTGCGCGTTCATCGCCCGCAACTGCTCCGGCGTGACGTGCTGCATCCGCGCCCGGGCGGAGTGGAACACGAACCGGTCGCCCGGGTACAGCTCCTCCCGGGCCCGCAGCATCTGCGGGAGCTCGGTCTCCATCGTGAGGTTCGAGCTCGGGACGATCATCCCGATGTGGTGGGCGCTCATCGCCGGCCCGCCGGGCGCATCTGCTCGACGGTCAGCTCGCCGGCGTCGACGATCAGCTCGTCGTCCAGGTACAGGCTGTTGCCGCGCATCGGGATGTCGAAGTGGCAGGCGGTGTCGTTCGGGCCGCCCAGCTCGTTGTTCGGGCCGATGGAGAACATCACGTTGCCGTAGAAGCTGCGCAGCTCCATGCCCATGCCGCCGGGGAACTGCGTCAGGCCGTGCCAGTGGGCGCGCTCGTCGAGGCCCCAGCCGACGTGCGACATGCCGTAGCCGCGGGGGTCGTGGAAAGACTCGATGTAGCTGCGCAGCAGATCGGCGTCGAGGCCCGACGACCCCGCGCCGCCGCGGATGTCGCGGATGAAACCTTGCTCGATCGTGAGCTCGACCGGGGTCTGGACGTAGGTGTTGAACGGCAGCAGCACATCCCCGGGCGCCAGGACGATCTTCCCGTCCACGCCGTCGTCGGCGCCGCCGGTGAACACGAACGCCGCGGGCCAGTGGTCCCAGCGGCCCGGCTGGTCGGTGTAGCCGTACTCGCTCAGCGTCGGGTACGCGCCCAGCCGGTAGGTGACGTCCGTGCCGTGGGGGCTGGTGATCCGCATGGCCTTGGCCTTCGCGAGCAGTTCCGCGCCGATCTCGACGCGTTCGCGCATTTCCTTCGTCGGCATCAGCCGGGCCAGCAGTTCCGGCGGCTCGACCGCGGTGAGGATCCGGGTACCGGCGGCCTGAATCGCGAACTGCTCCTTGCTGAACAGCAGAAACGTGCAGTCCACGACCATGTCGGCCGCCTTGAGCGCGTCCACGGCGAGCGGGAGCCGGGCCAGGCCCGAGTCGCCGACGGCCCAGGCCCCGGACGCGTCGGCCGGCGACGGAAGGCGCATGTGGTAGGCGGCCGCGCCGAGTCGCTGGGCGGCCCACAGGAACGCGTCCGCGTATTCGGCGCGGTCGCTGCCGCGGGTCAGCACCACGAGGGTCTCGCCTTCGTGCACCCCCGAAAGAGTCAGCTGGCGCAAGCAGATGTCGTTGAACAGGTTCTGGTCCATGTCGGCCTCCTTCATATTGATCCGAACACGCAATGTTTGTGGTGACTCGCGCGCATGAGCCGTGCCGGGGTTCCGGGCTTCGGCGAGCGTCAGGGCGTGGTGGCTCCCGCGTCCGCCTCAGCCACCTCGGCTGCGGCCACGAGGTCCTGCAGCACGTTCCGAAGGGCGTTCAGTGCCGCCCCTGGCTCGTCCCAGAAGACCATGTGGCCGGCGCCTTCCACGCCCACGAGCGGGTGGGCCGGGTTCGCCCTCGCGATCTCCGCGACGTCCGCCGAGGTCACCACTGGGCTCTCCGAACCGAACAGCAGGGCGGTGGGCTGAGTGAGCTTCTCCCAGAGCGGAAGGAACGCCTCGGACTCGAAGCCCGCGTGCGTCGCGGCGATGGCGGTACGGGAACAGGAGCCCAGCCAGCCGGCGCGCAGCTCTTGCTCCCGGCGGGGCCACCGGGGCCACGATTCGGCCACCTCGTCGGCGTCGGTTCCCCGCCGGGCCTGGTCCAGCTGGGCCAGGAACGTGGCCGGCGTGGTCGGATAGGGGCGGTCCGGGCCGCTCATCGGCGGATCCACCAGGACCGTGCCGGCCACGCGACCGCCACCGCAGACCGCTGCCCGGGCGGCGATCCGGGCGCCCATCGAGTGCCCGAGCAGGATCGCCGTGCGCAGCCGCAACCGCTCGATGACCGCGTCGACGTCAGCGGCGTAGGCGCCGAGGTCGTAGCCGTGCAACGGCCCGGCGTCGGGAGCGTCGTCGGACAGGCCGCGGCCGCGGACGTCGAGCACGAGCGGCCGGACCAGGTCGGTCAGCTCCCGGGCGACGAAGTCCATGGTCACCGCCGGGCTGGTGATGCCGGGGATGACGACGAGCGGGACCGCGTCGGCCGGGCCGTAGTCGAGCACGTGCAGTCGCACCGCGCCCGAGCGCACCCAGACGCTGGTCGCACGCACGCTCGCCAGGTCGGCCAGGGCCCGCTGGGTGAGCACCCGCTGCCCGCTCGCCTCGACGGGGATGCCTGCGGTGGTGGAGGACATGGCGTGACCTTTCTGGGTGGTACCTGCTCAGCGGGCCGGTGCCGGCGGGACCGCGGTGGCGAGGGTGGCGACACCCTCGCCGAGGTCGATCACGTCGGCGTATTTGGCCTGTAGGTCGAACAAGGCCGCGTCGTGGGGTCCGCGCGCGCGGTCGCCGCACGCCTCGCGGACGACGAGGGTGTTGAAGCCGGACTGCACGGCGTCGACCGCAGTGGCCCGCACGCAGCCGGAGGTCGTGGCGCCGCACACCAGTACGGTGTCGGCGCCCAGCCCGGTGAGCAGGCCGGCCAGGTTCGTTCCGTGAAACGCGGAGGCGCCCTTCTTGGTGATCAGGTGATCGCCGTCCTGCCTCTCAAGCCGCGGATCCAGGGCGACCTCGCCGCTCCCCTCGCGCAGGCCGCGCATGCCGGGGGCCTTGCGCAACCACGCGATCGAGTCGCCGTCCGCCTCGGCGCCGGTGTAGCCGATCGCGGTGTAGACGACCGGCGCTTCGCTCCGGTGCGCTGCTCGGACGAGCTCGCCGGCGGCCGCGACCTCGGCCGAGAGGTCAGTGCCAGAGGGGAAGCCGGGCTCGGTGAAGCCGCGCGTCAGGTCGACCACGACCAGTACCGGTGAGTTCCCCCGGGGCACCGCCGCGCCGAAACCCGCGCGGGTGTAGGCGCGATCGGTTTCTGCGCCGTGCAGTCCGGTCGTCGTTTCACGCGCGTCCACGCCGCAACTCCTTCATCAGCTTGTTCTGGGAACGAATCCGGTCGAGCGGCCACCCCGCCGTGGGGTGCCGCTACCGCGCGAACTGGTAGTGGATCGATTCGTTGTCGGGGTCGTTCAGCGGAGTGCCCTTCCACAGCCAGTCGTAGGACACGTCGGACTCGCCGTCGAAGCGCCGCAGCTTCTCGTCGCGCTCGCGCTGTGCCGGGCCGTCCGGCAAGTGGTAAAGGCTCATGTTCCGCAGGGAGGCGTCCTGGACCATCCCGGCGTGCTTGGCCCGGCGGTGGACGTACCGGGCCAGCGCCCCATCGATTCCCGCCCGGGCGACCTGCCCCAGTTCCTCGGCGAGGACCGCCGCGTCCTCCATCGCCTGCGACGCGCCCTGCGCCTGGTAGGGAAGCATCGCGTGGCAGGCGTCCCCCAGCAGGGCGACGCGGCCGTCCACCCAGACCGGGTCGCGGCGGCGGCGGTACATCGCCCATACCGACACGTCTTCCTTGGCCTTCGACAACATCGTGGGCACCCGGTCGTCCCACTCGGCGAACTCGCCGGCCAGCTGCTCCGCGGTCGCCGGCCCGCTCCACTCCCGCTCGACGGTCTCCGTGCACGGCACGACCGCGACCACGTTGAGGTACTCGCCACCGCGGACCAGATAGTGCACCAAGTGCTTGCCGGGGCCGTACCAGATCGTCGAGTGGTAGCGGTCGGCGAGGAACCGGGTGGCCGGGTCCGAGGCGATGAGGTCGCCCGGGATGAGCGCGCGGTAGGCCATCTCCCCGGAGAAGGCCAGTGTGTCGTCGAAACCGGCGAGGTCGCGCACCGCCGAACGGATCCCGTCCGCCCCGACGACGACGTCCCCCTCGAAGCGGCGGCCGTCCTTCGTGATGACCGCCGGCCGCCCGGGGTCCGAGCGGTCCAGATCGACGACCCTGGCATCGGTGGCCAGCCGCACGACCGGTCCCGCGCCCTCCGGATCCACGCAGGCCCGCAGCAGCATCGAGTGCAGATCCGCGCGGTGGTAGTGCCAATACGGCGCGCCGTACCGCTCCACGACCCGCTGCCCCAGCGGGAGCTGAGCGATGATGCTGCCGTCGGCCCACCGGCGCCGGACCTGGTCCTGCGGCTCGCACCGGATCTTGCGCAGCTCGGTGTGAAGGCCGAGGCCGATGAGGATCCGGCTGGCATTGGGCGCCGTCTGGATGCCGGCGCCGATCTCGCCGAGCTGCGGCGCCGCCTCGACGACGGTGACCCGCAGGCCGTGCCGCCGGAGCGACAATGCCGCGCAGAGACCGCCCAAGCCGCCTCCGGCGATCACTACCTCGAAAGACTGACTCGCCGCCACGCTGACCTCCTGCCCTCTTCGCTTCCGGTCGTGCGTCACTCGGACCTATTAATCCGAACACGGATTATCCGAGCACGCAATAGTTGGTTGAAAGTTACCCCAGGGTAGTGCGATGTCGGCGCCGCTTCCAGGGCCCGACCCGGCATTGCTACCCGGTCAGACGACCTCGCTGGTTCAGATCTCGCGGCGCTCCGCGACGGCTTCCCACAGCGCACCCAGGTCGTTGAGGATCTCCGCAACCGCCTCACGCTTGTCCGGCGGACAGTCCGCGAGCAACGCTCGATCCAGCTTGCGGGTCCGCCGGGTCACCTCACGAAACGCGGCGACCCCTTCATCGGTCAGCGTCAGGACTTTCGCGCGGGCGTCGTGCGGCGCCGGACCGCGCGCGATCAGCCCCCGTTTCTCCAGCCGCCGGCAGACGTCCGCCATGGTCGAGGTGTCGAGAGCGACCGCACTGGCCAGCGCGGTCTGATCGTGACCGGGATACGCGCGGACGGCCGATAGCACGGCGAACTGCGGACCGGTGAGAACCGGATCGACGTGGCGGTTCCAGGCGGCCAGATAGGCCTGGTACAGGCGGCGGGCTCCGAAACCAGGAGCGGCGGAAAGGTCCGCAGGAGCCTCCAGGCTGACCCGGCGCCCCGCCCGCGAGCCGCCCTTCGATGACCCACCAACCGCTGTCGACATCCCTTGACCTTAGCCACGTGCCCTCGTCCCAACGGGAAGACCTCCCGTTGAGCCTGTCACCACATTGGTTGCGCACGCCGATAATACGCCCTCGGAACATCTGCGGGCTCGGGCGCACAGGTACTGGATGGCGCCGCACGTGACGAGCGGCACCTCATCCAGCCTCTGGAACCGGTCGGACCTCTACGAGCGAGGGGCTACGGCGGCAGGCGCGCAAGTACGCAGAATTCGTCGAAGCACATGCACTGCAGATGGTCGGAAGTCCCGGCACGCTGGGGTCGCGGTCCATCTCGACGGCGACGTACGACAGATCACATACATGGCACTTCACACGGGCCGCCCAGATGTCGTCCACCTCGTCACGAGGGTCATGGGGACGGTCGACAACCACCTTCCACGGCGTTCTCGTTGCGGCAGCGTAGAAGGCGAAACTGAGGACAAGGCTGAAGATCGGTGCCCACGTGCGCCCGAACCCGCCCCCCTCCTGATGCATCGCGATCCCGATTCCGGACGCGGCGAGCCAGCTGATGAGTCCGGGGCCGAAGCGCTGCAGCCTTCCGGGACGCGACTCCGGCATCTCGCCGCGGTGCAGCGCGATATGCGCGACAGCCAGACCGGTCCATGCGACGATCAAAATGCCCTGCCAAGCCAGAGCCGTGAGCAGGTAGCTCAAGACATCGGTCAACATGAGCAGGTAGGCGATGACGCCGATTGCCGCCAGCCACCACCCCCGCTGCGCCTTGACCCTGAATGCCTGCATGCCGAACAGTTCCAGATTCGTCGACGCGGCGTACAGGTTGCCGGTATTGATCCGAACCTGCGTGACGATGACCAGGAGCAGCCCGGAGACGCCCATCAGGCCCATCAGCGCGATCACGACGGAAACCCCTGACAAGGGGCCGTCCAGCGGGACGGTCGCAACGATGAAGATGGCTGCGAGCCCGTTGAACAGAATCCCTATCGTGTACAGTACCGGCCCGAATGCCACGACCCCGTTGAAGCGTTGATCACGAGGTTTGCCGAACCGGCCGAAATCCACGGCGAGCATCGACCCGACCCAGAACGCGGTGTAGACGGAGAACGCGTACAGCCAGCCTGGTCCTGACACCGATTGCGGGATGGACGCACCCTGGGTGAGCCAGGAGTCCGGCACGTCGTACTTCACCGCCGCGACCACTACGGCGGCTACCATCCCGGCGGCATAGAAGGGAAGCAGGAAGCCACTGAACTTGTCCAGCCAGCGCCTGACGCCACCGAGCGCGAGAGGGATGTTGACGAGCACGACCACGAGATACCAGATCTTGATATCGATGGCGCCGAAATAGTGGCGCAAGGCCGCCGCGATGATGGCGGCTTCCAGGACGTACAGGTATACCGTGGTCGCGCAGAGAAGAAGCGGAGCGAGTACCGCTCCGGAGGCCCCGAACAGCCGCCGGGACAGCATCGCCATACTGAGCCCGGTCCTTGCCGCGTAACCGGATAGCACGTAGCTGAACCCGCCCGCCACGACGACCGTCAGTCCCGCTCCGATAAGGGTGTCTCTTGTACCGACGGCCGCTACCAGCGCCGCGGCTGTGACCATGTAGGCCACCGCGCTTGCGAAGGCCCAATAGGCCATCGCCAAGGAGAGGCGGCCACTGCGCCAGGTGAGCGGCGTGACGTGAGCCGTGTAATCCTCGGTCGCAGCGTGCAGGACGACACGGGGATCGTCGGTGTATCTGACCTCAAGTGGCGACGGAACGTCGGGGGGTCTGTCCATTGTGGTCTTCCTTGCTTCGAGGCTTGATGAATACCGCCGAAGGCGCTATCCCTGGCTCTCCGGGGTGCGGACGATCAGGCCGTCGAGCTCGTCCGAGACTCTGATCTGGCAGGAGAGACGTGAGTGCTCGCTGGTGTCGTCGGCGAACTCCAGCATCGTCCGCTCGGCTTCGCGCGGCGGGCCGGCCTTGGCCGTCCATTCCCGGTCGACGTGCACGTGGCAGGTGGCGCAGGACATCTGGCCACCGCACTCGGCGTCGATGCCCGGGATGTTGTTGCGGATCGCGCCCTTCATGACGGACAGTCCCGGCTCCAAGTCAACGGTCCGTGAAGTTCCGTCATGCTCGACGTAGGTGATCTTCGGCATCGGCGTCCGCCTTTACTGCACGGGTTGTTTCGCGAGGTCACGAAGGGTGAGGGTCGGGTTCCGCAGCAACGTCGAACCGAGCGGGTCCCGGCGTCCGATGAGCTTCTTTCCGATCATGAAGTCGCCGGGCCGGTTGACGGCCTCGACGGACACGAGGTGGTCTCCGTCGTCGTGGGTGACCGTCATCCCGTCGTCGGCGACGCCCCGCGCCGTCGTCGTGAGTGACGGTCCGTAGAGGCCGGCGATCTGGATTTTCAAGTCGTACTGGTCGGACCAGAACCAGGGGACCTCGGGTACGGGTCGTACCCGGCCGGCAATGGCGCCGGCCGCCTGCTTCGCCTGTTCCAGAGTGCTCGGGACGCTCTCAAGGCGCACGTGGCCATCGCGGAAAGGAACGGGACGAGCGGTCACATCACCGATCGCGAAGATGTCCGGGTCGGCCGTTCGCGCGAGCTCGTCGACAAGAATGCCTTCGGCGCAGGGCAGTCCGGCATCAGCCGCCAACTCCAGCCGGGGTTCGGCGCCAACGCCAACGACGACGACATCGCAGGATAGTTGTTCGCCGGTGGCGAGTTCGACCGCCGTCACACGCCCGGCCTCGCGTTGAACCGAGGCGACGGATGCGCTGAGGACCACCCGCACCGAGTTGGCTTCGTGGTAGCCGCGGAGGAACTCGGCCAGCTGCGGCGACGCGACACGGTTCAGCAGCCGCGGTTGCTGTTCGACGACCGTGACGTCCATATCGTGGCCTCGTGCGGCGGCGGCGATCTCAAGGCCGATATAGCCGCCGCCGCAGAGCACCACGCGCTTGCCCGGCCCCAGTGAATCACGTATGCGCGTGGCGTCGGATTGGTCCCGCAAGTGCAGGACGTCGTCTCCGTCGCCGCACTCGGCGGGAAGCCGTCGCGGCCGTGCTCCGGTGGCGATGACCAGAACGTCGTAGTCGAGCGTGCTGCCGTCGTCGAGTGCGACGCTGCGCCGACCGCGGTCGATCGCTCTAGCGGTGACGCCGAGGCGCGTTGTTATCTGTTCGGCGCGATAGAACTCCTCCGGCCGGAGCGCGAGCGAATCGGGGTTCAATCCGCCGCGCAGCCATGCCTTGGACAGGGGTGGGCGTTCGTAGGGAAGGCGCGGTTCGGACCCGACGATGGTGATGGGGCCGCCGTGACCGTACTGGCGCAGGAGGGCCGCGAGCGTTCCGCCGCCGTGACCGGCCCCGAGGATCACGACGTGCGGTTCGGACGGGCTGGATGAGAGCGGGGTCATGCTCCTTTCCCGCCGCCTGCGACGCGACCGATGCCGCGCACGCCGAGTCCGCCGTCGGATTGGAGGACGGCACCAGTCGTCGTGCTCGAATTGCGGTTGGAGGCGAGCCATACGTACGCCCCGGTGTAGTCCTCCGCCGCGGGCGAGAAATCCAGCGGCAGCACGGCGGCGATGGCGGACTCGTTGCGGTCTCGCGTCAGCGACGTGCGGTCGAGGCCGAGGTTCGCCGGGCCGCGCAGATCCGACGCGAACGCACCGGGAGCGACCCCGTTGACCCGGATATCGGGAGCGAACTCGAACGCGAGCTGGCGGACGATTCCGACCCCGGCATGCTTGCTCGCCGTGTACCAGACGCCCCCGCCGTCGGGGTAGAAAGAAGCGTTGGACAACGTGTAGACGATGTTGCCGCCGGATTTCGCCAGCTCATCGTGTGCCGCTTTGGCTCCGGCGATATAAGCCTTGACGTTGAGGTCGAAGACCGAACGGAAGGTGTCCTCGAACTCCTCGTCGGGCAGGCCGACCAGGGCGGTGTTGCCGTCCCACAGACCGGCGTTGCCGATGAAGCTGTCCAGGCGGCCGAATGCGTTCACCGCGGCCTCAACGGCTTCACGGTTGGCTTCGAGCGTCGTCGCGTCCCCCTGGACGGCGACGAGGTCCGGGTACTCCTCGCGCAGCTCGTCGATCTTGGCCTTGCTGTGCTCAAGGACGACGATCTGGGCGCCTTCGGTGCGGAAACGGCCGAGAACGGCGCGACCGAGCCCGGAACCGCCTCCAGTGATGATCGCGACGGTGCCATCAAGCCATCCCATGGGCGGGGCCTCCTTATCGTGGTGGACGGGTGCCGGCGTGGATCACCGGGATCAGAAGAACGTCGAGATCGCGCCCGCCCAGATCACGGTGGAGTCGAGGACGACCTTGCGGTACGCGATCTTGTATGTGTCGCCGGCGCGGCGCAGCACGTCCTGGCGTTCGCCGATGAACGTGGTGCCCTGGCTGTCGAAACGGGCGTGGAGCACGGCGAAGCTGGACCTCACCGAGAGCTCTTCGGCGACCTCTGTGTGATAGGTCTCGACGTTGGTGACGAGGTGCCGATTGCGAGCCGGCGGGTTCTCGCACCAGAGCTGGCGGGCGCTGTTGACCCGCGCGACCCGCAGCCTGAGTTCGTGGATGTTCTCCGACATCACCCACGGCCGGCCGTCGCTGCTGAGTTCGTGTTCGAGGTCCCGATCGCCGGGTTTGGCGCTGATCATGCGGACCTTGCGGCTGGGGATGAAGTAGTGCACGTCCTCGGTGAACAGCTCGACCCATTTCTCGTACTCGCGGTTGTCGAGGAGCCGGGCCTCTTCGGTGAGGAAGCGGTTCACGGAGAACCAGGTGGCCATGTCCACCGGGGCGCCGCGCTTCGCCATCGCGGTAGTCATTCGCCGACCTCCATGACCGCGGCCCAGTGCCGGTAGAAGTTGCGTTGCGCGGCTTCGCTCAGCCGCGGGGTGATCATGCAACCCAGGCCCTCGTGCCAGCTCTCTTCACCGAGGCCCATGGAGTAGTCGGCGACGCCGCGGCGGCCGTATGCGCCGCGGGCGGTGCGCGCGACGGACTCCCAGATCGCGCTGTCGTCCTGCTCGATGATTCCGGCGGGCCCGAAGGAGAAGTTGTACGCCTTTCCGAGTTCCCGCTTGACCTGCTCGGGCGCGTTCTTCGCGACGAAGAAGTACGACCACAACTCGATCTCGTTCGGGCCCTTGGGGTGGCAGATCCGGAAGGTGTTGTACACCGGCAGGAGCGACCAGTTGGGGAACACCGTGCCGGCGACGAGCTGGCAACGCAGATGGACGGCGCTCACGCGCCTTTCCGCCTCGGCGGCCTCCTGCGCCAGATATGCCTGCGTTTCGACGCTGAACAGGCTGGGCTGCTCGACCGTGGTGTAGGCGCTCTCCGCCCCGTTGGGCTCGACGAACCTGGCCGCGAACCCGTGGCCGCCCTCCACATAGCAGTGCCGGACCTCTTCGAGGTAGGCATCCCAGTCGAGCTGGATCGTCTCGACGGACGACCCATGGGTCGATGAGACGTGGTATTCATCGCCGGCGAAGTTATCCTGGTAGATCTTCCAGTTGGTCGGCACCCGCCACTTCTGCGGTGCGCCGATGACCTCGACTCCGCCCTCCTGCCGGCCGAAGATCGCGTCGAGGAACGGGATCATGTTGCCCAGTGCCTCGCGGAGCGGCCGTGCGTTCGGATCGAAGGTGGCGAAGATCATTCCGTGGACGCTGTCGACGTGCGCCACTGGGGTGAGTCCATGCCGGCTCTTGTCGATCGGAACGGTCTTGTAGTACCTGTCCTCCATCGCCACCCCCACCAGACGTCCGTCGGCGGCGAAGGTCCAGGCGTGGTAGGGGCAGACGAAGGACTTGGCGGTGCCGGAGTCCTCCAGGCACACCGTTGCTCCGCGATGGCTGCACGCGTTGAGGTGCACCCGTATCCGATCGTCGGCGCCGCGGGACACGATGACCGCGTCCTCCCCCATGAAGGTCGTGAAGAACGATCCCTTCTTGGGCAGCTGGGACTCGTGCCCCAGCGGTAGCCACGCCTTGCCGAATATGGTGTCCAGTTCACGGAGGTAGAGCTGCTCGTCGGAGTAGACGGCCCGGCTCACCCGCGAGCCGTCTTTCGACACCAGGCCGCGAGTCAGGACCGGACTACGCTCAGCGGGCTTCTCGGTGGTGGTCATTGCTAAGCCTCCTTGCGCCTGCTCGTCGTGCGGCCGTCCGTGCTCGGGGTGTCGTAGATCGCGAACCCCATTCCGCAGATCCACTCCGGCACGGGTTCGTAGTTCAGAACGGTGGCCGGCGCGCCGTCCATGGCGCCCATTCCCGCCGCCCAGTTGAGGACCTCGTGGGCGCCGAATCCGGCATTGGACTCGATCTCGCCGTAGGTGAGCGCGCGGACGGCCCCGGCATCGCCTGCGGCGATGAGGTCGAGGAAATGCCGGTCCCATTCGGGTGCGACGACGGGTTTGTCCATCACGTCGGCCATCAGCCGCTCGTAGACCCCCATGTCGTGAAAGAGCTTGGGGTCGTCCTTGAGCACCGATCGTCCTTCGAACTGGTAGCGCTTGATCCGCTCCAGGTAGGGCTGCATGACCTCGGGCCAGTCCTGGATGTGCTCAAGCCAGATCGGGGGCCAATGCGACAGGCCGCCGGTGGACAGAATGAGCACCCGTTCACCGCCGGGCATCGACTCGATCGCCCGCCGCACGGCGGCCCCGAACTCGTATGCGCGGTCCATGGTCGGCAGCGGCGGATGGTAGACGTTGACGAAGATCGGGACGACCGGGAGGTCGTTCTGCGGCCGGATGAGGTTCCAGACCGCCATCAGGTTGTTCCCGTAGTCGATACGCCCCATCCGAGTCACGTCGAAGCCCGCGTGTACGGTCTGCCGCAGCAACTGTCCGGCGAACTCGGGCGCGCCGGGTATCTCCACCGGGGCGTCCATACGCAGGACCTTGACGAAGTAATCCGCGGGCCCCTGGTGGGACTCGGCCACCGGAATCGCGAACGTCGGGGCCATCGATCGGAAGATGTTCTCGAAATGGTCGTCAAGGAAGGCGACCACCACGTCCGGCCTGACATCCTCAAGGTAGCCCGCAATGCGATCGACCGCGGTGCTTATCCGCGCGAGCTGGTTCTCCTCGACCTTCTCCGGCCAGCCGACGATTCCAGGTGCGTGCGACATGCTGATGCCGCCCACGATCCGGCTCACGAGGCCGCCTCCGGCGTGGTGGGGCGCAGATGGGGCAGGCGCGCGGACGGACCGGCGACGATCGCCTCGATCTCGACCAAGAAGTCCTCTTTGACCAGCCGGTCCACCGTGAGAAGCGTGTTCGGCGGGTACAGCGGAGCCGAGGCGAACAACGTCGGGTACAGCTCGGCGCGCAGCGTCATGAACGTGGCGATGTCCTGGGAGTGGACCAGGTAGGTGCGGAACTGGATGATGTGGTTCCAGGTGACGCCGGCTCCGGTCAGCACGGCTTCCAGATTGCGATGGACCTGCGCGAACTGGGCGGCGAAGTCGCCGATCCCGACGATTTCGCCCTGGCCGCCGACGGAGAGCTGGCCTGCGACGAACAGCAGGTCGGTTCCGGCGGGAACGGCGGTCAGGTGCGAGTACAGTCCCTGCGCCTCACAGGCCCCATCGGGGTTGACGTATTCGACCGTGGTGAACATCTGTCTCCTTCTTTCGATGGGGTCTCAGCGCGTTCCGGTGAGCACGACGGGTGCGATGGGCGCGGTGTCGCCGGCGACGGCCTCGGCCGCGGCGAGGCACTGGCCGTCGCGGAACCGGCGGCCGACGATCTGGACGCCGAGCGGACCGTCGGCGTTGAAGGCGGTCGGAGCGGTCACAGCGGGCAATCCGCACAGGTTGACCGCGATGGCGGGGACCATCGAAGCCATCACGCGGCGGACCGCATCGGCGCCGCGCTGGTCATAGCCGGCCGGGAACGGCTGCTGCCACGACACGGGCATCAGCACCAGCGGGTGTTCGTCGAGGAAGACCTGCCAGTCCCGCGCCATGGAGGTACGTCTGCCGAACAGCCCGAAGTAGTCGGCGACGTCGAGATCGGCGACCATGCCGCGGAAGACCTCGGCGACGGCCCGGCTGGCGTCGTCGCCGTGGCGGTCGATCGTGTTCAGAAGGCCGTGGCCGGCCTCCCACAGCAGCCCTCGGTAGATATCGAGCGTGCTCTCGAAACCGGGGGGCACCGCGTCGACGAGGTCGTACCCGGCCGCTTTCAGGCGCCCGGCGGCGAGGTCGACCTGCGCGGAGACGGCCGGATCGACGTCGGCCCACGGCACGTCGCGTACCACCGCGACCCGGCACGGCACGGTGGAGTCATCCGCCCTGCCGGCGTGGGGCACCGTCCACGGATCCAAGTCGCTGTAGCGCTCCATCGCCCGCAGCGCGCACCGCAGGTCCGCCACGGACCGCGCCATCGGTCCCTGGGACCCGAGAAGCTGGGCGAACGGTGCGCGCTCGGCGGGTGCGGACGCGTCATAGCTGGGCACGCGGCCCTGGCTGGGGCGCAGCCCGAACAGGCCGCACGCCATCGCCGGATAGCGGATGGACCCGGCGAGGTCACTGCCGTGCGCCAGAGGGACCATGCCCGCGGCGACCGCCGCGGCCGACCCGCCGCTGGATCCGCCGACGGTTCGTGCCGGGTTCCACGGGTTGAGCGTCGCGCCGTACAGCTCGCTGTCGGTGAACCAGCGCCAGGAGAACGCCGGGGTGCTGCTGCGGCCGAGGATGATCGCGTCGGCGTGGCGCAGGTTGGCGATGACCGGGTTGTCGTGTTCGGCGATGCGGTCCCGGAAGGCCGTCACGCCATTGGTGGTGGCGCTGCCGCGCTGGTCGACGTTCACCTTCGTCACCATGGGCACGCCGGCGAGCGGGCCGAGAGGCGCTCCCCGCCGTGCCCGCTCGTCGACCGCGGCCGCGGCCGCCATCGCGCCGTCCTCGTCGACCTCGACCACGGCTCGCAGCTCCGGATTGACGGCGTGGACGCGATCGAGGCAGGACCGGGTGATCTCGCTGCAGGTCGCCGTTCCGTCGGAGACCTTGCGGACGATCTCTGTCGCGCTCCATGCCCAGGGGGCCGTGTCGTTCTGGCCGATCATGTAACCGGGTCCTCCTGTCATGCGATCCGTCATGCGATGCGGTTGCGCTGTGCGCCGAGGCCGGTGATCGACGTCTCGACGACATCGCCGCTGACCAGGAACCGCGGAGGGGCGAAGCCGATACCGACGCCCGCGGGGGTGCCGGTGGCGATGATGTCGCCCGGCAGCAGAGTGATCCCGGCCGACAGCGTCGCGATCAGCTCGGGAATGTCGAAGATCAGATCCTTGACGGAGGCGGACTGCCGCAGGTCCCCGTTGACGCGGCTCTCGACCCGCAAGGCGGTGACGTCGGTGATCTCGTCCGCGGTCACCGCGAAGGGCCCCATCGGGGCGTGCGTGTCGAGGGATTTCCCGATCAGCCACTGCTTGTGAGCGCGCTGCAGGTCCCGCGCGGTCACGTCGTTGATGATCGTGTAGCCCCAGACATGCTCGAAAGCGCGCTCCCGGCTGATGCCGCGCCCGCCCCGTCCGACGATCACGGCGAGCTCGGCTTCGTAGTCCAGTTCGGCGCTGACGGCCGCGTGCGGTTCGATGTCATCGAACGGGCCGGTGACCGACGTGGTCGCCTTGGAGAACACCACCGGGTACGTGGGCATCGCTTCCGAGCGGTCCGGCTGGTCGTAGCCGCTGCGGCCGAACTCCACGACGTGCTCGCGGTAGTTCTTACCGACGCAGAAGATATTGCGACGGGGCTCCGGGATCGGGGCATGCACCCGCACGTCCGCCAGCGGATACGCGGGGAGGTCGGCACCGGCCGCCGCCAGCAGCGGGGCGGCCTCCGCCCATCCTTCGACGACTTCGAGCATCCCCGCGTTCGCGGGCAGGACGCCGCTGACGTCCCGCACCATGCCGAGGTCGACCGTGCCGACGCGAGGCGAAGCGGATCCGGGCGAGAAGGTCACCAGCTTCATACATTGCACCAATCTGAACCAATATTACCAATTTGGCGAGCTGTGGCAGATAGTACGTCCCCGGATCATTGTCGTCAATACTCTGACGTGCTGCCCTATGCCACGACATTGGTCTTGATTGGTATCGTCCGGCGGCGTATCGTGATCGCATGATGGGTGTCGAACAATCGCTGCGGGCCCTGCTGCTCGACGGTGCGCAAGACGGAACCTTCGGGCCGGGCGCGAAGCTGCCGACCGAGCGCGCGCTCGTCGAGCGACTCGCCGCACCGCGCAGCGCGATTCGCCGGGCGCTCAGCGCGCTGGAGCGCGACGGCATCATCGAGCGGCAAGTAGGCCGCGGCACCTTCCTGACCGACGTCGCCATCGACATCGCCGGAGCGCCCGCGGACAGCTCGCCCGCCGAGATCATGCAGGCCCGGCTGCTCGTGGAGCCCCAGGTCGCGGCCCTGTCCGCCAGCATGGCGACGCAGGCCGACCTGGAAGGGATCGGCGACTGCCTGGCCGCGGGCGGAGCCAGTGACGATTTCGCGTCGTTCGAGTCCTGGGACGCCAAACTGCATCGAAGCATCGCGAAGGCCGCTCACAACGGCCTGCTGCTCACCATGTACGACGTCCTCAACACCGCCCGGTCACTGCCGGTCTGGGGGTCCCTCAAGAGCCGTACCTCCACACCGGAGCGGCGCCGTCGCTACCACGCCGAGCACGTGGAGATCGTCAGGGCGCTGCGCGATCGTGACGCCGACGGCGCCGGTCAGGCCATGAGAGTCCACCTGCAGAACGTGTCGGAGAACCTGCTGGGGCGACCGTGACCCCGCCTGCCGCGGCTCCGATTCCGGCGGGGCCCCCGCGGAGCCCATGTCGCGACCTGATGTTCTTGCACGTGCATCTCACACCTCCCGATCCTCGGCTAAGGCCAGGATGCGCGGCCGTGGCCGGCGCGGGTATCGCGCAAAATGCGTACCGGCGTACCGACACTTCAAAGCTCGCCGACCGCGTGATCCGTGCCCGGACTGACCGGACCGTCCGGAGCGCCGCGGCATGACGGGCTCAACGGGACGCGCAGCGCTTCTTCCCTCAGAACTGACGAGCTTCGTCGGACGCCGCGACGAACTAACACGTACTCGCGAGCTGGTGGCCGCTAGCCGGCTCGTCACCCTCATCGGCGCCGGTGGTGTCGGGAAGACGAGACTTGCGTTCAAGGCCGCCGCCCAAGTGCAGCGAACCTTCAAAGATGGAGTCAGGGTCGTCGAGCTGGGAGAACTGCGCGAGCCGAAACTCCTGGCGCAGACCCTCCTGGACGCACTTGAGGTTGCGGAGATGTCCGGCCGAGCGCCGCTGACCGTCCTCATCGACCATCTCCGGCGACGCCACATGCTGCTCGTCCTCGACAGTTGCGAGCACCTTCTCGACGAGGCCGCGTCGGTCGTCTTCCGCACGCTGCAACACGCCCCGCACATCCGGATACTGGCAACTAGCCGACACGCGCTGGGCGTCCCCGGTGAACGGCTGATGCAGGTTCCGCCCCTGCCCGTACCGGATGTCGAAGCACCGGTGGCCCCCGGCGATGAGCACCTGTACCCGGCGCTCGCCCTGTTCGGCGAACGAGCAGCCGACGCCGTTCCAGGGTTCACCATGACCGCCGCGAACCTGCCCGAGGTCGCGAGGATCTGCCAGCAGCTGGAAGGCAATCCGCTCGCGATCGAACTGGCGGCGGTCCGCCTCCGGGTCCTGACCGTCGCCGAGCTGGCGGCCCGGCTCGATCACCGGCTCGATCTGCTCACGGGCGGCAGCCGGACGACCCCCGCGAGGCATCAGACGCTGCGCGCGACGATCGGCTGGAGCTTCCAGCTCTGCAGCCCGGCCGAGAAACTGCTGTGGACGCGCTCCGCCGCCTTCGTGGGCAGCTTCGATCTCCAGGGCGCGATGGCCGTCTGCGTGGACGAAAGGCTGCCCTCGGAGTCGATCCTCGACGTCATCGCGGGCTTGATCGACAAGTCCATCCTGATACGGCAGGAGTCGGGCGGCCACCTCCGATTCCGACTCTTGGAAACCCTTCGGGAGTACGGTCAAGAACGCCTGACGGAAACAGAGGACGGCCCAGGAATACGGCGACGGCATTGCGGCTGGTACCTCCACCTGATCAACAAGGCCACGGCGGAGTGGTTCGGTCCGAAGCAGCAGGAGTGGTTCGTCCGGCTCCAACAAGAACAGCCGAATCTCCGCGCCGCGTTCGAGTACTGCCTGAAGGAGCCCGGACAGCAACGAGCAGGCTTGCGCTTGGCCGGGTCACCGTGGTTCCTCTGGGTGGCGTCCAACCTCGCGGAAGGCCGCTTCTGGCTGGACCTTCTCCTGGCCTCTGGCACCGAAGCCGGCCCCGAGAGGGCATGGGCGCTGGGAACGCACGCCTACGTGGCCGGACTGCAGGGCGATCACGCCACGGCGACGGCCTCCGCACGAGCGTGCATCGCGATGGCCGACGATCTCGACGAGCCGCTCACCCATGCCTACGGCGTCCACACGCTGGGACTGACAGAGCACTTCAACGGGGACTCCGAGCGCGCGACAGCGACCATGTCGAATGCTCTCGCACTGTACGAGCAACTCCAGGCGCCCGCCGGGCTGAGAGCGATTCTGAACGTCAGCCTAGGACTCGCGTACCTCTTTCGCGACCATATCGACGAGGCCGGAGAGCATTTCGAGCTCTGCCGGTCCCTGTGTGAACGCCATGACGAGTTCTTGATGAGGTCATATGCGCTCTACGGCTTCGCCTTCGTCGATCTGACCAGGGGACACCTGTCGTCATCCGCCGCCCGGGTGCAAGACAGTCTTCAACTCCAGCGGAGCTTTCACGACGCTCTTGGGCGCGCCATGGCCTTCGAGCTGCTGGCATGGATCGCGGCCGGCCGGAGCAATTCGGACCGCGCCGCGGTTCTGCTCGGATGCGCGACGCACCTGTGGCAAGGCATCGGCCTGCCACTGTTCGGCTCCCGCCCCTGGCAGGCGCACCGCAGCCGCTGCGAGCATGAAGCCCGCGCCGACATCGGTGACGAGGCCTTCGATTCGGCGGTCTCCCGCGGAGCCGCGCTGGCACCGGACGAGGCCCTGGCGTACGCACTAGAAGAAAAGAGGATCCAAGCACGTTCACCCAAGCGTGCTGACGGGACCCTGACGCTGCGCGAACTGCAGATCGCGGGTCTCGTGGCCGCCGGAATGTCGAACAAGAAGATCGCCGAGCAGCTCGTCATCGCAAAGCGCACCGTCGATACGCACGTCGGGAACATCCTTGTCAAACTCGGATTCAATTCACGAGCGCAGATCGCGTCATGGATCACGGAACGAAATCCCGGCCACTGAAGAGCTTCGAGGCTGGAGGCCCAGGCCGGCCGGGGGGCGGCCCCAGACCCCCCGGCAACTACCTCTCATTCTGAGGGGGCGACCCCCCACCAACTACCTTTGGGGCGCTCGGATGCCGCGGAACTCCCAGTCACCGCCGAACGCCGTGGAGATCACTTCCTCGGACGCGGTCGGCTGCGCGCCGCAGTCGTCGCGGATCGGGACGGGGCCGGTGACGATGTGGTTGCGGAGCCGTCCGAGCCCTTCCGCCTCGACCTCCACCACGTCGCCCGGACGGACGGGGCGCGAGTTGGCCGGGGTGCCCGACAGCAGCACGTCCCCCGGGTAGAGGGTGATGGTGCGGGCGATGTCGGCGACGAGGTAGTGCATGTCCCACTCCATCTCGTCGGTGCTGCCGTCCTGCACCAGCTCCCCGTTGACGTAGGTGCGCAGGTACTTGCCGTGGAAGTCCCAGCCGGTGACGAGGCCGGGGCCGAGCGGGCAGAGTGTGTCGGAGCCCTTGACGCGCAGCATCGAGCCCGCGTCGGTGTCGCGGAAGTCGTGCAGGCCGTAGTCGTTGGCGACGGTGTAGCCCGCGATGTAGTCGCCCGCCTCCTTCGGCGAGACGTTGCGGGCCGTCCGGCCGATGACGATGGCGATCTCGCCTTCGTAGTTGAGGTACTCGCAGCGCTCGGGCCGCACGACCGCGCCGCCGTGCGCGTTCAGCGCGGAGGTCGGCTTGTGGAAGAACGTGGGCGCGGGCGGCAGCGCGGTCTGGAACTCCTCGACGCGGCTGCGGTGGTTGAGGTGCACCGCGATCACCTTGGACGGCTCGCACGGCGGCAGGTGGACGGCGTCGCCCGCGCGCACACGGCGGCCGTCCGCGCTGACGAGGTCGTCGCCGTCGCGGACGACCTGGGTGGCGGCGCCGTCCAGCAGGATCCGTCGGTATTCGGCCATCAGGGGGTCCATCCGTTCTCGGGCCGGTCGAACCAGATGTGCACCTGGCCGGTTCCGACGGAGTTCTCGTACTCGCTGTAGAGGCGGCCGGGGGCGGTGCAGGCGCGCTCCCCCAGGGCGCCGATCATCATGAGGTAGTGGCCGAAGCGGGCCTCCGGCTTGTAGCGCAGGAAGTCCGGCATCGTGTCGAGCATGCGCGCGTGGTCGCCGTCGCGGAGCCAGCCGATGCGCTCCTCGTCGGCGGCCCGCGCCTCGGGGCTGAAGATGTGCTCGGGCCCGGCCGCCTCATGGTCGCGGATCACCCGCAGCGGCCAGAACGTGTGCGACAGGGCGCCGGAGGCGATCAGCAGGACGCGCCGGTCGCTCGCGGCGATGGCGTCGCGCAGGGCGCGGCCGAGGCGCAGGAAGTCCTCGGTGTCGGCGGTCTGGCACACGCCGATCGACATCCAGCGGCGGCCGGGCTCGCCGAGGTAGGGGTTGTCGCGGACGCCGAGGTGCGTCCACAGGTTGACGGTGGCGTAGTAGATCGGCAGGTACGGGTCGTCGATCGGGGTGATGTACGTCCCGTGCTCGTCGGCGTAGTCGGCGACCGCGCGGGCCAGTTCGGGGTCGCCGGGGAAGTCGTACGGCATGCGGCACATGCCGCGCGGCAGCTCCTCGGACGTGTAGAGCCCGGCGCGCCGGTCGTGGGCCGTGGTGACGAACTCGACCGTCGTGGCCCAGTGGGAGTCGAGGACGACGACGGTGTCGTAGTCGTCGCGGTCGAAGACCTCGGCGCGCAGGCGCTTCAGCCCGGGGACGAGGGTGGTGTCCGCGCCGCCGTTCAGCTCGCGCCGCGTCACCTCGGGGAGGACGATCGTGGGAACGTGCGCGAGGAGGCCCGCGCCGACTATTTCGCCCATGGTGCCGTCACCGTGTTCTTGAGATCGCAGTAGAAGTCGAACGACCAGTCGCCGCCCTCGCGTCCCATCCCCGACTGCCGGGAACCGCCGAACGGGGCCTGGAGGTCGCGGACGAAGAAGCAGTTGACCCAGACCGTCCCGGCCACGAGCCGTTCGGTGACGCGCCGCGCGCGCTCTGGGTCGCCGGTGGCGAGGGTCGCGGCCAGACCGAAGCGGGTGCCGTTCGCCATGGCGATGGCCTGCTCCTCGGTGTCGAAGGTCTGGAGCGTCAGGACGGGACCGAACACCTCTTCGGTGAGGATCTCCGCGCCTTCGGACGCCCCGGTGAAGAGCGTCGGACGGTAGTAGAGGCCGCCCAGCTCGTCGTTGGGGCCGCCGCCGATGAGCGCGCGCGCCCCGGCGTCCTTGGCCCGCTGGACGAAGCCGTCCACCCGTTCGAGGTGCCGCCGGTGGATCTGCGGGCCCATGTCGGTGGCGGCGTCGCGCGGGTCGCCCTGCTTGATCCGGCCCGCCTTCTCGATGAAGCGCTCGGTGAACTCGTCCGCGATGGACGACTCGACGAGCAGCCGGGTCGCGGCCAGGCAGACCTGCCCGGCGTTGTCGTACTGCTCCACCGCCAGGTCGACGGCCAGGTCCAGGTCGGCGTCGGCGAAGACGACCAGCGGCGACTTGCCGCCCAGCTCCAGCGACAGCGGCGTGAGGTGCGGGGCGGCGGCCGCGGCGATCGCCCTGGCCGTCGGCACCGACCCGGTGAAGCTGATCCGCCGCACGTCGGGGTGCGCGGTCAGCGGGCCGCCGACCTCGGCCCCGTAGCCCTGGACGACGTTGAACACCCCGTCCGGCAGGCCCGCCTCGGCGGCGATGCCGGCCAGCAGCGACGCGGTCAGCGGCGTCCACTCGGCGGGCTTGAGCACCACGGTGTTCCCGGCCGCCAGCGCCGGGGCGATCTTCCACGTGGCCAGCATGAGGGGGGCGTTCCACGGGGTGATCAGGGCGCAGACGCCCGCCGGGTCCCAGCTGACGTGGTTGGTGTGGCCTCGCGTGTCGAAGTCCTCGTGGCCGAGCTTGAGGAGCCAGTCTGCGAAGAAGCGGAAGTTGTGCGCCACGCGCGGCATCACGCCGCGCCGGTGCGAGCGGATCAGGGCGCCGTTGTCGGCCGTCTCGACCTGGGCCAGGTCCTCGATCCGCTTCTCGACGCCGTCGGCGATCGCGTGCAGGATCCGGGCGCGCTCCTCCCGGGTCGTCCTGGACCAGGAGGGGAAGGCCCGGCGTGCGGCGTCCACCGCCGCCTGCGCCTCCTGCGCCCCGCCCCGTGCGATCTCGGCGATCGGCCGCTCGTCGATCGGGGAGACGTCGGTGAACGTCTGGCTGGAGCCGACGCGTTCACCGCCGATCCAGTGCCCGGGTTCGACGGCGACGCCCGCGACTGTTGCCATCGCTGCACCTCCAGTTTGTTTGGTCCCAAATAACTTAGGAAGCGGGGATGGCGGCGGTCAACCCTGTCCGGCTAATGTTTGGGTTCAAACGAACTCTAGCGCGAGGAGGGGCCCCGTGACCGATGTCCCGTACGACGAATGGCGTGCCCGGGCCGCCGGGCTCGTCCCGTACACCGGCCACCACATCGACGGCGCGTTCACCGGCGATCCCGCCACCACCCCGGTGGTCTCCCCCCGCGACGGCCTGACGATCGCGCACGTCCCGTCCGCCGGGACGGCCCAGGTCGACGACGCCGTCGCCGCCGCCCGCCGGGCCTTCGACGCCGGGCCCTGGCCGCGCCTCGCGCCCGCCGAGCGCAAGGCCGCGCTCCTGCGCTGGGCCGCCCTGGTCGAGCGCGACCGCGACGCCCTCGCCCTGCTGGTGAGCCTGGAGATGGGCAAGCCGATCACCGAGTCGCACGGTATCGAACTGCGCGCCCTCATCGGGTGCCTGCGCTGGTACGCCGAGGCCGCCGACAAGCAACTGGACGAGTCGCCCCGCACCGCCGCGTCCTCGCTCGCCCTCATCACCCGCGAGCCCGCCGGCGTCGTCGCGGCCGTCGTCCCGTGGAACTTCCCGCTGACGATGGCCGCGTGGAAGATCGCCCCGGCCCTCGCCGCCGGCTGCACGGTCGTGCTGAAGCCCGCCGAGGAGTCGCCCCTGTCCGCCCTGCACCTGGCCGCGCTCGCGACCGAGGCCGGGCTGCCGCCGGGCGCGTTCAACGTCGTCAACGGGCCCGGCGAGATCGCCGGGCGCGCCCTGGGCGAGCACCCGGGCGTGGACGTCCTGGCCTTCACCGGCTCCACCGAGGTCGGCCGCCACTTCCTGCGCTACGCGGCCGGGTCCAACCTCAAGCGCGTCTGGCTGGAGCTCGGCGGCAAGTCCCCCAACATCGTCCTGCCGGACGCCCCGGACCTGGACGTCGCCGCCGACACCGCCGCGGGGAACATCTTCTTCAACGCGGGCGAGATGTGCTCCGCGCCGTCCCGCCTGCTCGTCCACCGCTCGGTCGCCGACCGCGTCCTCGACCGGGTCGTGGCCCGCGCCGAGTCGCTGCGCGTCGGCGACCCGCTGGACCCGGCGACCGAGATGGGTCCGCTGGTGTCGGCCGCCCACCACGCGCGCGTCATGGCGCACATCGAGGCCGCCAAGTCCTCGGGCGCCCGGCTGCGCACCGGGGGCCGCGCCGACGGCCCGCACATCCGCCCCACGGTCTTCGACCAGGTCAAGCCCGAGATGCCGGTGGCGCGCGAGGAGATCTTCGGGCCCGTCCTCGCCGTCCTTGCGTTCGACGACGTGGACGAGGCCGTCGCGATGGCCAACGACTCCGACTACGGTCTCGCCGCCGCCGTGTGGACGTCGGACCTGTCCACCGCGCACCGCGTGTCGCGCGCCCTCCGCGCCGGGACGGTCTGGGTCAACTGCTACGAGGAGGGGGACATGAGCATTCCGTTCGGCGGGGTCAAGCAGTCCGGGCACGGCCGCGACAAGTCCCTGCACGCCCTCGACAAGTACACCGACCTGAAGACCACCTGGATCGAGCTGTGAGCCCGCGCCCCGAAGCCGGAGGCCCGCGCCCCGAAGCCGGGAGCCGGCGCCCCGAAGCCGGGATCCCGCGCCCCCTCATCGCCCTTCCCGCCCGCTTCTCCGCGAGCGCCTCCGCCCTGCGCTACCGGGCCGAGGTGGCCGCCCGCGCCCTCGTCGAGGCGGTGTTCCGGGCCGGTGGCGAGCCGTTCGTCATGCACCCGGCCGCGCCGTTCGACCCGTCCCGGCTGGAGCGCTGCGACGGCGTCCTGCTCCCGGGCGGCGGCGACCTCCACCCGCGCCACTACGGCGCGGCCGACGAGCACGAGGCCCTCTACGACGTGGACGAGGAGCAGGACGAGTTCGACCTGGCCCTGGCGTCCCACGTCCTGGAGACGGGGATACCGGCGCTCGCCGTCTGCCGGGGGTTCCAGGTCGTCAACGCGGTCCTCGGCGGGACGCTCGACCAGCACATGGAGCCCGACCACCGGCACAAGGCGCACCCGGTGGCGGTCACGCCGGGCACGCTGCTGGCCAAGACCCTGGACGCGGAGGAGACGGTCGCGTCCTGCTACCACCACCAGGCGGTCGCGACGCTGGCCCCCGCGCTGAAGCCGACCGCGCACGCCGCCGACGGCACGGTCGAGGCCGCCGAGCTCGCCGATCCCCGCGGCTGGTTCCTCGCCGTCCAGTGGCATCCCGAGGACACCGCCGCCACCGACCGGGCCCAGCAAGCCCTGTTCAGGGCCTTGATCCAGGCCGCGGCCGCCTGACTACGAATCACGGTAAGTAATTACCACGACGCGGAGTGTGGCGGAGATCTGTCACCATGGAGCCTAGGAAGGGCGAAGGAACACCGGAAGGGGATCGCGACCCTATGGCGGACGACACCGCGAGATGCAGGAGCTTCAAGATCACTACCTGGGTTCTCGCCGCCCTTCTCGTCGTGCTCCTGATCGGGCTGGCCCTCGGGGCCGTCGCCGCGTTCGTCCCCCGCGGCCGCCGCCACCGCCGGGGCTCCCGCCACCACTCCGGCCCCCGGCGGCCGCCTCGTCGCGGATCGTCCTAGAGGGGGTCGTCCTGGACGGGGTGGTCAGATGCGCGTCTCGACGGGCGCCGCCGTGGTCCGGCGCCGGGGCGCGGGACGGCTCGCGGCGCGTCCCCAGCGCGTCTTCCCGCCCGGCTTGAAGACCGACAGGGCGACCGCCGTCCACAGCAGCAGGGCGTAGCAGGCCATGCAGATCACCAGCGTGAGGCCCAGGCCGCCGGGCTCGCCCGCCGGATCGGCGGTCCGCGCTCGCAGCTCCTCGATCCACGTGCTCTGGACCGTGGCGATGACCGGGATGACCAGCGCGATGACGAGCTTGAGCAGCACCCACCAGTGCTTGAGCACGCCCCAGGGCGTCCCCAGCGACACCACGAGGCCGGTGGCGATGGCCATGACCACGCTCGGGATCACGATGGCGAGGTCGAACACGTGCATCAGCTCGTAGGCGCCGTGCCGCACCGCATGGCCGCCGGCGGTGGCCCCGGCGACCGCCAGCGTCGTCATCGCCAGGGACAGGCCCAGCCATCCGACGCTGACGCCGACGTGCAGGGTCAGCCACACCCGCCGGGCGCGGCGCCTGAGCTGCGGGAACCGCGGTCGCATCAGCACGGCGGCCACCACGGAGAAGATCATCCCGCCCAGCGGCGCGAACCCGCCGCCGAAGCTGAAGACGAACTGCACCGGGACGAGGAGGAGGTGCGACACGATCAGTGTGCGCCTGGCCCGCCGCAGGGCGGCGGCGGCCACGAGGACGGCGGCGATCGGATACCCGTAGCCCGCCGCCATCTGGACGGCGGGCCGAGCCGGGTCCTCTGGGAGCAGCGCCAGCACGGCGGCCACCAGGCAGAAGGCCGCGAAGACGAGGTTCAGGCGCCGCCGGTCGTTCTCGTTCTCTCTGGACATGCCCTTCAGGCTGGCCACGACGGCACGTCCGGCACATCGGCCGATCCTCGCCTTCTCCGGAGGCGAAGTGTGGACGCCGCCTACAACTTTCTCTGGATGCCCGCAGGTCGCGGCCCGGTTAGCGTGGACGTCCATGAGACGGCCGACGGCAGTGGACGCGCTCGTGGCGGTCGCCGTCGCGGTGAGCACCGCGTACTCCGACGCCGGGGCGGGACGGTCGTTCGGCGACAGGGAGATCGCAGGTCTCGGCTGGGAGCCGCCGCTGTGGTTCGCGGTCCCGCTCGGCCTCCTGGTCGGCGCGGCGGCGCTGCTCCGGAGGCGGCGTCCCGAGCCGTTCGTCGCGCTCGCCCTGGCCGCCTGGGTGACGCTCGCCGCGTTCACCGCCGTCATGGTCGCGCAGTACGCCTTCGCGGAACGCACGGGGTCATGGCGCCGGACGGCGATCGGCACGCTGGCCGCCTCCGCCGTGGTCGGCGTCCCGATCTGGCGGCTCGGCGGCCCCGACGCCGCCGCGCCGCTCACCGCCGCGATCTGCGTCGCGCCCGCCCTGCTCGGCCTGTACACCGGCACCCGCCGCGAGCTGATCGCCCGCATGCGCGAGCGGGCCGAGCGCCTGGAGCGCGAGCAGCACCAGAACATCCTGCGGGCGCGCGGCGAGGAGCGCGCCCAGATCGCCCGCGACATGCACGACGTCGTCACCCACCGCGTGTCGCTGATGGTGCTGCACGCCACCGCCCTTGAGGCGTCGGACGGGCGGGACGCCACCACGATCGGCAGGAGCATCGGCGCCATCGGGCGCGAGGCCCTCGGCGAGCTGCGCTCCCTCGTCGAGGTGCTCCGCGCGGACGGCGACGCGCCCGTCGCCCCCCAGCCGGGCCTGGCCGACCTCGCCGACCTCGTCGCCGAGTCGCGGCGCATCGGGATGCGGGTCACGTTCGAGATCGCGAACGAGTCCGGCTCGCGTCCCCCGGCCCTGATCGAGCACGCCGTCTACCGGGTCGTGCAGGAGGCGCTGGCCAACGTCCACAAGCACGCCGGCGACGCCGAGACGAGCGTCCGGATCAGGCAGACCCCGGACGTCCTGCGACTCCGCGTCGCCAACGGCCCGGCGCGCGGCCCCGGGCCCGGCCTGCCCGGCGGCGGCCACGGCCTGCTCGGCATCGCCGAGCGGATCCGGCTCGTCGGCGGCGAGCTGACCGCGCGCCCGGCGCCCGGCGGCGGCTTCGAGGTGAGCGCCGAGGTGCCGCTGTGATCCGCGTCCTGATCGTGGACGACGAGTGGATGGTGCGCGCCATGCTCCGCACCATCATGGAGACGGCCCCCGATGTCACGGTGGTCGGCGAGGCGTCCGACGGGGACGAGGCGCTGCGGGAGGCCGGGGCCCGCGCTCCCGACGTCGTCCTGATGGACATCCGGATGCCCCGCGCCGACGGCCTGACCGCGACCGAGCGCATGGCGCGCCTCCCCCGCCCGCCCAGCGTCGTGGTCCTCACCACCTTCGACCTGGACGAGTACGTGCGCACCGCCCTGCGCCACGGCGCCGTGGGCTTCCTGCTGAAGGACGCCTCGGCGCAGGAGATGCTGGCGGCCGTCCGCAGCGCCGCGCGCGGCGACGCGATGCTCTCCCCCAAGGTCACCCGGCGCCTGCTTCGCGACTTCGCCGACACGGGACGCTCCGAGGCCGAGCGGCGCCTCACCGTCCTGACCGCCAAGGAACGCGAGGTCCTCGTCCGGGTGGGCGGCGGCCTGTCCAACACCGACATCGCCGCCGCCCTGCACATGAGCGAGGCGACGGTGAAGACCCACGTCAGCCGGATCCTCACCAAGCTGTCCCTGACCAACCGCGTCCAGGCCGCGATCCTCGCCCACCGCGCCGGCCTCCTCGACCCGTCCTGACGCGCCGGCGCGGTCGGCGGGCCGCCTGGCCTCGTCGGCGAGGCGCCCGGGTCCGCGGAACCGCGCTAGGCGGTGGCCACTCGGTCGAGGAAGGCGTCGACGAGGGCGTGGGTGCGGCGGATCGAGGCGGCCTCGGTGCGGCGGACCTCCTCCAGGATGGCGTCCGGGTCGGCGCCCTCGGCGCGCATCGCGACGTGGCCGCCGTGGGAGAGCCACTGCTCCAGCTCGAACACGGTGATCTCGGGGTGGAACTGCACGCCCATCGCGCGGCCGTGGACGAACGCCTGGGAGCAGACGGCGTTGCGGGCGATCTCGGTGGCGCCCGGCGGCAGGATCCAGCGGTCGTAGTGGAACTGGAACCAGGGGCCGGGGCCGACCAGCGACGGGTCGTCGGTCTCGACGTCCACCCAGCCCATCTCGGCGTGCGGGGCCCGTTCGACGCCGCCGCCGAGCGCGGCCGCGAGGGCCTGGCCGCCGAAGCAGATGCCCAGGACCGGGACGCCGCCCGCGTGCGCCTTGGCGAGCAGGTCGAGCTCGGGCACGACCCAGGAGGCGACGCCCGGATCGTCCACCGACCAGGGCGCGCCCATGGGGACGATCAGGTCGTAGGCGAGGGGGTCGGGAAAGGCGCACTCCACGTCCGGGGTCAGGTGCCGGTCGGCGGGCACGACGAGCAGTTCGCCCACGTCCCAGCCGCGACCGGTCAGGCGCTCGCCCACCGGTCCCGAGGGCGACACGTGATCGTGCTGGATGAGCAGGGCGCGCACGGGTTCCTCCAGAGGTCGACACTGAGATCGTACGTACCCAAATGAAATCCGGTCAACGGGACGGCGGCCGGTAGCGCGCCTGGCGGACGGCGGGCCCGCCCGGGACGAGGCCCGAAAGCTCCCGCTCGACCGCCGCGGCGGCCCGGCGGCAGAACGCCTCCGGCTCGTCGGCCGCGTCCGGGCGCTCGTCGAGGAGCGCGTCGGCCAGCCCGTCCCGCAGGAGGTCCGCCGACCGGACGCCCTGGGCGGCGGCCATCTCCCCCGCCAGATCGGGCGTGCGGTGCATGATCACCGAGGCGCCCTCGGGCGGGAGCGGGGACAGCCAGGCGTGCCGGGCCGCCAGGACGCGGTCGGCGGGGAGGAGCGCCAGCGCGGCCCCGCCCGTCCCCTCGCCGAGCAGGACGCACAGCGTCGGCGCGGAGAGCGTGATCAGGTCGGCCAGGCAGCGGGCGATCTCCCCGGCGAGGCCGCCCTCCTCTGCCTCGGCCGACAGCACCGCGCCGGGCGTGTCGACCACGGTGACCAGCGGAAGGCCCAGCTCGGCCGCCAGCCGCATGCCGCGCCGCGCGACGCGCAGGCCCGCCGGGCCGAGCGGATGCCCGGTCCGCTGGCTGCGCCGGTCCTGACCGACGACGACGCAGGGCGCCGCGCCGAAGCGGGCCAGGGCGAGCAGCAGGCCGGGGTCGGCCTCGCCCTGGCCGGTCCCGGAGAGGGGCGTCACGTGCGTGGCGCCGTACCGGAGCAGTTCCCGGACGCCCGGACGGTCGGGCCGCCGTGACCGTCCGATCGACTCCCACGCAGGAACGTCCTCGGAGACGTCCGCCTTGGCGGGTGGGACGTCGTCCGGTACGGCCGCGGGCGGACGGGCGCACAGGACGTCCAGGGCGGCGGACGTGACGCCGGCGAGGTCGTCGATTCCCACGACGGCGTCCAGCAGGCCCTTCGCGGCGAGGTTCTCGGCGACCTGCACGCCCGGCGGGAACGGCTCGCCGTACAGCCCCTCGTAGACGCGGGGGCCGAGGAAGCCGATCAGCGCGCCGGGCTCGGCGGCGGTGACGTGGCCGAGGGACCCCCACGAGGCGAACACCCCGCCCGTGGTGGGATGCCGCAGGTACACCAGGTAGGGCAGCCCGGCCGCGCGGTGCGCCATGACGGCGGCGGCGATGCGGGCCATCTGGACGAACGCGGCGGTGCCCTCCTGCATGCGGGTGCCGCCCGAGGACGGCGCGGCCAGCAGCGGCAGGCCCTCGGCCGTGGCGCGCTCGACGGCCGCCACGATCCGGTCGGCGGTGGCCAGGCCGATCGAGCCCGCCAGGAAGCGGAACTCCGACACGACGAACGCGACCCGGCGCCCGCGCAGCACGCCCGAGCCGCTGACGACCGCCTCGTCGCACCCGCTGCGCTCCCGCGCGGCGGCCAGGGCTCTCCCGTACGCCGAGCCGGGGTCGACGGCATCGGCGGGCGGGGTGTCCCAGGACGTCCAGCCGCCCCCGTCCAGCACGCGGCGCAGCAGGC
>NZ_SMKU01000409.1 GCF_004349215.1 Actinomadura rubrisoli | reverse complement strand
GGAAGGGGCACTGGATCTGCTTGTCGCGGCGGACGGTGGCGAGGTGCGGGGCCAGTTTGGCGGTCTCCAGGGGGAGGTCGGGGGCCTTGACCTGCGTCCAGCCGCCGGGGATGAAGGCGGTGCGGCCCGCGCGGGCGCGCTTGTCCTGCTGGACGAGGCCGTGGCCGACCAGTTCGTCCTGGGCGGCCTTGTGGGCGGCTGCGCTCCAGCCGTTCCACTTGCGGACGTTGCGGTCGGTGGGGCGGGCGAGGGTGAGCAGTTGCAGGTAGAGGGCCGCGGCTTCGGCGCTGGTTCCGGTGCGCGCGGCGGCCTCGGCGACCAGGTCGGGGACGCTGAGCAGGGGGTTCGCCTCGTAGCCGCCCGCGGGGACCGGGGTGTCGGCGGCGCGGGCGATCATGCGGGCGATGGCGCCGTCGTAGCGCAGCTTGACGCCCTGGACGTCCAGCAGCAGGTCCGGCATGTCGTGGTCGGCGCAGAGGCGTTCGAGGCGCGGTAGCGCGTCGGGGTCGGCGAACCCGGAGGGACGCAGGAGGGGCCGCTTGAGGCTGCCGCCGGCGCCGGAGACGATGATGAGGCCGTTGTCGTAGGCGTCGTCCTCGGCGAGCTCGTCGGTCACCGCCTTGTCGGTCGCCCGGCGGACGGGCACGGTGCGCGGCCCGAACCGCGCCGCCCGTCCTCCGCTGAACGACTGGACGCGGAGGGGGAGGAGCAGGTCGGGGGCGTCCAGGCGGGCCCGCAGGCGGTCGTGCAGCTCCGCCGCGCCCGCGCAGGCCGGGTCGCCGACGGGACGCTGGGTCAGCGCCCAGACCAGGACGGCCGCGATGCCGGTGTAGGGGTCGCTGTAGATGCGTCTGCCGATGGAGCCGTTGGACGCGACCGGGTAGATCTCAAGATCGCCCGGCTTGCGCTCCGCGATGACGCAGCGCACGTCCTCGGTCGCGACGGATGACGTGGACGGGTCGGCGAGCGCGGGCAGCCATCCGTCGCCGTAGCCGAGGTCGCTTTCCAGTTCTGCGGCGGCGTCCTCGTCCACGGGCGTCCGGCCGCCGAGCAGTTCCACCCACACCGCGGCCATCCGCTCGGCGGCGGCGACGAGGCCGCCGTCCGCCCAGAGGTCGGCCGGGTCGTCGGGCATGGCGGCGGCGAGGACGCGGAGCCGTCCGTCGAAGTCGAGCCGGCGGGCCAGGTGCTCCGCCTCCTCGGCGACGGCCTTGCTCGCCGAGTACGGCTTGCCGCGCAGCATCTTGCCGTGCGCCTCGAACCTGTCCATCCGGTCGCCGCCGACCTCGGCCCGGCGGGGCAGCCCGTCCAGGACGAGGGCGGCGATGGCCCTGCGGACACCGGTGCGCGCGGAGAACGCGGCCACCGCGTCCTTGTCCAGCGGGAGCGGCCCGTGCTCTTTTAGGAGTTCCAGCAGGCGGACGAGCCGCGCGGCGTCGTCGCGGGCGACAGTGGCGGTCTGTACCTTCTTCGCGCCGTCCGGCTCGGGGGCGCCGCCGGTCTGGAGGAAGCGGTAGGAGCGCGCGGGGTCGGCGGGACGGACGATGCCGGTGATCACCGTGCCGCCCGTCTCGCTGAGCGGGGCCAGCGCGGCGCCGGTGGCGTACCCGCGGCGCCACGTCCCGGGACGGGCGAACGGCTGGTCGGCCCAGGTCCGCAGCAGGGCGGCGAGGGACGCGCGGTCGCGGTCGCCGGTCGAGGGCGCGACGAGCCGCCAGGCGACCGCGTCGACGGCGCCGACCAGGCCGACCCAGTCGAACGGCGGCGCGGGCGGGCTGAGCAGGCGCGTCTGGTCGTCGATCCCGCCCGCGAGGAACCGCCCGTCGGCGGCTATCGCCGACACCGTGGCCGGACGCGGCGACGGCTCCTGCGGGACGTGCCTGGGCAGCGGCGGCACCAGGCCGCGCAGCGCGGGGAGCAGGTCGGCGTCCGGGGTCTGCGCCGCGGGCCGCACCGACGCGCCGGACCGGACGGCCTCCACGCGCCGCGAGGCCGCCTGGCGCTTGCGCAGCACGTCCGCGGCCCGCCGCACCATCGCCACGACGCCGTCCACGATCGCCGGCTCGGTGACGCCGGGCATCACCTCGGCCAGCGCCGCCGGGACGTCGCCGGCCGCCAGGAGCGCTCGGGCGGCGTCCTCGGTAGTGGCGCGGAGTGCCCGCGAGGAGTCGAGGTCGCGGGGGACGAGGAAGTGCCAGAAGGCGGGCGGCGGGAGCATCGGACGGTTTCGGGGGTCGGCGCCCATCGGGCTCTTGGGGTCCGGGAACGCGCGTCCCTCCCACAGGAGGGTGTTGTCGGACGCGTCGTAGCAGGGCATGGGCACGAACGCGTTGGACCCGTCCCACGCCATGATCAGGTCGCTGCCGCCGGCGGGCATGCGCACGACGCCCCACGGGTCGCCGATCTTGCGGTCGTACCGGAGCCGGGCGCGGCGGCCGTCGGCGCCCTCGATCGTCCAACCGGACGGCGGACGGGAGCGTTCCGTCTCCTGCCGCGTGACCCGGAATCCGGCCAGCCCGCCGGACTGGCCGAGCGGCGAGCCGGTGACCTCCTCGGGGAGCCGGACGAGGCTGAGCAGGTCCAGTTCGAGCTCCTCGCCTTCGGGCGGCGGGGACGGGGCGGCGTCGGGCAGCGACCCGGCGGGGCCGCGCTCACCGGAGGCGATGTCGAGGACGGACCAGTCCTCGGCCGAGTCGACGAAGCGGGACGCGCTCCAGATCCGGACGCCGTCGCTGAGCTGCCGCTCGTGGCCGCCGATGCCCTCCCGTCCGCCGGGGAGCAGGACCCGCTCGCCGTCATAGCGGCCGCCGGACAGCTCGAAGTGGTAGCCGAACCCGCCGCTCCGCGGCCCCTGGCAGGCCAGCATGCCGAGCGTGTTCTCGGGCTCGAAGACGTCGGCGGGGGCACTGGCCCAGAACGCCCGCCGGACGGAGCCGGTGCCCTCCTTGAGGGAGTAGCCGACCAGGTGGTCGCCGCCGACGTGGTGGACGGTGTGCAGGGTCGTGTCGGCGGGGAGGGTGAACGCGCACTCGCCGCGCCGTCCGGCATGGTCGACGGCGATGGCGCGGCTCCGCCCGTAGACGGTGAGGACGGGCCAGCTGGAGGTGGCGCCCGCGAGGTCGTCGCCGAGGTCGGCCAGCGCGGAATCGAGGGCGGGCCAGCCGAGCTCGGCGGGGATGCCCGCGCGGAGCGTGCGCGCGAGCGGGGCGGCCAGGTCGAGCCCGTCAAGGGCCTCGCCGAGGCCGTCGAGCGCGGCGATGGTGGGCGGGTCGAGCAGGCCGTCGAGGGCGGCCACCGCCTCGGCCGCCGTCCCGAGCCCGGCGCCCGCGACCTGGTCGATCAGGGCGGAGAGCCGTTCGTGGACGGCCTTCTCGACGCCGGGGCTCTCCGGGAGCCGCGAGATGGCCGTGCCGTGGCGCAGCGCCGCGTGGACGGTGCCCTCCAGCCGCCCGCCGAGCACCGGGTCGGCGGCGAGGGCCTTCATGTCGCGGTGGGACCGGTCGCCCCAGAAGGTCAGAGACGCCCGTTCCGCGGGGTCCTCCACCGGGACGCCCTCGGCGAGGCAGGCGTCGACCAGGTCGGCGTCGAAGTGGGTGGCGCCGCGGAAGCGGGACTCGTGGAGCCGCACCGGGACGGCCTCGGCGCGCAGCCGCGGCGCCAGCCTCGGCAGGACCGCGTACAGCTCGTCCGGCATCTGCTGCTGCATGATGCCGCCGTACGCGACCCGGGAGAAGGAGTAGTGGAAGGCGTACCTCCCGAGCCATCCCGCGAGCCCGCCGGACGGGCCGACCTGGCCGGACGCCATCGCCTCGATCACCCCGGCCGCGTCCAGCATCCGCAGCCAGGCGGCGCCGTCGGTGTCGCCGGTCGGGAAGATCTCGGCAAGGTCGGCCCGGAATGCGGGGGGTGGCGGGGCCTTGGCGAAGACCTTGGCCGCGCCGTCCAGCAGCCCATCGGGGACGGCAGTGCCGCGCGCGCGGGCGAGCGCCTGGCCGAGCACCTCGGCGTCCTCCTCCAGGCCCAGGCCGGCGGCCTTCGCGGACGCGCGGAGCCGCTGATGCAGGTCGGCGGACGGCGCCGCGCCGCCGCTCCCCCAGGCCGCGACGAACCGGACGAACTCCCGGTGCGCCCGGTCGGGCGGGTAGGTCGCGGCCAGCCACGCCTGGTGGGCGCGGACCTGCTTGGCCCCCAGCGCGCCCGCCCGTGCGAACAGCAGCGTGTTGTCCAGGCGGTAACCCTCGTCCACGGGGAGGCCGTGCCTGCCCTCGGCGTCGCGCGCGTCGGCGTACGCGGTCGCGGCGTGCCGGGGCGCGAGCCCGCTGAGGCGGTGCCCGACCGTGTCCCAGAACCACGGCAGGTGCCCGTCCGGAAGGCGCCTGGCCTCCCGCTTCATGTCGTCCAGGAACCGGCCCGGCTTCCGGTGGGCGCGACCGAGGCCGTCCGCCAGCGCCGCGAGCGCCTTCTCGGCGTCGGGCTCGGCGGCGGGATCGTGCTCGCGCACCCAGTCCAGGTAGAGCGTGGACGCCTGCGGGTCGGTGGGGAGAACCGGGATCATCGGGGGCATGGCGGAGAGTATGGCAGCGGCCGCCGACAACCAGGGTTGTTGTTACGGATCGTCCCTCTCAGGCGAGTCCGGTTTTCAAACGAGCGTGACGGTCACCGGCATCTCCTTGACGCCGTTGACGAAGTTCGACCGGACGCGGCGGACGTCGCCCGCGAGGCTGATGCCCGACAGCCGCGGCAGCAGCTCTTCGAACATGATCCGCATCTCCAGGCGGGCCAGCGCGGCGCCGAGGCAGAAGTGCGGGCTGCCCTTGCCGAACGTGATGTGGTCGTTCGGGGTCCGCCCGACGTCGAAGCGGTACGGGTCGGCGAACACGTCCTCGTCGCGGTTGCCGGACGCGAACCACAGCACGACCTTGTCGCCCTCGCGGACCGCCGTCCCGTTCACCTCGGCGTCGCATGTCGCCGTCCGGCGGAAGTGGTAGACGGGCGACGCCCAGCGCAGGAACTCCTCCACGGCCGTCGGCATCAGGTCCAGGTCGGCGCGCAGCCGGTCGGCCTGCTCCGGGTGGTCGATCAGCGCCCGCATGCTGTGGGTGATCGCGTGCCGGGTCGTCTCGTTGCCCGCGACGACCAGCAGCAGGAAGTAGTTGTCGAAGTCGCGCTCGGACAGCGGCTCCCCGTCCACCGGCGTCTGGTTGACGAGCCGGCTGACCAGGTCGGTGCCCTCGCCGCCGCGCCGCTTCGCCGCCAGCTCCCGCCCGTACTCGAAGACCTCCAGCGACGCCGGGCTGCGGAAGGGCAGGTCGCGGTACTGCTCGCTCTCCTCGCTGTGCAGCAGGACGTCGGCGTAGTCGGGGTCGGTGTTGGCGATGATCCGGTTGCCCCAGTCGATGAGCCGCTCGGTGTCGTCGTCCGGGACGTCCAGCATCCGGGCCAGCACGTTGATCGGGAAGTCGGCGGCGATCTCCTTGACGAAGTCGAAGGTGCCCTTCGCGAGCGCGGCGTCGAGCGTCCGGGCGGTCAGGCCGCGCAGGAACGTCGCGTACCCGGCGACGGCGCGGGGCGTGAACTCGCGTGACAGGACGCGCCGCAGCGCCAGGTGCCGGGGCCCGTCCGTCTCCAGCATCGACCGCCTGATCGCCGCCTGCCGCTCGTCGACCTCCTCCAGGTTCACGAACTTCTCGGACGTGAACGTGGCCTGGTCGCGGTCGACCGCCAGGATGTCGGCGTGCCTGGTCACCGACCAGAAGCCGCGGCCGCCGTCGGCCTCGGGGTTCCAGTGGACGGGCTCGGTGCGGCGCAGCACGTCGAACATCCGCCAGGGCGTCTCCCCGTCCAGGAAGTTGTCGGCGTCGGAGAGGTCCACGGCGGCGGCTGAGAGGTCCGCGGCGGCGGTGTCGTCGGGCAACAGGGGGCTCCTCACAAGTGGTAGGCGTACTCGCGGAACTCCCAGTCGGTGACGTGCCGCTGGAAGCGGGCCACCTCGTCCCGCTTGTAGGTCAGGAAGGAGGAGACGAACTTCTCGCCGAGCACCCCGATCAGGGCGTCGTCGGCGGCGAGCGCGTCGAGCGCGGTGGGCAGGTCCCCGGGCAGGACGGCCGCCTTGGCCGAGTCGTAGCCGTAGCCCTCCAGCGGCGGCGGGACCGTCAGCTTGTCGCGGACGCCCAGGTACACGGCGGCGAGGAGCGCGGCGATGCCGAGGTAGGGGTTGGCGGAGGCGTCCCCGAGCCGGACCTCCAGCCGCGCGGCGCCGCCGCGCTCGGGCGGGATCCGGACCATGGCGCTGCGGTTGTCCAGGCCCCAGTCGATCAGCCAGGGGGCCAGGGTGTCGGGGCCGAACCGCTTGTAGGAGTTGATCGTCGGGTTGAACAGCGCGGCGAGCGCGGGCGCGTGCTCCAGCACCCCGGCGATCGCCTGGTGCGCGGTCTCCGACAGCCCGTCTGGCCCGGGGCCGTCGAAGACGTTGCGGCCCTCCTGGTCCAGGCAGGACAGGTGGACGTGGAAGCCGGACCCGCCCTCGTCGTTGAACGGCTTGGCCATGAACGTGGCGAGGCGTCCCTCCGTCCGGGCGATCTCCTGGACGGCCGCCTTGAACCGGAACGCCCGGTCCGCAGCGTCGAGCGCCCCCGAATGGTCGAGGTTGATCTCGAACTGCCCGCCGCCGAACTCGTGGTTGCCCATCGTCACGCCGAGGCCGAGGTCGCGCAGGTACCGGAGGGTGCGCAGCAGGTGGCCGTCGGGGTCGCCCTTGCGTCCGGCCGTGTAGACGTTGCCGGGCGCGTCCCCGTAGCGGCGCCACCCCGTGGGCGAGGACGGGTCGGGATCGCAGACGTAGTACTCCAACTCGGGCCCGGCGATCGGCTCCAGCCCCAGCTCGGTGAGCCGGGAGAGGGCGCGGCGCAGCACCTCGCGGGGACCCTCGGCGCACAGCTCCTCGCTGCCGGGCTCGCACGCCTCGCCCAGGCAGGACGCGACGCCCGGCTCCCACGGCAGCTTCGCCAGCGTCGACAGCACGGGACGGACGGTGATGTCGGGCATCCCGGCGTCCATCCCGCCCGCGACCTCGACGGTGTCGCCCATCGGGGACGTGTGGTAAATCGCCCGGCAGAAGGACAGCCCGTGGTCCACCACCGAGGGCAGCCGTTCCACGAGCACGTCCCGCGCCCGGTCGGTGCCGAGCAGGTCGGTGTACATGACCCGGACGACATCGACGCCGTCCGCGGTCAGCCGCTCCACCACGTCATGGACTGCGGGCTCCTGGCTCACGCGGACACTCCCTCACCAAAGTTCATTTGGGCTCAAACCATATGGCGGTCAGCGAACCCTGACAAGACTCTCCCCGCAGATCTGCGCAGATCACCAATGCCGGAGTGACAAACCCACGCGCCGCCGCCTATCGTACGGACCCAAACGAGTCATAGGAGGAGCGCAGTGGCATCCGTGCGAGGTTTCCTGCACCCCAAGACCGCGACGGGCCGCTCGTCGCTGATCCCCAGCCCCCCGTGGCACTACTCGGGCGACCTGCTCACCGTCGAGTACCGCACCGACCCCGCCCGCGTGGCCGAACTGCTCCCCGAC
>NZ_SMKU01000408.1 GCF_004349215.1 Actinomadura rubrisoli | reverse complement strand
GGTGTGCTCGGGTTCCGCCGGGGCGGGGGTACGCTCGTTGACGTGCGACGGTTCTTCACCCCAGGCTGGCTCGGGCTGCACGTGCTGGCGATCGTGCTGTGCGGCTCGTTCCTCGGCTTCGGCTGGTGGCAGTACGACCGCGCCCAGTCCGGCAACGACCGCAGCTGGGCCTACACCTTCGAGTGGCCGATCTTCGCGCTCTTCGTGATCGTGATGTGGGTCAAGATGATCCGGGACGAGCGGGACGGCGTGGAGCCCCAGGCGCCCCGCGTGATCGAGGAGCCCGCGGAGGCCGAGGTCAAGCGGGAGATCATCCGCCGGCAGGAGGAAGAGGATCCGGCGCTCGCGGCCTACAACCGCTACCTGGCGCGCCTCAACAGCGAGACGCACCGGCGCGACTGACCGAGGCGCGGTGCCCGGGGGAGTTTCCAAGTGAGTTGGCGGGGACCTGGCTGATCGACAGGTTGGCGGGTTGTTCTACGAGAGGTGTGGTCTGTGGAAGGCGCGGTGACCAGGTATCGCATCCTGGCCCTGGTGGTCGGCACTCTCCTGGTGCTGCTGGTGGTCGGCATGGTGCTGAAGTACGGGCCGTCCGACCAGCCGGCGATGGCGGGCATCGTGGCGCCGGTGCATGGCCTGCTCTACATGGTGTACCTGGTGGTGTCCTATGACCTGTGGCGGCGTGCCGGGTGGCCGGTGGGACGGATGGTGCTGATCGTGCTCGGCGGCATCGTCCCGCTCATGACCTTCTTCGTCGAGCGCAAGGTCGTCCGGGAGGCGCGCGCTCTGGGCGCGGCCGTACAGGTCGGTGCCTGACGATCTCCAAAAGGGCTGGATCTTCAGCCGCCGCGTCCCCTAATGTTTGACCGAGTCAAGCATTTGGAGGCGGCATGGAGGTGACCGCGGCGGACGTCGGGACGGTCCGGGCGTTCAACCGGTTCTACACCGGCGTCATCGGGGTGCTCGGCGAGGGCCTGGTGCGCACGCCGTACTCCCTCACCGAGGCAAGGGTGATCTTCGAGCTGGCCCAGCGCGCGGACACCGAGGTGCTGGCGCTGCGCCGCGCGCTCGACCTCGACGCCGGCTACCTCAGCCGGATGCTGGCCCGGTTCGAGAGCGACGGCCTGGTCGTCCGCGAGCGGTCGGCGGACGACGCGCGGCGCCAGGTCGCCCGGCTGACGCCGCGGGGCCGGGAGGTGTTCGCCATGCTGGACGAGCGGTCCCGGTCCGAGATCCGCGGGCTGCTGGACGGCCTGCCCGGCGAGGACCGGCACCGGCTCCTCGCCGCCATGCGCACGATGCACGGGATCCTCGGTGACGGCCCGCGCCCCGACCGGTTCGGACTGCGTCCGCTGCGTCCGGGCGACCTCGGCTGGGTGGTGCAGCGCAACGGCGCCCTCTACGACGAGGAGTGCGGATGGGACCGCACCTACGAGGCCCTCGTCGCCAAGGTCGTCGCCGAGTACGTCGAGCACCACGACCCCGAGCGGGAGAACGCCTGGATCGCCGAGGTGGACGGCGTTGCCATGGGCAGCGTCTTCTGCGTCCGGCGGGAGGACGACGTCGCCCAACTGCGGCTGCTGCACGTCGAGCCGGACGCGCGCGGCATGGGCATCGGCGCCGCGCTGGTCGAGGAGTGCGTGCGCTTCGCGGACAAGGTCGGCTACTCCGAGATCATGCTGTGGACGACCGCGCTCCAGCGGCCCGCGCACCGCATCTACGGGCGTGCCGGGTTCGTCCTGGAGGTGGAGGAGCCTCCGGCGCGCCGCTTCGGGGACGTGATCCACGGGCAGGTCTGGCGCAAGAAGCTCTGACCGGCGGCGAACCTCGGCCCGCGAAGGCACGTCGCCTCCGCAGGCCGGGCTCCGCAGCGATCTCTAACTGCGTGGTGGCGGCCGGGACGGGGGTCGGACGGAGTCCGGCCGCCGATGTTCACCGGCATCGCGCCGGTTCCGATCGAGGCGTGACCTCACCTCCTTCCGATGCCGAGCCGGGCGGGGGCGTGACGACCGCCCGGCAGGCGTGTACGGGCGCCGCGTCGACGTATGGACGGCGACGTCGGCGCGGGACGCTGAGGCCGGGCCGGCGGCACTGCTCGAAGGTGCCGCCGGCCCGGCGGCGGAGGACGTCGATGCCGCGGGGGCGAGCGGCACCGGCGTCCGGCGGGGGTCGTGCGTCGCGGGGAACGGGACCGTGCCGGCCGATCCCGTACGGCCGAGGACCCGAGGTGTGTCGCCGTGCTCCGGCACCGCCGCATGCGCCGGGGGACGGGGCGCGCCGCGGCGGAGCGGGCCGGGAACGTCCTCGGCCGTACGGACCGGGCCGCGAGGGGAGCGGCTTGCGGGGACCGAGAAGCGCCGTTCACGCGCTGTGATCCTCATTCGACCCCTCCCTCGTGCTGACGGCCTCCGGACCTGGGGCTTTGCCCTCCGGAGAGCTCGCCGTTCACCCTGTGTCACGATCTCGTTGCGGTAAGTACCCCAGCGTCATGCGGACGTAAACCGGAGTCGGCACAAAGAATCGAGATCACCGCGAGGTCTTTAACCGCACATTGCCAAGGACCTCCGCAAGGCAAAGCATCCCGCCCTCGCCGACCGAGCCGATCATGACCGCGACGGCCTGGAGGCCGTCCTCACACGGGCCGCCCTCGTCCGCGACGGCACGCTGCGCTGGACGGACGCACCCGCTTCACCGGCGTCGACTCCCAGACCGCCCCCCGCTCCCGAACGAGAACGCTCCCGCGACACCGGCGAACTCGTCCAGCCGACGCAGGAGTGCCCCCGGCCAGAGTCGCCGAGGGAGCCGTATACGTCAGTGGCACCGCCCGGGCTGGTGTGGGGGCCCGGGCGGTGCCGGCCTTGGTGACGCGGACGAGACTCGGTCATCCGCCGCAGGCGTCTCACCCGCGCCGAAGGACGTCATCACGTGGAGTCTCGCGGACGGCGTGCTGGGAGCGGGGGCAGGGCGGGCCAGCGGTCGAGCATCTGGTTCCGCATCCCCGTGACGAGGAGGTGGATATTGGCGAGGTCGGCGCGGTCGGCTGTGACCTCCTGGGCGACGGCGAGGCGGTGGAGGAGCCGTTGCCGGGCGGAAGCGGTGCCCCAGTACCAATCGCGTCGAGTCACCCGTGCGAGGTGGTCGGTCCCGTCGCGGTGCGCCCGTTCGACGAGGGCGTCGCCCTGCATCAGCCAGCCGAGGCACGCGTCGGTGAGGTCGCCCTGGGGCTCGGTGCCCGTGGCGGCGCGCCAGGCCGCGTGGTAGGCGTCCTCGGCGCGGCGGAGCAGCGGGGCGGGCGTCGCGGTGACGCACCAGCAGGTCGGGAATCCGACGCGCAGGTAGGCCAGTTCGATCAGCCCGTCGCCCAGCGCGGCCTGCTCCAGATCGATGAACCGGATCCCGTCGCCGGTGTAGAGGTCGTTGCCGGGGCAGGGATCGCCGTGCAGGAGCGAATGTCCCTTCACCTGGCTGAGCCGGTGCAGCAGATCGTCGAGTTCCGGGTGGACGGACAGGGGCACCTCGACGTCCAGCTCGCAAGCGAACTTGAAGAAGGCCCACGTATCGTCCGGGCTCGGCGGGGACCACTGCGGCAGTGCGCCGATATCGGCCTCGCCCGTGGCCGCGTGCAGCCGGGCGAGCGCCGTCGCGTAGTCGACCACCCAGTCGTAGGGCGGGGTGCCGCCGTCAAGGTGTTCCAGGACGAGGACCCGCTCGCCGGGGTCGGCGCCGAAGATCGCGGGCACCAGGGGCGGATCGGCCCGGGCGGCGAGGCGGAGCGCGGTGATCTCGCGCTGGAAGCGCTCGTCGGGGTCCGGACCCCCGACGATCTGCTTGATCACCACCGGGGTTCCGCCTATCTCGGCTCGGCACACCAGTGATCGGGGGCTGCTGTCGAGCTGGCGTACCCGGGTGATGGGGCCGAGCTGGGCCCGCAGCCGGTACCCGAACGCTGGCTTCGAGGAGGGCATCCGCATGTCCCTTCGCTGTGGTTTCCCGGTCGAGTGGCGGATCGACGTTGTATCGCGAGGCGCCGGCGCCGCGCCGGGGCCACGGCGGCTTCGCGCGGGAAGAGCTTCACGGGGGCCTCCTCGGGGGTACGCGAGCCGGTCGCTCATTCCCTTGTTCGCGCGCGACGGCCCGGCGGATTGGACGATCGGCGCCTCCCGGCGCCGTCCCGTCGCGCTCGCGCATCCCATTGATCATGTACGCCAGGTTCCAGCCACCCGCACCGGCTGGCAACCGAAAAGACGATTTCGTCCGAAAGGGGCAGTCGTCGCCTCCGGGGCAACCTGATGGTGGCCGCACACGCTGAGCTGCAATTCGACGAGTACGTCCGCACGCGATACCGGTGTCGGTCGTTCATCTCAACCTGGCGGATTCCGCGGCCCTCACGCGCTGGAGACGAACGCGCGCCCCGGCGCATGGATCCCCGAGGCCCTCTTCGTGGCTCGTGGTTTGCGCACACTCGCGCCACCTCCCTGAGCTTCCCGAACAACCTCGACCCGATCAGGCGGAACCTGCACGGCGACCGGCGCCTGACGCGGCCGGTCACAGCATGACAGCGGGCCATTGAGGAAGTGCAGCACCGCTTCATGGGCTCGATACCTGAGGGCGGCCCGCCGGCCGAGCCGCATCGGGCCGTGCTAGCCGGATCAGAGTGGATGATCTCGTTCGGACTTGCTTTCACATTTGCCGGTGGATGTTGGTGGCGCGTGTCTGGTGAGCGCCGTCGGCATGACACTCATAGGCGTCGGCCGATGGTGAGGACGGCGGACCAGTGGCGGGTGAGTCTCCCGTCCGGGCGACTGGCGAGTCTGCGACGTATTTCGCGGTAGAGGTGCTCGCGTTTGGCGGGTTCCATGGAGATGTGGCCGGAGAAGGTCTCCAGCAGGGCGATGTACTCGTCCGCGGTGTAGCGCCGGGCCCAGACGTAGCGCCGTGTCCCGACGACCGTGAAGTGTCCGGAGACAACGAACTCGGTGGCGGTCGGGTCAGGCTGGTCCTCGGGCGGTGGCGGTGGCCAAGGGCTGCCGTCGCCTTCGCCGATCTCCTCATAGACCCACTGGATCTCGGTGAAGAACGGGTCGAAGCCGTGGGGGAAGGCGTGCCCGGCGTTCCAGTCGGCCAGGTGACCGCCATGGGTGAGGAGGGCGGCGGCCTTGGTGTACTTGGCTTCCGGGTTCACCCATTTCCATGCGGTGGCGGCGTAGACGAGGTCGAAGAGGACGTCGGCCGGCGGTTCCCAGTCCTCGAACGATGATGTGATCACCGAGACTTGGTCGAATTCGGCAAGGAGCTGCCGTGCCCGGGCCGCCAGGGCGTCGCCGAGTTCTACCGCGGTGATGCGGAAGCCCATCCGTGCCAGTGGCAGTGTTGCCTTTCCTGGGCCGCATCCCACTTCGAGCAGGTGCGCGCGCGGTTCGACCCCTGTGAGGGCGAGCAGGTCGGAATACAGCTCGTCAGGGTAGTCGGGGCGCGCGTCCTGATAGAGCGCGGCCGCTCTGTTGAAGGTGGCTCGCAGCCGACGCTCTTGGGACATGCCTCAATGTTGCCCGGCGGCGTGGTCTGGCTGGTGGGCCAGGATGGCGTTCTTGGTGTCCACCGGGCGGTTGCACGGGTTCGAGAGTTTGGAAGAACCTGTGCACGGCGCAGTCCCGGAGGCCTCAGGGACTGCCAACCGGGCATCGGGCCGCATACGCTCGCGGTGTGGACAGGCGCATTTTCGGGCTTGAGAACGAGTACGGCGTGACGTGCACCTTCCGCGGGCAGCGGCGGTTGTCACCGGATGAGGTGGCCCGCTATCTGTTCCGCCGGGTGGTCTCGTGGGGCCGCAGCAGCAACGTGTTCCTGCGCAACGGCGCCCGGCTGTACCTGGACGTGGGAAGCCACCCCGAGTACTCCACGCCCGAGTGCGACAGCGTCGTGGATCTGGTGACCCATGACAAGGCGGGCGAGCGGATCCTGGAGGGTCTGCTCGTGGACGCCGAGGGCCGGTTGCGCGAGGAGGGCATCGCCGGCGACATCTACCTGTTCAAGAACAACACCGACTCGGCCGGCAACTCCTACGGCTGCCACGAGAACTACTGCGTCCGCCGCCAAGGCGAGTTCGGCCGCCTCGCCGACGCGTTGATCCCGCACCTGGTGACCCGGCAGATCATCTGCGGGGCGGGCAAGGTGCTGCAGACGCCGCGCGGCGCGGTCTACTGCGTGTCGCAGCGGGCCGAGCACATCTGGGAGAGCGTGTCCTCGGCGACCACCCGCTCCCGGCCGATCATCAACACCCGCGATGAGCCGCACGGTGATGCCGAGCGGTTCCGGCGGCTGCACGTGATCGTCGGCGACTCCAACATGAACGAGGCCACGATGCTGCTCAAGGTCGGCGCGACCGACCTGGTGCTGCGGATGATCGAGGCCGGCGTGGTGATGCGGGACCTGACCCTGGAGAACCCGATCCGGGCGATCCGCGAGGTCAGCCACGACATGACCGGAAGAAGAAGGGTCCGGCTGGCCAACGGCCGGGAGGCCAGCTCGCTGGAGATCCAGGAGGAGTACTACTCCAAGGCCAAGGACTTCGTGGACCGCCGCGGCGGCGACGCCGTGACGACCCGGGTGCTGGACCTGTGGGAGCGGACCCTGCGGGCGGTGCGGACCGGCGATCTCGACCTGGTGGCCCGGGAGATCGACTGGGTGACCAAGTACCAGCTCATCGAGCGTTACCGCAGCAAGTACGACCTGCCGCTGTCCTCGCCGCGCGTGGCGCAGCTCGACCTGACCTACCACGACGTGCGCCGCGACCGCGGCCTCTACTACCTGCTGGAGAAGCGCGGCTCGGTCGAGCGCGTGTCGCGGGACCTGGACATCTTCGAGGCCAAGTCGGTGCCGCCGCAGACCACGCGGGCCCGGCTGCGCGGCGAGTTCATCCGCAGGGCACAGGAGAAGCGGCGCGACTTCACCGTCGACTGGGTCCACCTGAAGCTCAACGACCAGGCCCAGCGCACCGTCCTGTGCAAGGACCCGTTCCGGTCGGTGGACGAACGCGTCGACAAGCTCATCGCCGGCATGTGACACCCACAGCGCGGGGGCATCCGAGCCGCCGCACGACGACCGCCCACTGAGATCACCTCAAATTGCCGTGCCCGGCCACAGGGGTGATCGCTGAGAGCGAACGTTGTTGAGGAAACAAAAAGCTGCTCCGTTTTCTTGAGTGAGTATGACTCAACTTGGTGTTGGGTCCCCGGGTGACCGGGGCGGCCTGGTGGCCGTTGGACGCACGGACTGGAGCTGAGCATGAGCGAGAACCTGACGCTGCCGGTGCTGCCTCTGGACGAGGGGGCCGTGCTGCCGGGCATGGTGGTGCCCCTGGATCTGTCCGAGAGCGGCGAGGTGCGGGCGGCCATTGAGGCGGCGCGGGCGGTGGCCCGGGCCAAGGGGCCGGGGATCCGGGCGGTGGAGAAGCCGCGGGTGCTGCTGGTGCCGCGGCTGAACGGGCAGTACGCCGGTGTCGGGACGCTGGGCGTGATCGAGCAGGAGGGACGGCTGCCCGGGGGTGAGCCGGGCGCGGTGGTGCGCGGGGTCTCGCGGGTGCGGAT
>NZ_SMKU01000407.1 GCF_004349215.1 Actinomadura rubrisoli | reverse complement strand
ATAAGAGACAGCCCTGAGCCTCGTCACCGAGGAACGCACCCTGCGCGGCAGCTACCTGGGCTCCTGCGTCCCCCGCCGCGACGTCCCGCGCTTCATCGCCATGTACCGGACGGGCTCGCTGCCGGTCGACGCCCTGCTCTCCGGTCGGCTGCCCCTGGACGAGATCAATGCGGGCTTCGACCGCCTCCACACCGGCGAGGCCGTCCGCCAGGTCATCACCTTCAGCGCTTGGGGCCCCTCCGGTACGGGTTGAGCGCCGACGCCCGCCGGCTGTAGGCGAAATAGACGACGCAGCCCAGCAGGAACCACACCGCGAACCGCACCCACGTCTGCCACTGCAGGAACGTGATCAGCCAGATCGAGAAGACCACACCGATGATCGGCACGACCGGCATGCCCGGCGTCCGGAACTCGCGCGGCAGGTCGGGGCGCTTGTACCGCAGGACGATCACGGCGATGCACACCACGATGAACGCCAGCAGGATGCCGATGTTGGTCAGCTCCGCCGCCTCGGCGATCGGCAGGAACCCGGCGATCAGCGCCGACCCCGCGCCCAGGATCCAGGTGATCCGCGTCGGGACGTGCTTGGTCGGGTGGGTCTTGGCGAACCACGCGGGGAGCAGCCCGTCCCGGCTCATGGAGAACCACACCCGCGTCGCGCCCATCATGAACGTGAACAGCACCGTGAGCACGCCCAGGATCGCGCCGACCGCGATGACGGCCCCGAGCGCGTCCATCCCCACCGAGTCGAACGCCGACGAGAACGCCGCGTCGGGGTCGATGTCCCGGTAGTCGACCATGCCCGTCAGCACCAGGCACGCCAGCACGTACAGCACCATCGAGATCGCCAGCGAGTAGATGATCGCCTTCGGCATGTGCTTGCGCGCGTCCCGCGACTCCTCGGCCGCCGTGGACATCGCGTCGTACCCGAACACCGCGAAGAAGACGGTCGCCGCGCCGGTGAACGCCCCGGACCACCCGAACGGCAGGAACGGCGAGTAGTTCCCACTGTTGATCTTGAAGACGCCGACCACGATGACCAGCAGGACGATCCCGACCTTCAGGTACACCAGCGCCGTCTCGAACCGGGCCGCGCTCTTCATCCCCAGGTTCAGCACGTACGCGATCAGCAGGCACAGCAGCACCGCGAACAGGTTGACCTTGTAGCTGCCGTCCGCGACGCCCTTCGGCTCGGTGCCGGGCGCGCCGCTCATCCACAGCGGCAGGTCCACGTCCAGGAACCCGAGGAGGTCGTTGAAGTAGCCCGATATCCCGATCGCGACCACCGCCACGATCGCGGTGTACTCCAGCAGCAGGTCCCATCCGATCGCCCACCCGGCGAACTCGCCGAGCACCGCGTACCCGTAGGTGTAGGCGGACCCCGCGCGCGGGATGAGCCCGGCGAACTCGGCGTACGAGAACGCCGCCGCCGCGCTCGCGATCCCCGCGACGAGGAACGAGATCAGCACGGCGGGCCCGGCCTTCTCGTTCGCCACGGCCCCCGCCAGCGAGAAGATCCCGGCACCGATGATCCCGCCGACGCCGATCGCCGTGAGCTGCCACAGCCCCAGCGTCCGCGTCAGCCCGGACGACGCGGACTCGTCCTCGATCTGCTCGATCGGCTTGCGACGGAGCATCCCGTACAAGACCGAGCCCATACCTCCACCTCCCGACGCGGGCCCCGCACCGTTGCGGGCCACCGGGAGACTCTGCCCACGAATCGATGGCCGAACAAGGCCATCGAGATCACGATTCAGGCAAACTCCAGCCGTGCAGCACCACAGTGTGCCAATCGACCTCCGGGAGGAACCAGTGCCGCACATCGACCTCGAAAACGACGCCCCCGGCATCTTTTCGCTGTTCGCCTACCGCCCCGAGACCGCCGGCCCGATGACCGAACTCGCCGAGACGTTACTGCGGGGACCGAGCACTTTGAGCCGCGGCGAGCGCGAGCTGATCGCCACCTACGTCTCCGACCTCAACGGCTGCGAGTTCTGCGCCTCGTCCCACGCGGCCTTCGCGGCGGCCCAACTACCCGAGGGCGGACGGCTCGCCGCCCAGTTCCGCGCCGACCCCGACGCGGCGGCGGTCTCCGGAAAGCTGAAGGCCCTGCTGCGCGTGGCGGAGGCCGTCCAGCGCGGCGGACCGCAGGTCCGCCCCGACGACATCCAGGCCGCCCGCGACGCCGGCGCCACCGATCTGGAACTGCACGACACGGTCCTCATCGCCGCCGCCTTCTGCATGTACAACCGCTACGTGGACGGCCTGGGCACGACCGTCCCCGACGACCCCGCCGCCTACGAGGCGGCAGCCGAGCTGATCGTCAACCACGGCTACACCGCCGTAACGCGCGCCAGCGGCTAGGTGCAGTGATCCGAAGAGTGGTTGATGCAGGGGATGGGGGTCATGCCGTCGAGGGCGGTGCGCAAGGCCGGCATGCCCAGGATCACCCCGATCCGGGCCGGTCTCAGCTTGCGGTCCCAACGCAAGGCGCACATCCGCACCTCCACCACACCGGAGGTCTTCGCTATTGATCAAGCACCCGGCCCGCATCAACAGCGTTCGCGATCATTACAGCTGGCTATGACAACGTTCCGGACGATAGAGAGATCCCTTACCATCCGCCTTCCAAGGTGTCGGCACGCGCCCTACTCGATCGCCGCGGAGAAAGAATGGCAGTCGACACCTGGAGCCGGCGTGCGGGTCGCGGAGGAGGCGCCGGTTCGGCGATGGATTGGACGAGTGCGCGACACGCCCGCAAAGCGCGACATGCCGGATTCGGCGATGCCTTGACGGCCAGTCGTATCTGAGGAGTACTGGAAGCGGGCGCCACCCAGCAGACCGTTTCCAATGGCAGACCACCCTGAGTCGCGGGAAGCCAGGAGGCGGTTCCACAACGACAGAGAAGGCAGGCCGTGGGCAGTTGCCGACGCGCGTTCCTGTCGGGGAGGGCCAGCGGCTCCCGGTGTCGGCCAACCGGCGTTACGCCGCGGTCGCCTTCCGTTTCAATATACGTCTTTTGCTCAGGAGAAAACTATGACACCAGCTCGGGGTATCGCGGACGGCCTGGAATTGGTGGACAGCCGCGGAGAACCGTTGCACACCAGTGGGCCATGGACCTTGGATACCGCGCTACGACACGTGGAGTTCGGTTGCCCCTGGACGATCAAGGGGGAGCACCCTCAGCTCGACCTGGTCCGGCAGCGTGCCCTCGAATGGATGGAACGGTTCGGGCTGGCCCCTGACATCCGGCTCAACGAGGAGCAGTACCGCCGCTGGCTGCTGGCCGAAAGCGCGGCCTGGTGGCACCCGGACGCCGACGCGGACCGCCTGCAGATCGCGGCCGACTACCTGGGCTGGGTGTTCACCCCGTTCGACGACGTCTTCGACGGCCCGGTGGGCAAGGACGTCGCGTCCGCCGCCAGGATGTGCGAGGAGATGGCCGCCTGCCTGACGCTGCCCGACGGCGAGACCCCGCGGTCCCGGACGCCGCGGGTACAGGCGTTCTCGGACCTGTGGCAGCGCAGCCGCCGAGGCCGGTCGCGGGACTGGCGGGACCGGGCGGCCACGCACTGGCGGGACTACCTCGCCGCGCAGATCGCCGAGGTCACGAACCGGGTCTACGGCCGGACCAGCACGCTGTGCCAGCTGGTGATCATCAAGTGCGTGTTCCCGATCTTCGACATGCTGGAGGTGGTGCACGACTTCGAGGCCCCTGCGCCTGCGTGGCACACGCCCCTGCTGCATGAGATCCGCCAGTGCTGCGCGGAGATCATCACCTGTACCAACGATCTGGTGTCGGCGGACAAGGAGGCCGCGGCCGGGGACGGCCGCAACAACCTGCTGCTGATCGCCGAGAACGTGGACGGCCTGACCAGGCCGCAGGCATTCGAGCGGCTGCGGGACATGGTCCACGAGCGCTATCTGCGACTACGGCGTCTCGAACCACAGATCCGCGACTTCGACGAGATCCTCAGCCCCACCGAGCGGGGCGACCTCAGGCGGTACATCGACTGCCTGCACAACATCGTGAGCGGCGATAACCGGTGGGAGCACGTCAGCGGCCGGTACTGAGCCCCCATGACCTTTCGCCCTCGGTCGGCTTACAACGGAGCAGGCGAACTCCTGTCACCCTGCTCCAGCCCTCACGGTCACGGGTCGTAAGCGTCCACCACTTCTGCCAGCCCGAAAACAAGCACCAAGGACCGAGCGCCGTCTCCCTTCAACTCCTCAAAAACTCTCTCCGCCACCGCCTTAAATGCTCATCCCTATTGCTATCGGGTTGGCTTAATACTCTGGAGAAGGCCCCAAGAGAACACCACGTCGTACTCGTGATTCTGTCCTGCTTCCGCATCATGCAGACCGAACTCTTCAAAAGGAGGCCAGGCGTCACCCTCCTCCAAGGGGCCGAACCACTCCGCTATCTCGTCCTTGGTGTACTTCCATGGCTCAAGCGCCGAGGGATCCGACGGTTTCTCCGGAGCCTGATCAGGAGGACGTACGAAGCGGGCGTCGGTGCAGATCCCCGCATCATTGGCGGTGACCTGGAAAACAAGCCCAGGCCACGTCCCGAAGGTGCGGCGGACCACCGTGGCGACCTCACCGTCCCGACGCCGCACCACGGTCATGCCCTCCCCAAGAATCTCGATCAGCTCCTCCACCTGCCCAGGAGCCAATTGGGTGGCCGCACTGACGGCCTGCCTCGTTACTTCGGACTCGGCAACGGACACTCCGAGCCGATCGAGAGCACGCTCGGACATGCTTTCCTCGCAGGCCATCGTGCGGAGCACATAGACTTCAAAATCTTGTGCGTTGAGCCCACCATCTCCCTTCGTCGAGGGATCCACAGTCGGCATCAAACACGACCGCCGTTCGATTTTGTTGCTAGCTGGATACTCTGAAGGAGTCTCCAGGAGAAGACCACATCGTATTCGTCGGTGTCTCCTTCGGGATTCACATGACGAAGGGTGGAGGACTCGTAGGGAGGCCAGAGCTCCTCCTCCTCTAGGCGGCCGAACCGTGCCTCGACTTCCTCTTTGATGACGCTCCACGGCCGGAGGTCGGCGGGTTCGGAGACGTCCGGCGCCGTGTGCTCGGGCGCGCGAGAAAAGCGCTCGTCCCAGACCCGCCCATCCGGATTTCCGTAAATGTCGAGCAGGAATTCTTGCCAGAGCGGAAGCCGGAATGAACGCACCGGGCACGTTCGGCCGTGAATCTCGCGGACGCCTTCGGCGACCGGCGGACCGAGGATCCGGGTCTTCTCCTCAAAGGCGGTCGGCCGCACAGCGAAATTCTCCTGATCGACCAGACAATAAGAATGCGCCAACCTAGCACTGTCGACGCCTGCCCGTCGAAGCGCGTCGTCAACATGCTCAAGCGGCGCGTCCCTCATCGTATAGAGGATGTAAAGCTCATAATCGAGCAACGTGATATCAACCATGACCTTTCGCCCTCGGTCTGCTCGATCGGCTTACAACGGAGCGTCCGCCCAAGACCGAGGCTACCCCCCACCTGATGCTGCAGCCCTCGCGATCACGGATCGTAAGTGTCCACCGCCTCCGCTAGGCCGAAAACGAGCACCAAGGCCCGCGAGCCGTCCCCCTTCAACCCCTCAAAGACCCTCTCCGCCACCGCCTTCTCCCGCGCCCGATCGCGGTCATAAGACCGGAATGTCACAACCACCGGATAGCGAGAGAACGCGATGCCCATATCATCCTCGAACTCATGCGAGAGCTCGATCTCTACGGCAACCCGATCAACCTCCCCCGCATAAGAAATCCCGCCGTCCCCCGAACCAACAGGCCGAACCTCACGCCCCGCCGCCGCCGCAACATCAGCGACAAGCCGCTCCTCCGGCCCAACCTTTCCAACAAAAATCTGGTAGTAACTGCTCATCGTCTCCCCTCAAGGCCAAGTGATATCATAGCCGTCGCCCAATATCCGAATCGAATCCATTCGGTTCGGGTTGTGTCTCAAGAATTTGTTCAGGCCCTCCTGCGCCAACTCCTCCGTCAAGCCGCTGCCGCGGCCGTCGATGATCGCGGTCCGCGCCTGCCCTTTTGCGGAATTCAACGCGTTCTTGACCGTGTTGGCGCGCGCGCCGACGCTGAGGCTCTTGAACTCGGTCGGAATGCCGTCGACTGTGGCATCTGGTCTGCGCACGCCAGGGGTCGTCGATTCCGGTAGGGCCTGGACGTGACTCCCTTCCGAGTTCAGGAGCTCAGCAATCCTTCTCTCCGCGTCATTGAATGTCTTCTCCGACTCATCGATCGGTCGTGGCTCTCTGGCGTTATTTTCGGGAGTGCTTTCATGCTTTGGGTGGGGAGCGCCGCCCTCACCTGCCAAGTTGGGGGTTGGTGGGGGTGTTTTCGGGGCTTCCGCTGCTGCTTCTTTTAGGGAGCGGGCGCCTTGGCTCGGTTCGGGGGCTTGGCGGCGGCGGAGGGTGGTGGTGAGGCGGGACGCGGCGCCGCTGCCGGAGCCGGTGCCCAGGGTGGCGACGGCGATGATGATGGACGGGACGGCTTCGCCGAGCGCGTGGGCGGGGTCGTGTTTCCAGTCGTCCCAGTTGACGGCCGCCTTCGCGAAGCCGGCGGGGTGCTGGACGCCTTGGATGAGGCTCTTGAGCTGGCCGATCGGGCCGCGGTTCATCCAGCTGTCGTTGGCGGCGACGAAGTAGACGGGGGCCGTGGTCGGGTTGCTGGCCAGGGCGCTCAACCCGAGGTCCTTGGTGCCCTTCCAGAGTCCGGGGAGGAAGTGGTGGCGGTAGAGGTTCCACCCCGTGCCGAGGAAGCCTTTGCGCGCGGAGAGGGCGGCCTGTGCGGCGTTGGCCGCGTTCTGGACGAGTTGTTGCTGGTCGGCCTTGAGGAGCTCGTCGCGGCGGCGGTCCACTTCGGCCTTGTGGGACGCGATGCGGGTTCCGGCGCGGGTGATGGTCTGGCCGGGGGCCGTGCTGAGGCCGAGGCCGCCGAGGATCTGGGAGAGGGCTCTGCCTGTGTCTTGCCAGGCGCGGCCGGCGCGAGCGAGTTCGGTGCTCAGGCGGGTGAGTGCTTCTGGGGAGCCACTGCGGACGCCGTCCGGACGGGGGGTGCCGCGTGGAGGGCCGGCGATGTACGGGTCCCCGAGGCGGGGGGCTTCCTCGGCCGCGAGGCGGCGTACCGAGTCGTAGGCGGAGTAGAAGGCGGACCGGACGTCCTGGTGCCCGTATCCCAGGGCTGTGTGGAGCTGGTCCGCGCCCGGGCCGACCAGGGCTCCCTCCGCGAGGAGGGTGTACGCGGGTTTCAGTGCGGGGCCGTGCTCTTCGGCGAGCTGCTTGACACGCTGCAGTTGCGCCGCCGCCTGTGCCGCACGGCTCATCGGGCCCCCGTCTGGTCGGCGTTCTACGGGCACGTCCGGCCTCGCGGGGAAAGGCCGACGACCAGTGGTGAGCCTAGACCGTGGCGGTGCGGGGTGGCCAGCAAGATCTTCGGCGTTGGGGCGACGGCCGCGCGGGTGAGGTCAGGAGAGGACGTGGTTGGTGAGGAGGTGTTCGAAGTCTGTTTCGAAGCGTTCGTAGTGGGAGCGGAGGGTGGGGCCCGGCCAGTCGGGGGGGAGG
>NZ_SMKU01000406.1 GCF_004349215.1 Actinomadura rubrisoli | reverse complement strand
CTGGGGGAGTCGGCGTGGAGGGTGCGGGGGAGGGCGCCGTGCCGGATGGCCTCGATCATCTTGATGAGCCCGGCGGCGCCCGCGGCGGCCTGGGCGTGGCCGATGTTGGATTTGACGGAGCCGAGCCAGAGCGGGCGCTCGCGGTCGCGGCCGTAGGTGTTGAGGAGGGCGTGCGCCTCGATCGGGTCGCCCAGCGTGGTGCCGGTGCCGTGTGCTTCGACGGCGTCCACGTCGGCGGGCGACAGGCCCGCGTCGGCGAGGGCGGCGTGGATCACGCGCTGCTGGGACGGGCCGCTCGGGGCCGACAGGCGGCTGCTGGAACCGTCCTGGTTGACGGCGGTGCCGCGGATCACGCCGAGGATCCGGTGGCCGTTGCGCTGGGCGTCCGACAGGCGCTCCAGCAGCAGCAGGCCGGCGCCCTCGCCCCAGCCGGTGCCGTCGGCGTCCGCTGAGAACGCCTTGCAGCGGCCGTCCTCCGACAGGCCGCGCTGTCGGCTGAACTCCACGAACAGCGAGGGCGTCGAGATCACCGTCACGCCGCCCGCCAGGGCCAGGTCGCACTCGCCGGTGCGCAGGGCGCGTCCCGCGAGGTGCACCGAGACCAGCGAGGACGAGCAGGCCGTGTCGATCGTGATCGCCGGGCCTTCGAGGCCGAGGACGTAGGAGATGCGGCCCGAGGCGACGCTTCCGGCGCTTCCGGTGCCGAGGAAGCCTTCCAGTTCCTCGGGCATCCGGTCGAAGCCGGTGCCGTAGTCGTCGTACATGACCCCGGCGAAGACGCCGGTGCGCGAGCCGCGCAGCGTTTCGGGGTCGATCCCGGCGTGCTCGAAGGTCTCCCACGCGGTCTGGAGGAGAAGGCGCTGCTGGGGGTCGGTGGCGAGGGCCTCGCGCGGCGACATCCCGAAGAACGGCGCGTCGAACTCTCCGGCGTCGTAGAGGAAGCCGCCGTAGCGGGTGTGGGTGGTGCCCGGACGGTCGGGGTCGGGGTCGTAGAGGGCCTCGACGTCCCAGCCGCGGTCTCCCGGGAACTCGCCGATCGCGTCGGTGCCGGAGGCGACCAGGTCCCACAGGTCCCGCGGCGAACGGACCCCGCCGGGGTAGCGGCAGCCGATGCCGACGACCGCGAGCGGCTCGCCCTTCTCGGCCTCCATGCGCTTGAGCCGTTCACGCGTCTGGTGGAGTTCGATCGTGGCGCGCTTGAGATAACCGCGAAGTTTGTCCTCGTTCACCATTGCGAAGTAACCCCAGTGCCTCGTCCGAGAGATCTGAGGTCAGAATCGCTGGCCGCGCTAAGGAGCTTCTAAAGGAAGGGGGCTTTAGGGGGGCTTTGGCTGTTCCGCTGAGACTGTCGCCGATCAGACCCCAGCGAAGAAGGAGAATCCCGTGGTGCGCCACACCTCCGTTTCAGGCGGCAAGGCCGTCGCGACCGCCGTCGCGGCGATGGTCGCCCTCGCGACCGGGCTCGGCGGCCCGGCGAGCGCCGCCGAGCCCGGCAAGGCCAAGCCCGGCACGCCCGGCAAGTGCGTCGTCTGGAAGGACCTGCCCGAGTCGGTCACCGGCATCGACTACCAGGACACCCCGCCGACCGGGCCCAGCGTCGGCGACACCGGCGTCTACCACGACGTGCTCAAGGACCTCGACGGCCGCGTCGTCGCCAAGGTCACCGGCACGGGCCGGATGCTCTACAACGACCCGGTCACCGGCCACCTCATCGGCCTGTACGAGGACGAGATCCGCTTCACGGGCGGCGGCGCCGCCAAGGCGCTCGGCAGCGCCGACATCAATGTGATGCTGGGCGGCGCCACCGTCTCCATCGGCTTGGTGGGCACCAAGGGCAAGTACCGCGGCTGGTACGGCACCCGCAACTGGATCGTCAAGTCGCACGAGCTCGCGATCGTCACCATGACGCTCTGCCCGTTCGCCCGTTGAGCCCGTTGGACCGGTGACCCTGGCACCGGACGGGCCCGGAGCGCGACGCTCCGGGCCCGTCGCCGTCTCAGCCGACATCCGACGGCTCTCGGGCCGGGGGCGCCGGCGCGGCGCGATCGGGCCGGCGGCCGCCGGAGCCGCGCCAGGCCGCGTCGCCGAGGATGCTCATGACGGCGGGGGCCAGCATCAGCCGGACCACGGTCACGTCCACCAGCACCGCCGCCGCGAGCCCGATGCCGATCATCTTGATGGCCACGTCGCTGATCGGGACGAACGACAGGAACACCACCGTCATGATCGCGCCGGCGGCGGTGATCACCCGCGCGGTGCCGTCGACGCCGACCCAGGTGGCGCGCTGCGCGTCGTGGCTGGCGTCGTATTCCTCCTTGATGGCCGACAGCAGGAAGACCTCGTAGTCCATCGACAGGCCGAACAGCACCGCGAACAGCAGCATCGGCACCATCGACATGATCGGCACCGGTCCGTCGACGCCCAGCAGCGTGACGCCCCAGCCCCACTGGAAGACCGCGATGAGCACCCCGAACGCCGCGCCGATCGACAGCAGCGCCATCAGCGCGGCCTGGAGCGCGACCAGCGGGGCCCGGAACATCGCGACCAGCAGGACCGCCGCCGCCACCAGGACCGCGAGGACCATCCACGGCAGCCGGTCGCCGATCGTGTCGGACAGGTCGGTGACGAACGCGGTGGGCCCGCCGACCGCGATCGTGGCGTCGCGCCCGGCGGTCTTGGGCACGAGGTCGTCGCGGACGCGGTGCAGCAGGTCGGAGACCTCCTGGTCCTGCGGGGAATGCTTGGGCACGACCGTCAGCAGGGAGACCTTTCCGTCCGCGCTGGCCTGCGGCGGGGTGACCACCGAGACCTCCCGGTCGGCGGTGAGCCCGGCGGTCAGCCGCTTGACCATGGCGTCGTTCCCGGCCTTGTCCCCGGCCTCGGCCACGACCAGGAACGGGGCGTTCCAGCCGGGGCCGAACTTGTCGGCGACGATGTCGTAGGCGCGGCGCTGGGTGAAGCTCTGGGGGTTGTTGCCGTCGTCGGGGGTGCCGAGCCGCATGCCGAGCAGCGGCAGCGACAGCACCGCCAGGATGAGGACCGCCAGCCCCGCGTACAGGTAGCGGCGGGCCGCGACCCGCTGTGCCCAGCGGCCCCACAGGCCCGGCTCGACGCCCGGCTCGCCCGCGAGCGGCGCCGCGACCGTCCGGCGGCGGCCGACGCGCAGCGCGTTGACCTTCGGGCCCAGCAGGCCGAGGACGGCGGGGAACAGCGTGAGGGCGGCCGTCATGGTCATCGTGACGGTCAGCGCCGCCGCCACGCCCATGCCGCCGATGAAGGGGACCCCGGTGAGCAGCAGGCCGAGGATCGCCACGACGACCGTCGCCCCGGCGAACAGCACCGCGTGCCCGGCGGTGGCGAGGGCGTGCCCGACCGCGTCGACCTTCGGTTCGCCGAGGGCCAGGTAGTGCCGGAACCGGGTGAGGACGAACAGCGCGTAGTCGACGCCCGCGCCGAGCCCCAGCATGACGGCCACGATCGGCGCGATGGCCGGGATGTCCATCGCGGTGCCCGCGATCAGCACCAGCGCGGTGCCGGCCATCAGGCCCATCAGCGCGACCAGGACGGGCAGGCCCGCCGCGACCACCGACCCGAAGGCGATCAGCAGGATGATCAGGGCGGCGGCGACGCCGATCAGCTCGACCGCGCTGGTCTCCGGCTGGGACGCCAGGTCCACGGCCAGGCCGCGGAACTCGACGTCGACGCCGGCCTTCCGGGCCGCCTCGGCCGCCTTGTCGAGACGGTCGGCGTGGGCGGCGGACAGATCGCCGAGCTCCTTGCCGTACTGGATGGAGCTGAGCGCGGTCGTGCCGTCGGCGCTGACCATCCCGGCGAGGGGGTCGTCGGCCGACCGGACGTCGGGCTGGCGCGCGAACTCGCCGACGACCGCCTTGATCGCGGCCGCCTTCCGCGGATCCTTGAGCGTCCCCGAGCCGGTGTGCCAGACGGCGTCGGCGCTGACCGCGCCGTACTGCGGGAAGTGCCGCTGCGCCAGGTCGACGGCGTGCTGGGACTCGGCGCCCGGGATGCGGAACTCGTTGACGAACGCCCCGCCCGCCGCCTGGCTGACGGCGAGCAGGGCCACGGCCGCGAGCAGCCAGCTCACGATGGTGATCAGTGGGTGCCGGGCCGTCGTCCGGCCCAGCCGTTCGAGGAGTCTTTCCATGGGTCGACGATAGCAACAGCGGATGTTAAATTGCAATGGATGCGAAAATTCTCAGGTTGCTAGGATGTGCCGATGACGAACAAGCAGGGGTTGCGTGAACGGAAGAAGGAGCGCACCCGTCAGGCGCTGGCGGACGCGGCCATCACCCTGTTCAGCACCAAGGGCTACGACGAGACGACCATCGCCGACCTCGCGGAGCTCGCCGACGTCTCGCCCCGCACCTTCTTCAGCTACTTCGCGAGCAAGGAGGAGGTCCTGTTCGCCGACCCGCCGCTGCGGATCGAGGTCTTCGGCGCCGTCCTGGCACAGCCGGAGCCGGGCGAGCATCCCGCGCAGCTGCTGGTCAGGGCGTTCCGCTCGGTGCTGGCCTCCGGCGCCGACCTGATGGGCGACCACGCCAAGAAGCGCGCCGCGCTCATCATCAGGACCCCGGCGCTCCAGGTCGGCGCGCTGCGCAAGGTGCTGGAGGGCCAGCGGGAGATCGCCGCGGCCCTCCAGGCGTCCTATCCCGACGAGCTGGACCCGGTGACGGCCTCCGCGCTGGTCGGCTCGCTGGTGGGCGCGCTGGTCGCCGCCATCACCACCCTGTACTCCACGCCGGAGATCGCCGCCGACCTCGCGGCCCACCCCGAGCGCATGCGCCAGGAGCTGGACCGCGCGATCGTCGCGGTCTGCGCCGATCTCGGCCGCGCGGCGCCCTGAGCGGCCGCTGCCGCGGAGCGCCCTGACCCTGCGCCGCAGGACGCCCCGAGCCCGGTCATGAGATGCCGTCGATGAAGTCGAACAGGTCGTCGTCGGTGGCGGATTCGAGGAGCTGGACGGCCTCGTCGGCCGGCCCGCCGCCCTCCAGTCCCGCGAGCAGGGACTGGAGCCGCTGCGCGAACAGGTCGCGCCGCTCGTCCTCGGGGGAGAGCCCGGCGAGCAGCTCCGCCAGCCCGTCCAGCTCCGCGATCCCCGGGATGGGCGCGGCCGGGAGCACCTCGGCGTCGAGATGCCCGGCGAGCGCCTCGGCCGTCGGGTAGTCGAAGATCAGCGTGGTGGGCAGCCGCTCCCCGACCGCGGCGCCGAGCCGGTTGCGCAGGTCGACGGCGGTCAGCGAGTCCAGGCCGAGCTCCATCAGGCCGCGGCGCGGATCGAGCGCGGCGGGCGAGGCGTGCCCGAGGACGTCGGCGACCTCGGCGAGCACCAGGTCCAGGAGCGCGGCGGCGCGCTCCTCGGCGGGCAGTTCCGCGAGCCCCGCCGGTGCCGCCGGGGCGGCCGCCCTGCGGGCGGGGACGCGGGCGAGCCCGCGCAGGACCGGCGCGGGATCGCGCAGCGCCGCCGGGTCGAGGCGGACCGGGACGAGGACGGCGCGGTCGGCGCGCAGCCCCGCGTCGAACAGGCCGAGGCCCAGCTCGGTCGGGATCGGGAGGATCCCGGCGCGGGCCATGCGGGCGCGGTCGGCGTCGCCGAGCGCCCCGGTCATGCCGCCGTCCTGCTCCCACAGGCCCCACGCCAGCGAGACGGCGTGCAGCCCGCGGGCGCGGCGGTGCTCGGCCAGGGCGTCGAGGTAGGCGTTGGCGGCGGCGTAGTTGCCCTGCCCGGCCCCGCCGACGACGCCCGCGACCGAGGAGAACAGCACGAACGCCGCGACGTCCCCGGCCAGCTCGTGGAGGTTCCACGCCGCGTCGGCCTTGGCCCGCAGCACCCGGTCGACATGCTCGGGGGTGAGCGAGGCGAGCGTGGCGTCCGCGAGGACCCCGGCGGCGTGGACGACCGCGGTGAGGGGACGGTCCACCGTCGCCAGCAGCGCCTCCAGCGCGGCGCGGTCGGCGAGGTCGCAGGCGGCCAGCCGGACGGTCGCGCCGAGCGCCTCCAGCTCGGCGCTCAGCTCGGCCGCGCCGGGGGCGTCCGGGCCGCGCCTGCTCACCAGCAGCAGGTCGCGGACGCCGTGCGCGGTGACCAGGTGCCCGGCGATCCGGCCGCCCAGCCCGCCGGTCGCGCCGGTGACCAGGACGGTGCCGTCCGGATCGAGGGCCGGGTCCTGCGCGCCGGGAGCCGCCCTGGTCAGCCGGGGGACCAGGAGAGCGCCGTCGCGGACGGCCAGCTGCTCCTCGCCGGTGGCCAGGGCCGGGCCCGCGGGCGTGTCGGAGGCGTCGAGGTCCAGCAGCCCGAAGCGCCCCGGATTCTCGGTCTGCGCCGAGCGGACCAGACCCCAGACCGCGGCGTGCGCGAGGTCGTCCGGATCGGGCCCGGTGGCGCGGCGGGTGGCGTACACGAGCCGGGACCCGGTGAAGCGGTCATCGGCCAGCCACGCCTGGGCCAGATCGAGCGCCCAGGCCAGGGCCGCGCGGACGTCCAGCCCGTCCGGGCAGCGGGCCAGCACCGTCGCGGGGACGGTGTCGGCCGCTTCGAGGCCGGCCGCCGAGGCGACCGCCGCGGGCTCCTCGGCCGCGGCGCCGGGCGCGGGGATCGGGGTCCAGGCCAGCTCGTAGAGGCTGTCCAGGGCGCGGGCGGCGAGCCGGGCGGGCGCCGTCGCGCGGACGGTCAGCTCCGCGATCCGGGCGATCGGCGTGCCGTCCTCGTCGGTGACGGTCAGCGTGAGGGCGTCCGGCGCCGTCGGGGTGAGGCGGACGCGGACCGTGCTCGCGCCCCCGGCGTGGACGGTCAACCCGGACCAGGCGACGGGCAGCCGCACCTGACCGTCCGGGGTGCCGTCCGTGAACGCCATCGGGTGGAGGGCCGCGTCGAGAAGCGCGGGATGGAGGGCGAACCCGCCCGGGTCGAGCCCGTCGGGCAGCGTGACCTCGGCGTAGACGTCGTCGCCGTGCGTCCAGGCGGCCCGCAGGCCCTGGAAGGCGGGGCCGTAGCCGACGCCGGTCGCGGTGAGGCGGTCATAGAGCGCGGCCAGGTCGATCGGGTCGGCGTCCTTGGGCGGTGCGGTGCCGGTGTTGTCCGCGCCGTCCGCGAGATCCGCCGCGACGGCGGCCAGAGTCCCCCGCGCGACGACCATGCTCTCCTCCTCGCCCGTGCAGGCGTGGACGGTCACGGGCCTGCGGCCGCCGGGGCTGGCGGCTCCGGCCGTGACCTGGACGGAGACGGCTCCCTCGGCGGGCAGGACGAGCGGGGCGAGCAGCGTCAACTCGTCCAGGACCGCGCAGCCGACCCGTTCCCCGGCGGCCAGGGCCAGCTCGGCGAGCGCGGTCGCGGGCAGCACCGCCGTCCCGCCGACGGTGTGGTCGGCCAGCCAGGGGAGCGCCCGGACCGACAGGCGGCCGGTCAGCACGGCGCCCGCGCCGTCCGGCAGGACCACGGCCGCGCCGAGCAGCGGGTGCCCGGCGGCGTCCAGCCCGAGGTCGGCGGCCTCGCTCACCGGCGCGGGTAGGTCGAGCCAGTAGCGCTGTCGTTGGAAGGGGTAGGTGGGCAGGTCAGTGGGGGTGCCGGTGGGGGTGCCGTGGGTG
>NZ_SMKU01000405.1 GCF_004349215.1 Actinomadura rubrisoli | reverse complement strand
GCGCCACGCCCCCCGCGCCGCCGCCGCACGGCCCTCATCATCGCCGTCACCGCCGCCGTCCTCGCGGCACTGGTAGCCGGCGGCATCATCGCCCTGGCCCTCGCCGGCAAGGACGACGACGCGGCGCCCGGGCAGAAGCGGTCGGACGCGTGGGCGGTCCGGGCGTGCCGGGACGCGCACAAGGCGACGCATGGCGGCGGCGACAGCGAGAAGGCGGTGTCGGCTCGGAAGAACGCCAGACAGAGCAGCGTGTACCAACTGGCGGCGATCGGCTTGGCGTACGACGACGCGACGCAGGGAACGGCCCTGGACGACATCAGGGCAATGAGGGCAGCCCGCGCGATCGACACATGGTGCGCAAACAACAAGGTCGGCCAGTAGAGCAAAGCCCAACCCACACCGCCCGCAGATCTCGCCGCTGACGGGCACCGGCGACCGCGCAAGACGTCTGACCTCGACGGTTCCCGGCAACGAAACGGCCCGCCCCTCCCGGAGGAGACGCGGGCCGCTCGGCCGGTCGGGCTTCCCCACCCGCCGACGATCCGAGACTACCGGCCGCCGCGTCCAGAACACCGCCCCACCAAGGCCACACAAGCAGACGGCCAGAACCACCGAACGCACGCTGACATCCACCTACCCGAAGATCGATGACGTGATGGGCGCGTAAGGACGCCTGGCCGAACTTGAGCCAGCGGCCAAGAGCGCGGTCTCCCGGCGACAGCGCGAGACCGGCCCGGGGCTTCTTCCGGGTTCAGGTCGGTCGGCAGGTCGCGGCCACGGTCGCCGGGCGGGACATCGAGCGCCTGAGAATGAGGCTCGGCTGCTGAACGCCTTGACCTTTTGCCACTAGTTGGTGACGCTCTGTGTGCATGACTCTGCATGATTCAAGCACCGGAGGGCGACGTGGACCCAGAGTTCTTGGGGGTAGACCCCGAATCCGACGACGGCAACTCCGCAACCATCTGGCGCGACCGTGCCACCGGCGACTACCTCCTGCGGGGATGGACCATCGACAGCGAGACCCGCGCGAAGGTCGGCGACGACCCGAGCGGCGAGGTCACGATACGGTTCCCCGCGCGGATGATGCAGTTCCTCCCGGAGGTGAACGGTGGCACCGACGTACCGTGAGCTGCTGACCTCTGCGACTACATCGGCGGTGCACCTGGAGATGCGCGACGTCTATACCGTCGAGTCCGAGCAGGAACGCATCGCCGCGTGGAGGGCCGGGCATCGATACGATCCGGCCGACCGTGCCTCGTGGTGGCGGCCGTGGCTGGACCTGATCGTCGAGACCGTCGAGCGGGGCGTGGACGTGCGTCGGGCCCGCGTCGTGTCCGAGCCGGTGAACGAGTACATCCGATACTCGCACGCCTATGCCTTCACGAACGTGGCCGCCGGTGAACGGCTGCGGTGGCTGCCGCGCGCGATGGCCAGCGATCTCGCATTGCCGGGGAATGACTTCTGGCTGGTCGACGGACGCCTGGTGCTGTTCAACCTCTTCGATGGTGGGGGACGTCCGACAGGCGTGGAGGTCAGCGAGAAGCCGGGAGTGGCGGAGCTGTGCGCTACCGCGTTCGATGCGGTCTGGGGTCGCGGCATCGACCATCAGGACTACCGGCCCGCCTGATCTGCCGTGTCCACCTCGCCGTCGTCGAGTGTTCAGCAGGCTCGGCAAGCCCTTGCCGACCGGCTCCGGGAGATCCGGATGGCCGCAAGCTTGACCGGGACACAGCTCGCGGCGGCGGCGGGATGGGATCGCTCGAAGGTCTCCAAGCTGGAGCACGCGGTCACCTCACCATCAGCGGATGACATCCGGGCATGGTGCCGGTTGTGCGGGGTTCCCGACCGCGCGGACGATCTGGTCGCCGCGCGTCATGAAGCGGACTCGCTGTATCTGGAGTGGCGGCGGTTGCACCGCAGTGGACTGCGTCGCCAGCAGGAGTCTCGACTGCCGTTGTACGAGCGCACGCACGGGTTCCGCTCGTACTCGTCGTGGCTGGTGCCTGGGTTGCTTCAGACCCGGGCGTATGCGGCGTGTGTGCTGGAGTCGATCATGCGGCGTGACAAGTTGCCTGACGACTTGGAGGCGGCGGTCGCCGCGCGAATGGAGCGGCAGCGTGTGCTGTATGAGAGCGGTCGGCGGTTCGCGTTCCTGGTGGAGGAGTCCGTCCTGCGGTCCACGGTGACCGACGCCGAGACTATGGCTGGTCAGCTCGATCACCTGCTGGTGGTGCCGTCGCTGCCCGCGGTGAGCCTGGGGGTGATCCCGGCGGGGGTCGGACGGGCACGTTGGCCGGTGGAAGGTTTCTGGGTCTTTGATGACGTCCAGGTGAATGTCGAGCTGGTCTCCGGTTACCTGACCATTCGGCGCCCGGCGGAGGTGGCGGAGTACGGGCGCGCGTTCTCTGACTTGGCCGGTATGGCGGTGTATGGCCGGGATGCGCGGGCGCTGATCGCGGCGGCCATCGAGGCGCTCGGCTGATTTGGCGCACGCTGCTGCACACTCGTGGACCTGCGATCGAGCGGGTACTTAGCGTCACCTCATGGTTATCGAACAGGGCGTTCACCCGCACGCTTACCCTCACCTCGCGTCCCTGCAGGCTCGGCTCAATGGGCAGGGGTTCAAGACGCGGCTCGACTCGTCCAGCCTCATCGTGATCGCCAGGCAGGACGAGGGGCCGCGCCTGGCGGACACGATCACCTGCCGCAGGCGTGATTCGGACGGCGGTCGCCTGTGGTTCTGGACGTCGTGGGGCGAGCCGATCGCCGAGGCCGAGCACATCGTCGACGCCGCCGTGATCATTGCCGCGAACCTCGGGCCGCAGCCGTGACGCTGGTGCGTGCTGAGGTTCATGCCGTGGCTTGTGCGGGGAGTGTTCATCCGCCGCCGGTGTTGCCGGATGCTGAGCGGCTGGATTGGTATCCGACTACGCACCTGCCGATCCGGGTGGTCGAGCATACGTGCGGACGGTGCCGGACGGTCAGCTACGAGTACGGGTTGATCGGCGGTGCGTATCGGATCCGGCGGGTGGAGCGGCGGGGCGGGCGGCGGTCGCTGGTGTGCGAGACGCCCGCTGTGCGCCGGGTTGTGGCTGAGGCGTGGTGGAGGGCGTTGTTGGCCGGGCAGGCTGTCTGACCTCCTATCGGGTGGGGGTGAGCGCCTTCGTGTAGAGGACTGCCCCGTCGAGGTTTCGCAGGCGGACGGTCAGGGTTGATGAGTGGGCGTCGATGTCGACTTCGCCGAAGAACTGGGAGCCCTCCAGCGGGGACGTGTTGGCGTGCGGGGGTGCTTGGACGAACTTGAGCTGGGGGCCGAAGGTGCCGTCGAGGGTGTTGGGGCCGAAGGCGCCGGCGTTGAGGGGGCCCGAGACGAACTCCCAGAAGGGGTCGAAGTCGGAGAAGGCGGCCTTGGAGGGGTCGTAGTAGTGGGCCGCTGTGTAGTGGACGTCGGCGGTGAGCCAGACCATGTTGCGGACGTGGTGCCTCCTGGCGTGGGAGAGGAGGTCGGCGATCTCGCGTTCGCGGCCGAGGGGGGCGCCGTTGTCGCCCTGGGCGGCGGACTCCTGGGCGGTGCCGTCCGGGACGATGAGGCCGAGGGGGAGGTCGTTCGCGATGACCTTCCAGGTGGCCTTGGAGCGGCGCAGTTCGCGCTTGAGCCAGGCGGTCTGCTCGGCGCCGAGGAGGCCGTCGCGCTGGGTGGGGGACGTGCCCGCGTCGTTCGGGGACTTGTAGGTGCGCATGTCCAGGACGAAGACGTCCAGCAGGGGGCCGTAGGAGACCTTGCGGTAGATGCGGCCGCCACGGACGGGGGTGTACTCCAGCATCGCGCGGCGGGCGCGGGAGGCGAGGACGTCCACGCGCTTCTCGGTGTACTGGGGGAGGTCGAGGATCTCGCCCGGGTACCAGTTGTTGACGGTCTCGTGGTCGTCCCACTGGTAGAGCATCGGGACGCGGGCGTTGAACGCCTGGAGGTTCGCGTCCTGGAGGTTGTAGCGGAACTGGCCGCGGTACTCGGGGAGGGTCTGGGCGACCTTGGACTTCTCGGGGGTGACGATGTTGCGCCAGGTGCGGCCGTCCGGGAGCTTGACGGTCTCGGCGAGGGGGCCGTCGGAGTAGACGAGGTCGCCACTGCACAGGAAGAAGTCGGGGTCGACCGCGCCCATCGCGCGGAAGATGCGGTAGCCGCCGAACTCGGGGTTGATGCCCCAGCCTTGGCCGGCGAGGTCGCCCGACCAGACGAAGCGGATGTCCTGGCGGGTGCGGGGGGCCGTGCGGAGCCGTCCGGTGAGGGGTTCGGACGCGAGTCGGTGGTCCAGGTCGGTCAGACGGACGCGGTAGTGCAGCTCCTCGCCGGGCGGCAGGCCGTGGAGGAACGTCTTGCCCGTCAGGTCGGTGCCGGGGGTGAGGACGGGGCCGCGGACGGTCCGGGCGGCGCGGAAGTCGGGGCGGCGGCTCAGCTCGACCAGCATCCGGGACGGACGGTCGGCGCGGGCCCAGACGACCGCCTCGTGGGCGGTGACGTCGCCGCTCTGCACGCCGTGGGTGAGGCGCGGGCGGCCCGACCGGACGAGGCCCGACGCCGGGGCGCCGCCGAGCAGGGTGAGGGCGGCGCCTCCGCCGACTGCCAGGCCACCGCGCAACACGCTTCGACGGTCCATCGACGACTCCGTTCCTTGATCCTTGTTCCGGCGCATGTTCTCCGGTTCCAGCGGCGGCGGGCCTGACCGCCGGTGGACGGGCGGTGAACACCGCCGTTCCACTTGACAACCTTGGTGACAGAGTGTCTTCTAGGATCCATGTCCGCGCGAGTCTCTCTCGACAGCCCCGTGGCCCTGCGCCGCGTGGCCAGCGCGCTGTGTCCTTCGTGTCGCCGCTGAATCCCGTCTCTGCCCGGGTGAAGCCTCCCCGGATCCGGCCTACACGAAGGACCTCTGGACATGGTTCCCGATCTCACCATGCGCGGTCAGGACGACCCGCACGGCCGCGTGACCGTCGCCCGCCCGCCGACCGTCGGGCAGCTCGCCGTCCGCCTCCATGAGCTGGCGGCGCGGCCGTCCGGCTGGTGGCGGCTGGCCGGGTTCGACGCGGCCTCCCCCGTGAAGGTGCAACTGGACGAGGTGGACGGCGTGCGCGTGTGGCTCATGACGTGGCCGCCCGGGCACCGCACCCGGGTGCACGACCACTCGGGCACCGGGGTCAGCACGCTGATCGCGGGTGAGCTGGCCGAGGTGGTCATCGCGAGCGACGGCGTCACCGAGCGGCCGTTGCGCGCCAACCGGGTGCGTGTGCACGGGATCCGCACCCACGCGTTCAGCAACCCCGGTCCGGCCTTCGCGGTCAGCCTCCACGCGGACCTGTCGGTCTAGGGCGCCGCGTCCAGGAAGGGCGCGGCGGCTTCGCGGCCGATGAGGGGGAGGAGCGCGAAGTAGGTGAGGGAGGGCAGCAGCGACGGCAGCCGCTCCGCCTCGCCCGTCTCGATCTGGACGTGGATGGCGCTGTAGATGCCGCCGACGGTCGCGTCCACGACGGCCACCGGGACCGGCGGCAGGCCGAACGCGGGGTCGGTGAAGAAGTCGCGGAACCGGGTGAGGTTGTGGATGCGCGCGTGCCTGACCTGGGGGCCCGCCGCGTTCACCTCGACCAGCGAAGCGCGCGCGAACCGGGGTTCGCGGGCGAGCATCGCCAGCATCGTGCGGAGCGCGGCCTGGATGCCCTCTGGCCAGGACGGGGCGGCCGCGTAGACCTCCGTCATCCGGCCGAGCAGGATGTCGGTGCCGCGCTTGTAGGCGGCGAGGAAGCACGCGTCGAGGTCGGGGAAGTGGGTGTAGAACGTCTTCTTCGTGACGCCGGCGGCCTCGGTGACGCGGCTGATCGTGGCGCGCGCGAAGCCGCGCTCGGAGACGACCTCGACGAAGGCGTCGATGAGCCGCTCGCGCTGGATGCCGGCGACGGTCTCGGGGGACAGGCCGTGCCGTCCGGGCTTGATGGCCCTGCCGGGGTCCAGGGCCGAGCGGGAGCCGGGGAGCGGCGTGTCCGGGCCGCTCGTCCCGGGCGTGGTGGGCTGCCGTGGCATCACGTGACTCGCGCGTTCGCTCGCTTCAGGGTGATCACCTGCCGTCAGGCACAGACTACTTCGCGGGACGGGAAGGTCTGTGGTGTGCGGCACAGGTCGCAGGCGACGAGGCGCCCCCGGGGCGGTGGGGGCGCCTCGTCCTGGACGCGGCGTCAGGCGGGGGCGGGCTCTGGGCCGCTCTGGCCCCGCCACCGTCCCTCGCGGGACTCGTCGGCCTCGTCGGAGGTCAGGTCGACGGGCCTGCCGTTGAAGATCTCGTCGTCCAGCAGGTTCTCGGACCTGGCGACGAGGACGGGCACGGTGAGCTGGCCGGTGACGTTCAGCGCGGTCCGGGCCATGTCGATGACCTTGTCGATCGCGATGAGGTAGCCGACCGCCTGGAGCGGGAGGCCCACGGTGGTGAGGGTCAGCGTCAGCGCGACCAGCGCCGGGCCGGGCGTCCCGCCGGTGCCGAGCTGGCCGATCACCGCGGCGAGCGCGATCAGCGCGTAGTCGGCGATGCCGAGGTGGAAGCCGGTGTACTGGGCGACGAACACCGCGGCGACCGCCGGGTAGATCGCGCCGCAGCCGTCGAACTTGATCGTCGCGCCGAGCGGCTGGGCGAAACTGGCGTACTCCGGCTGGACGCCGTTGCGCTCGACCGACACCCGCTGCGCGATCGGCAGCGTGGCGAGCGAGGACGAGGACACGAAGGCGAACTCGATCGCGGGCCAGGAGTTGCGCAGGAACTTCAGCGGGTTCACCCGGCCGAACGTCCGCAGCAGGACGGGGTAGCCGATCAGCAGCATGATCGCGACGGCCAGGTAGATCGCGCCGGTGAACTTGGCAAGGGGTTCGAGCGAGCTCGGGCCGTAGGTGGCCACCACCGAGGCGATCAGGAAGAACGACCCGATCGGGGTGAGCAGGACGACCCACCACACGGCCTTCTGCATGACCAGGTAGAGGTCGTCGATGATGCCGGTCAGCCGCTCGCCGCGCTCGCCGAGCGCGACCAGCGCCGCGCCGAACAGCACCGCGAACGTGACGACGCCGAGGACGTTGCCGTCCGCCATCGCCTTGACGATGTTGGACGGGAACAGGTTGTGCAGGACCTGCGTCCACGTGACGGGCTCGGTCTCGGCCGACTCGCTGGCCAGCTTGCCGAGCCCCTTGCCGGGCTTGATGATCAGGGCGACGGCCAGGCCGATCGCGGTGGCGATCGCCGAGGTGACGACGAACCAGCCCAGGGTCTTGGCGGTCAGCCGGGCGACGCTCCCGACGCCCCGGAGCCGTCCGACGCTCACCACGATCGCGGCGAACACCAGCGGCACGACGACGACCTTGAGCAGGCTGACGTAGACGTCGCCGAACGGGTCGAGCCAGTCCTCGGCGGTCTTCTCGCGGTCCGCGAAGTTGTGGACCAGCACGCCGACGGCGACGCCGAGGATGAGCGACAGCACGATCTGCTGCCAGAACTGCCATTTCCAAACACGGAGGTTCACTGAAGGTTCTCCAGGCGCGTGGGACCGCGCGGCCCAGGGGTGGCGGGCACGGCGACGGCATGGGTGGAAGGGGAGAAGAGGGGG
>NZ_SMKU01000404.1 GCF_004349215.1 Actinomadura rubrisoli | reverse complement strand
CGTCCCCCGCCGCCCCGACGATGACCGACCTTCCGACCGTCCCCGACCTTCCGACCGCCCCTGGCCATCCCACCGTTCCCGACCTTCCCACCGTCACCGATCCCGCGCTGTACGGCGACGGCGCGCCCTACGCCGACCCGGCTCCCCGTCCTGAGCGACCCCCCGCGGGCTCCCCGTCCGCGGCGGGGGACACGGCGGTCCCCGATCGCCGCGCCGAGGCCGCCCGCGCGGGCGATCCGGTGGCGGCCTGGCCGTGCGCCGGCTGCGGACGGCCCGTGCCGCAGCCGGTGCGCGGCGCCCGCACCGTCCGCTACTGCCAGGACACCGGCGGCAGGTGCGAGCGGGCCGCGCGCGAGACCCGCGAGAACGCGCGGGAGTCCGCCGGGCTCACCGGCCAGGTCGCCTGGACGTGGGAGATGGTCGAGCGGCTGGAGGGCGTCGCCGACCGGCTCGCCGGCTCCCTGTCCGCCGAGCTGAGCGTCTCCGGCGTCGAGCGGCGGGTGGCCGACGCCCGCGCCGACGCCGCCGGGCACATCGCGATCGCCCAGCGGGAGCGGGACGCCTCGCAGCGGCAGGCCGAGGTCGCCTGGCAAGAGACCGCCGCCGCCCGCACCCGCGCGGAGACCGCCGAGCAGGACGCGGCCGCCGCCCGCGCCGAGGCCGAGCGCACCGCCGCCGAGCGGGACGCCGCCCGCGAGGAGCGCCGGGAGGCCGCGGACGCCGCCGACGCGTCCGCCGCCGCCCGCCTCGCCGCCGAGAGCGAGCGTGACCGCGTCGCCTCCCGGGAGGGCGAGCTGCTCGCCGCGCTGGAGACGGCGCGCTCGGAGCTGGTCGCCCTGCACGCCCGGCTGTCGGAGACCGAGACCATCGCCGAGGGCCGGCGGGTCGAGGCGGCCGAGGCGCAGCGGGCCGCCGGGGACCTGCGCTCCGCCGTCCGCGACGCCGAGGCCAAGCGCGGCCAGGCCGTCGCCGACCTCGACCAGACGCAGGCGCGGGCCCGCGAGTTCGAGCAGCACAACTGGCAGCTGTCCCGCACCGTCGAGGAGCTCCGCGCCGCCGTCCGGGCGCTGACCGCCGAGCGGGACGCCGCCCGCACGGAAGCCGACCGCGCCCGCCGCCGCGTCGATGCCCTGACCCGCCTCTCCGACGGAGCGCCGCAGGGCGGGCCCGCCGTGGACCGGGAACCCCTGACCGGCGTGCACACCCTGGCCCCGATGGACGATCCGCTGAACCGCTCGTCCTACGCCGACCCGCTCGGCGATCCCCGGCAACGGGGCCGCAACGGCTACCACCTGCCCAATGCCGGCTGAAGGACGACGAACAGGAGGTGACGCCTTCGTCATAGCACTGGCCCCGAACCGGCCGTCGTACCGCACCGGGATGGTACGGCGGCCGGTCGCCTTGCGCGGATGGGCGCGTCAGCGCGGGCGGGTTCGTCAGCGTGGGCGGTCGCGTCAGCGCAGGCCGCGGGTGCGGAGCTGGGCGGTGTAGTCGACCGCCCCCGCATGGACGGCGGCGTGGACGGCGCGGGCGATCCGCGCCCCCCAGGCCGAACGCGGCCCCGCGAACGGCTCTTCCGCGCCGGACGACGGCGCGACGACGCAGACGGCGTCGGACGCGGTGCCCGTGCAGGGGTAGCCCGCCTCTAGAAGCGCCTGCGTCTTGGCCTCGGTCACGGTGACGACCGCGTTGACGAGCGCCGCGTCACTGAGCGCCACAGGCACGGCCACGACGACATTGACGGTCCCTGGCCGTGGCGGTGGGGCGAGGGCCGTTCCGTCCAGGTGGAGCGGTGCCAGCTCGGGATCGGGCGCGCCGGCGGGGGAGGCGGCCCAGGTCGGGACGCGCAGGCCGACGGTCGCCGAGACGCGCACCCCCTCGTCGTCCCGCCGCACCGTCCGGTCGACGGACGCGGCGGTGAGCATGCCGACGCCCGGACCCTCCAGCCCGAGCGACGTGGCCAGCTCCGCCAGGTGCGCGACGGGATCGGTGCGCGAGTACGCCCCGGCGACCTGGGCGTTCAGCACCCAGCCCGCCGGTCCGATGCCGCCGCCGAGCATCGCGGACGAGATCGTCCGATGCCCGCCGCCCGTCCGCCACACGGTCGACGCGAGCCGCGCGCCGTCCTCCTCGCGCCACACCAGGTCGAGTCTCACGGCCGCTCCAGGGAGAGGATGGGACGGCCGTCCGGGCCGGGGAAGACGTTCACGCGGGCGTCGAAGTGCTCCTCGATGGCGGAGCGGGTGAGGACCTCGGCGGGCGGACCGGCCGCGGCGACCCGCCCGTCCGACAGCAGGACCAGGTCGTCGGCGTACTGCCCGGCCAGCGTGAGGTCGTGGATGGTCGTCACCACGGTCAGCTCGTCCGACAGGCGGAGCTGGTCGACCAGCTCCATCACCTGCTGCTGGTGCCCGATGTCGAGCGCGGTGGTCGGCTCGTCCAGCAGCAGGACCGAGGTCTGCTGGGCCAGCGCGCGCGCCAGCACCACACGCTGCCGCTCACCGCCCGAGAGGTGGTCCAGAGGACGGCCTGCGAAATCCGTGAGGTCCAGCCGTTCGAGCACTTCCGCCACAACCGCCCGGTCGCGTGCGCTCTCCCGTCCCAGATGCGGGATGTACGGGGAGCGCCCCAGCAGCGTGTAGTCGAACACCGTCATGTCCACGGGAAGGTTAGGGCTCTGCGGGGCATAGGCGACCAACCGGGCCCGCTGCCTGGGCTTGAGCGCGCTCAGGTCCGCGCCCGCCACCGCGACCTCGCCGTCCGAGGGGACCAGGCCCAGGACGGCTCGGAGCAGCGTGGACTTCCCGGCGCCGTTCGGCCCGATGACCGCCGTCCACGACCCGGCGGGCACCTCCAGCGAGACGCCCCTGAGCACCGGGCGCCCGCCCAGCGCCACGTCCAGCCCCCGCACCGCGACCGTCACGTCCCCACCCGCCTGCGGCTCGCGCGCAGCACCGCGACGAAGAACGGCCCGCCCACGAACGCCGTCACCACGCCCAGCGGCAGCTCGCCGGGCGCGATCACCGTCCGCGCCACCAGGTCCGCCAGTTCGAGGAACGCCGCCCCGCCGAGCAGCGACAGCGGCAGGACGATCCGGTACGAGCCGCCCGCCAGCCGCCGGACGGCATGCGGCACGACGATCCCGACGAACCCGATCAGCCCGCTCACCGCGACCGCGCAGGCCGTCGCCAGCGACGCCGCGACCAGCACCGTCAGCCGCACCCGCGACGCCGACAGCCCGAGCGCGGTCGCCTCCTCGTCCCCGACGCTCAGCACGTCCAGCAGCCGCCCGTGCGCCAGCAGGACCACCGTCGAGACCAGCGCGTACGGGGCGACCAGCGCGAGCTGCCGCCAGTCCGCCGAGCCGACCCCGCCGAGGATCCACGAGAAGATCCGCTGCAGCTCCTGCGCCCTCAGCTGCTGGATGAACGTCTGCACCGCCGCGAGGAACGACGACACCGCCACCCCCGCCAGCACGAGCGTCGCCATCCCGTTGCCCGGGCCCGCCGTGCTGCCCAGCGCGTACGCCATGACGACGCCGAAGATCGCGCCCGCGAACGCCGCCACCGGCACCACGTACCCCGGGTCGCCCGGCACCAGCACGATCACCAGCGTCGCCCCGACCCCGGCCCCCGCCGCCGCGCCGAGCAGGTACGGATCGGCCAGCGGGTTGCGGAACACCCCCTGGTACCCGGCGCCCGCGACCGCGAGCATCCCGCCGACCAGCGCCGCCATCAGCACCCGCGGCACCCGCAGCTGGAACAGCACGTTCTCCTCGACGGCACTGAGCCCCGAGTCGACGCGCACGAACGGGATCCGGTCGGCCAGCGCCTTCAGCACCCCGGCCACCGGCAGGTCCGCGGCCCCCACCAGCAGACCGGCCAGCAGCGTTGCCGCCAGCAGCACCAGCGCGACCGCGAGCGGCACCGCCCGCAGCCGCGCCTGGACCTCGCGCGCCTTCACCGGGCCTCCCCGCGAAGCCGCACGTTTCGGGCGCCGCGGTCACCGGCGCCAGGAAGCCGCACGTTTCGGGCGCCGCGGTCACCGGCGCCCGGCGGCGAGACCGTCACAGGCGGACGTCCCCGGGGATCACTGGGACTTCTGGATCGCGTCGCCGATCACCTTGATCAGCTCGGGCAGGCGGGGGCCCCAGCGGGAGGCGATGTCGTCGTCCAGCTCCACGACGCCCTGCTTCTTGAGCGCGCCCAGGTTCTGCCAGCCGGGCCGCTCGGCGATCGCGGCGGCGTTCTGGCGGCAGCACTTGGTGTCGGCCAGGAAGATCAGGTCGGGATCCTGCTTCAGCAGGTACTCCCGGGACAGCTGCGGGTACCCGCCGGACGCCTTCTCCGCCTTGTCGGCGATGTTGCGCAGCCCGAACAGCCCGTACACCTGCCCGAGGAACGTCTTCGACGTCACCGAGTGGAGCTGGTTGTCGAGCTCGTGGTAGTAGCTGCGGCCCTTGCCCTTGGACGAGGCGGCCACCGTCCGCTGGATGCGGGTCCGCATGTCATCGGTGAGCTTCCCGGCCTCGGCCGCGTGCCCGGTGGCCTGGCCGAGGTCGGCGATCTCGTCGTACGCCTCGTCCAGCCTGGTCGCCGCCGGCTCCAGCAGGACGGGGACCTTGACCTTCTCCAGCGCCTTGACGATGCCGTCCATGTCGTCGGACAGCACGACCAGGTCCGGCTTGTACCCGATGATCGCCTCGGCGTTCGGCTTGAAGCCCGACAGCTTCTTGCGGGGCGCGTCCGCCGGGTAGGTCGAGTAGTCGTCGACCGCGACGACCTGCGGTCCGGCGCCGATGGCGAACAGCGTCTCGGTGTGCGTGGGGGACAGCGACACGATCCGCTTGGGCCGGTCCGGGACCGTCACCGGGCCGTTGGCGGCCTGGACGGTGACGGTCTTGGCGCCGGACCCGGATCCCTCGGTCTCGTCACCGTCGCCGCATCCGGCGGCGAGCGCCACGACGCCGATCGCGATGGCCGCGCCGAGGGCACGTACGGGTCTCACAGGGGCCTCCTGGCTGCCGGGAAGCCGCGTCCGCCCATGACGGATCGCCCTTCCACGAGGTCGAGAGTCGTCGTGCGCGCGCGGAGGCGACCTGGCTCGGCCACTCGGGGAGGGGCACCACAGTTGCGGGACAGCACCGGGTTCGCACCGGACTTCGCTCCAGGGCGCGCTTGAACTGCAACGTTATCAGCCGGTTCGGACCGTCCCGCTTCCCGGTCGGAGTGAGTGCTCACTCCCATCTTGACGGAGTGAGTACTCACTCCGTACCGTGGCCGGCATGGAGCCGACGAGGAACCGGCGCCGTGCCCCCGGGATGAGCCCCCAGGAGCGCCGCGAGATGATCGTCCGTACCGCGCTGCCCCTGGTCGCCGAGCATGGCGCCACCGTGACCACCGGCCGGATCGCCCGCGCCGCCGGCATCGGCGAGGCGACGATCTTCCGCGTGTTCGCCGACAAGGACGAACTGCTCGACGCCTGCGTGAGCGAGGCCCTGCGCACCGATCACGTCCTCGCCGAGATCGACGCCATCCCCCTCGACCAGCCGCTCCCGGCCCGCCTCGCCGAGGCCGCCGCCGCGATCGAGGCGTACCTCGCCCGCATGGGCATGGTCATCGGCGCCCTGCACGCCACCGGCCGCGCCGACCGCGCCCGACCGGCCGACCAGGCCGACCACGCCGACCAGGCCGAGCGCACCGGACACGCCGGACGCGGCATGCACGGCGGCGGCGAGCAGGCCGATGGACCCGACCGCGAGGCCGCCATGACCCGCACCCGCGACGCCCTCGCCGAGCTGTTCCAGCCCGAGAGCGACCGGTTGCGCCTGCCCGTGGACCAGGTGGCGAGCCTGTTCATGGGCCTGATGTTCACCCACGCCCGTCCGCCCGCCGGCCCGGGCCCGTCCCTGGAGGACTACCTGGACGTCTTCCTGCACGGCGCGCTCAAGGAGGGAACCGCCGAATGACGATCACCCTGAACCACACCATCGTGACCGCCGCCGACAACGACGAGGCCGCCCGCTTCTTCGCCGCCGTCATGGGCCTGGACCACACCGGCCCCCACCCGCACGCGCGCCACTTCGTCCCGATCAAGGTGAACGAGCAGCTCACCCTCGACTTCCTGACCGTCGCGCGGCCGCAGGGCCACCACCTGGCGTTCGACGTGGACGCCGCCACCTTCGACGCGGTCGTCTACCGCCTGGACGCCCGCGACATCCCCTACGGCGACCAGCCCGCCCACCCCGACAACGGCCGGATCGACGACGCGCACCCGCTCGGCGGGCGCGGCCTCTACTTCTCCGACTCCAGCGGCAACCTGTACGAGCTCATCTCCCCGTGACCGACTTCGGGTCCCCGGTAACCGTCTTCAGGTCCCCGTGACCGACTTCAGGAACGCCCTCGTGCGGCCCCGGTCCTCGCCCGGCATGAACTCGCCCGCCACGAAGTCGGTGACACCCGCCGCCGCCAACTCCTCAAGCCGCGCACCGACCGCGTCCTCGTCCCCGATGACGGCCAGATCCGCCGGACCATCCGCACCCTCCCGGTCGATCATCGCCCTATAGGACGGCAGCGTCCCGTACACCTCGAACGCTTCGGCCGCCCGGCTCCGCGCGCGCTCCGCATCACCCGTGACGCAGACGGGCAGCACGCACACCACCCGTGGTTCCGGCCGCCCCACCGCCTTGGCCGCCGCCGTGATGGCCGGCGCGATGTGCTCCCGCACGGTGGTGGGACCGGTCATCCACAGCACCGTCCCGTCCGTCCGCTCTCCGGCCAGTCGCAGCATCTTCGGGCCGAGCGCCGCAAGCAGCACCGGCACCCGGCCCTCGTTCGGCACGGTCAACCCGATCTGCCCCCGCACCGTCTCACCGCTGAACGACACCGACTCGTTGTTCAGCAGCGGAAGCAGAACCGACAGGTACTCGTCCATATGCCGCAGGGGACGGCCGAAGTCGTACCCGTACATGTCCTCGATGACGATCTTGTGGGACAGCCCGAGGCCGAGCGTCAGCCGCCCGCCCGCCGCCAGCGCGGTCGTCCGCACCTGCTGTGCCAGGGCGGCGGGATGCCTCGGATAGGACGGCACCACCGCGGTCCCCAGCTCGATGCCGGGCACCTGGCTGCCCGCCACGGCGAGCGCCGTCAGGGCGTCCATTCCGAAGATGTTCGAGAGCCACGCCGAGGAGAAGCCGTCATCAGCCGCGCGCCGCACGTCGTCGGCGACCTTGACGAGCGCCTCCGGCCCGCCGCGCTCACTGAGCGAAAGACCGATCCGCACAAGAACCTCCCTGATCGGTATCGATCCTCGCACACAGAGTGATCAGCCCTTCCGGGCGGGGTCGTGCGCGGCCCTGTCCCTCGCCTCCATGAAGAAGTCGTGCAGCGCCGTCGCCCCCGGCAAAGACCGCACCGGCCGCGCAGCCCCGAACGGGGCGTTCCAGAACGTCCCCTCCCGCGGCTCCCACGGCCCCGCATACGCGTACGGCTCGCCCAGGTAGCCGTCCCCGGCCGACACCCCGTAGTTGACCTCGCCCACGACGATTCCCAGATCGAAGTGCTCTGGCCACAGCACCGGCGTCTCCTCCGGCGCGAACCGCACCAGCGCCTCCTGCCCCCGCCCGAACGACTCCTCGATATACGCCGCCACCCCCGCGTCCACACCCAGCGTGTCGTCC
>NZ_SMKU01000403.1 GCF_004349215.1 Actinomadura rubrisoli | reverse complement strand
CCCCTCGCCCCGCGCTGAACCCGCTGCCGTCAAAGCCCGCTGCGGCACCGGCCATCACCCACGCCCCCGCCGCAGAGCCCCGTTCACCCGAACCGCCGGTCAACCCGTGGACAGCTGCCCTGACCGCCGCCCCAGCGGAAGCCCGAGAACCACCAGGCTGGACGATCAGCCCCCAGCCCGTAACACCGCACGACCCGTCCGCACCGCAGGCCGACGCCCTGGCAACGCAGCCGGTGTCCCTTGCGCCCAACGCGTCCCCTCCACCCGACGCGTACGGGAACGTGAACGAGCTGGCGCGGCGGAATCCGCATGGCGACCCGGTCGCCCGTCGGGTGGGACGCGGCGTGCGGCGGGCGATGGGGGCGTCGGCGGCCGGGCAGGCCCGCGACCTCGCGCAGCTCACCGCGCAGATGGGCGTCGCCGTGCCGTCGTGCCGGCGGATCGCCGTGACGAGCATCCGCGGCGGGGCGGGCAAGTCGACGGTCGCCGCGCTGGTCGCCGGGATCGTCCGGCAGCACCGCAGCGACCGGGTCATCGCCGTCGACGCCGACCCGGGACTGGGGTCACTGCCCCTGCGCCTGGGCGTGAACGCCCCCAGTTCCCTGCGCCACCTGGTCGCGGCACGTCCGCAGACGTGGGACGAGACCGCCGCCTATCTGGGACGCACCCAGGAGGGCCTGTTCGTCCTCCCGGCAACGTCCAGAGGGATGGTGGCGGTCGAACTCGACCACCAGACCTTCCAGACGGCGACGGCCCAGCTGGGCCGCTACTTCTCCACATCCGTCATCGACTGCGGAGGCGGGCTCTCCGGCGAGCTCCAACGGGGCATCCTCGCCGGAGCGCACGCCCAGGTCTTCGTCGCCCCCGGAACCGTCGACGGGGCGCTCAGCGCGCGCGCCGCGCTCAACTGGTTCGCCCAAACCGGCCTCACCGCCCTCCTCTACCGGACGGTCATCGCCCTGGTCGCGCACACGCCCAACCCCGACGCCGACCTGGAACGCGCACGGCAGATGCTCAGCGTGGGCGGTTTCCCCGTCGTCCAGATCCCGTTCGACCGCCACCTCGCACTCGGCATCTCCATCGCTCCCGAACGCGTCGGCGCCGCCACCCGCGCAGCGGCCACACGCGTCGCGGCCGACGCCTTCGTCCGTGCGCTGGACGCTCCATGAGCCGCGAAATGGTCGTCCTGTCAAGGCAGCAGCCCGACCTGGCCGTCCTTCCCGAACTCGTCGCGTCCGCCAGCGGAACGGACCTCAAGGTAGGCGGCCCGTACGTCTTCGACGCCCAGGACCGTCTCCTCCTGCACGTCCGCGAACCCGTCCTGGTGACCGTCCCAGGCGAGGTACAGCGGCTCCTCGGACTCCCCATCGAGGAACCCGTCTGGTGGGTCGAACTGCACGCCGCGACGGACCCGGCCGAAGCCGAACGGATCGCGCGCCACTGCGCCGACGCGTTCGCCGCCCAGCACGACGGCACTGTATGGAGCGAGAGCGGTAAGTGAAAGAAACGCAGGGCGGAGCCGATGCGCTCACCCCCACTGCCATGGTCGTCCTCCAGGACCGGCCCGTCATCGCCCTGAGCGCGGCCCTGGCCGAGGCATTGGACGAGTGCGAACGCACGGGCAGGACCCTGCAGATCGTCACGGACCACCACAGCAGGGTCACCGTCCCCGTCCGCACAATGGTCACGGCAAAGAACGCCCAGTGGGTCGTCCACGACGGCAGCGGCTACTACGAGGCCCTCACCGGCCACCCCATGCACTGGGACGGCAAATCATTCGCCCGCGTCCCCGACGCGAGCGACTACGCCCCCGCCTACCTCACGCGACCGACCGCCCCGATCGGATCGCAACTGGTCCTCACCTTTCAGGCACACCACACCCCGCAAAACCCCCTGGGCGGCCAGGTCGACCACTTCATGCGCCTCCTGACCGGCCAACCCCCCATCGGCTGGGGCGCCACCGAACCCCTGGAACACCTCTGGGACCCGCAAGCCCTGACGACCCACATCCTCACGTCCAACGCCCCACGTCTGATCGCGGTAGGCGGAGGCCGGCGCCCGGCGATGGCCACCCTGGAATTCACCGGCACGACCGAACTAACGACTCTGACCATCGGCTACAAGCCCGACGACCCGCCCCCCGTAGCGCAGGTCCCGTCCCTGATCGACGTCCTGACCTCGGAAAACCCGATCACGTCCCTGCTCGCCCAGCTCACCCCGGGCCGCCCGGACCTCACCACCGAACCCCGCTGGTCAGGCGCGTCCGCCCCCATCGGCCTGGCGGCGACCGGCTCCTACACGGGCCCGCCCGGCTTCATGCGCCAGCGCATCGGCCCCCCGACCACACCCCTCACCTGGTTCCACCTAGGCGACGGCACCTCCCCCGAATACTGGCAACGCCACCAACAACTCCTCCACCACCTCCGCAACCCCTAACCCACCCCGGCGCCAACCACCCCTCCGGCAGCCTCGTCCGGCCCACTCAAATCCGGAGGGTCGCCAATGAAACCTCCGCCTAATATCCTTGACGACCATTCCCTTGGTCACAGCCCGCACGTCCCTTACGACGCGGCCAATCAACGGGTGGACTTGGACGCCACTACGCGCAAGTCCTCCCTAGACATCGTTCTCAAGACCCGCTGACACCATCTGCCAGCTGTCGCAGACGTGCCGCCACTGCCCCCGAACCCGCCTCAACCGCATCGGCGAGAACACGCAACTGCTCCCCGGGCAACATGGCAAAGCGTGCGTCCCGATTACACAGCCACAAACGCACAGCCCGCCGACCACTATCCCGCACGACCAAACACAGCACGACAGGGCCCGCCAACCCAACGCGTCCGGAAGTGATAACCACCTGCGCGGAAGCAAGATCATATCGCTGATCGCGAGCAAGCCCCCGCCGCCAAAGAACGCCGTTCTCGACCCAGAAACGTCGACGATAAGCCGACAGAATCATACCTACAACTCCAAAGAAGAACCCCACTGCAGCAACGATCAACACCACCCCCAAAGGACCTCGGCCACTATCGAACAGATTCCGAGAAGCATAAATACCAAATCCCAGAACAATTCCAGCGCAGATGAAATTGAACCCCCACCAACTCCACCCTCGCCGTCCAGGCCCGGTCGAAAGAACCACCCGCCCTTGCCCGGCTTCTGTCACTGCACGTCCCTCGCCTACGAAAAGCTCGAAGTCTAGCTTCACCAGACTGTAAAATAGTCATCATTCTTAATCGAATCGCGCCTACTATCCCTTCATGTCAGCGAGACCTCCGGCGAAGGTCGTCGGACTCTTCCATCAACTCGCGGACTAGATCAGTTGCACCTTGGAACAGCTCTTGAAACGACCCGGTTCCGGTCACCCGCTCAAGGCTGTCGACATGTATCGAGGCTGCGCCTTTAATCGCCTGATTGAGAGTATCGAGAATCACTCGAGCGAGACCGGCACTGTTGGGGTCTCGATAGATTCTCGGACTAATTTCCAGGCCAACGATCTGACCACTGGCAACTGCGGTGACCTTGATGGTCCCGTCGGAAGAGGTAGCCACATATGGTCGTCGTCCTACTTCTTGAATCACTTCCTGCAGCCGATGAAGCTGCTCGAGCTCCTGATCCCCGCCGTGCCGCTCCATGACGGATACACCCTCTTCCTCGATCCAAAGAAGAGCGATCTAGATGCCCTTGGGCTCATGAATCGATGAAAATCCCTTGATGCGGCTTAGATCTGGCGCCGCTGGGGGTGTGACCTTGGCGAGGCTCTCTCGGCTCACCAGATTCTTCAACGACTCAAGCTGCCCATTCTGATCGCTGAGCTGAGATTTCTGAATGTTGGCGCGGTTAAGCAACCATGTGAGCAGTCCGGCTATCAATGCGGCGATGATTCCCAGCCCCACCGCAGCCGCCGCTCCGCCAGAGAAGGCAGCTGTGACCAGAGCCGCAATGATACCGGAGATCACTGCTGCAGCCGCTTCGGAAATCTTTTCGTCTGTGTCATCCTTTGCCTTCTGAAGCGTTTCGCGGACCGCAGCCAGTTGCCAGGAGACCCCGCGGACCGCAGCCTGCTGATCCTGAAGTAGCCTGATCATTTGGGCCATATACCTCTCAAACCCATCAGGAACGTCCCAGTTGGCAAGGACCGTAGCTACTTGGATTCTGGCTTCTTCGATGTGTGCAGTAAGATGATCACTCGCTCGCCACCATTCATCCTGCGTTGGTTGAAGGAGCTTCGGATTGACAGTGGTCATCGGCCTCGCAACCTGCGACGGAGGTTGCTTACCGGCCATGCTCGCAGCGGCATCCAGAAGTTCAATCCCTCTTAGGTGGAGAAGCTTCTTGATTCCGTCGGCGCTCACAGTTACCCCTTCTCCTTAGCAAGCGTTTATGGATGTTACCCGGAAAGCTTCTTTTCAATCGCCTTATAGTGCATCGCCGCTTTGGCGATCGCACTCCCGGAGTCACGAAGTCCCTCATAGGCCGAATTCAACTGCTTAGTGAACTGAGTTCGCGCTGATTCGTACGCCCGCTCCATCTCAGCTCGAATGGGATTTTCGCCGAAGGCCGCAGGATCCAAGTTGAGTGAGGCGATTCCATTCTTAGTGAAATTTACGTCCTGCGCCAACTGAGTTAGATGAGTTCTTCCCAGTTCCCTGAGCCGATTGATGTCTCTTACCCACAGCCTATGCTCACTCATAACATATGCCCTTAACCTTGATCGCGCCTGCCGACCCTATGACGAAAATTCCTTGTGATCATAACCCCTGCTCCCAAACAGACAGCAGCCAGGAGAGCAAATATACCTATACGAATCCGATTATCGCTGCCTTTCTCTGACAAGGTATCGAATCGTGGCCTGTCGGCAGGCATCGTGGTCGGCGGAGGCTTCACTACATTATCGGGTCGCACCTGGTCGAATCGGTCATACACCGGATTGGAAGCGGTACGAGAAATCGTCTCTGTCAGTGCCAAGTAGGGGATGATCGCGCCGTAACCCGAGGTCTTGTCCCAGCCCTTGGGGCCTACGTCCTTGGCGGTGGCGAGGATGCGTTGGACGACCTCACGGGCTGGCATGCGCGGGAAGCGTGCGCGCATCAGTGCCACGACGCCGCTGGTCAACGCCGTCGCCTGGCTGGTGCCGTTGTTGTTCCGGCTGAAAAGGCCGCGCTTGCCAATGGAGCCTACGGCCACTCCAGGCGCGGCGACCATGATGTTGTCACCTGGTGTGGATTTCTCCCAGATCCCGAGATAGGCGTCAACCGCCCCCACACCCAGTACACCCGGGCAGTTCGCGGGGCTATTTCCCGACTCTGAAAGGAAACCGTCATTGCCGGCGGCAGCGACCACGACCACGTCGTGCTGAACCGCATACGCTATGGATTCCTGCACATCATCGGGGCAACGTGAGGCCGACGTGGATGTGGAGAAGTTGATCACTTTCGCTCCGTGATCAACGGCATACCTGATGGTTTGGTCGTAGTTGTGCAGCGCAGCGCTAATCGGCAGGATGCGGCTCCGCGGAGCGATACCCACCATCCCCGTTCCGTGCCCCTGACCTGCGATCAGTGCGGCCATGGCCGTCCCATGCCCGCCGAGTTCGGTGTCGTCGTCAGCGCGGCCATCGGCGCGTGACGCGCCGTCGTATCCCCTGCCGGGTAGTACCGCACCCTTGAGGTCAGGCAACCGCGCTTCGACCCCGCTGTCGATCAGCGCGACGACCACACCCTGCCCGCGAGTGAGCGGCCATACTTTTCGTTCGATCTCCCACGCACTGAACCACCATTCCTCGGAACGCGGCTGTGGCGAGGCCAGGGCGGGGGCAGAACTCAATAAGATGGCTGCATTTACTATGGCGGCCGACAATACTGCGGAGATCCGGCGCGTTTTCTGAAATCCATTCACTGAGGTGGCTACGGCGGGCCCTTAGCCCGCGTCTCCAATCACCCTCGGGGAGACCTCCGTCTCGTCACTCCATGGGTCATCGTCTTCGACAAGCCAGGTTTCTCGTGCCTGCTCGCCCTGCTTGGGAGCTCCCGCCCCGCTTCCCAGGGGCATGCTCGATACGCTGGTGCCGCCAAGATGCTGTTCTGGGAGCATTCCGCCTCGGCCAAGGGCTGCGGCACCGGGCAGAGCTCCATTCCGAATCACGCCTCCAGCCGGCAACGGTGCCCGGCCGGCCGAGGCGCCGTAGCCTGCGCCCGGCCCTGGAAGCCCGCCCATGCCTCTCGAACCAACACGTCCCAGTACGCCTCCGGGCCCCAAGGCATTTCGATCTGACGGAAGGTTGAACCCGGGCATGGACGACATCCCGATGGGGGGACGAGTCCTCCCCCCAGGGATCGCATCTCTGGGTGCCGTTGGCGGGACACTTCCGCTGGGCAGCATCGGCAGGCCGCTTCCGGGGCCTGACGGGAGGCTCCCTGATCCCGGCGGGCCACCTCCTGTGCCGGGGCTCAGCGGCCCCGGCATTCCCGGGGGCACGCTACCGGGTCCTTCGGGATAGGCGCCTTGAAGGTCCGAGGGGGTGTAACCGCCGGAGCCGCCCGGCGTTGGGTGGACATGGCCAGAAGGAATCGATCCGCCTGGTTGGTGACCAGGAACGTGCGCCCCGCCCGAGAGGTTCGACGCCGGTGCGATTCCGCTGCCACCGGACGTGCCGGGACTATGTTCTGGCCCAGCGCCTTCGCTCCCTCCAGGCGACGAACGACCAGGATCGAAAGTAGACTGGCCGTCCTTGTCACCGGGCAGGTCCAGGGTGAGGGCCGTTGGGATCTGTTCGAAGGCGGATACGAGCCCGGAGTTGGTCTTGGCCAGGTGTTGCTGTGCCACCTTGTCGTCGGCCATCTTGGTGGCGTGGGCCTGGACGGGGTCTGTGCTGGGCAGGACTCCGAGCGGTGTGGTCCGGCTCGGCATGCCGAACTGCGAGGTCTTCATCGTCGTGTAGCCGCTGGACATCGCGGTCGAGAACTGCTGGCTCACCGCAGCGAGCTTTCCCGTGGCCTGGGTGAGGAGCCGCAGGTCGGCGATGCCGAGTTCCTGGGCGCCTCCCTGCCAGACCTCGTTCAGCCGCTTCACATGCTGTGCGAGCCCTTGCTCCGCCTTCTGGAAGGCGTACTTGGACTGGAGGTACGCCCGTCCCACCGCCGCCAGCGCGGTGGGGTTCGCGCCCTTGAGGAAGGCTTCGATCGCTTCGTAGTCATACTGCGACGGATCACCATGCGCTAGCGCGCCAGGGCGAATGCCTTTGTGGAACTCATTTCGACCCACTGCCGGCCGGCTCCCTTCCTCACCGAGGTGCGCCCTAGTAGTTCTGCCAAGGACTGACGTTGGACGGCGTCACCGGCCGTCCTGCGTTGCGGGCGGCCTCCGTGGCCGCGTGTTCGGCCTTGCCGTAGTTGCGTGCGCACAGCTCGACCCGCGCAATGGCCTGCTCGTACGCCCGGCAGTAGCTCTTGATGCCCGCGATCATGTTCTTGTGGGCGGTGTCCACCTTGGGGCCGAGCTGCTGCGCCACGTCCCAGCCTCCGACCGTGCCCGCCTGCACTCCCAGGGTCGTCAGCGAGTACTGCAGTTGGGCGAGATCCTTGCGCATCGCGGCCGCGACCTGGAGGAGCTGCTGCCGACGGACCTCGACCGGGCTTGCGGCGGCGGTTCTCGGAGCGGTCGGGGGGGTCGGTGGGTTGTGG
>NZ_SMKU01000402.1 GCF_004349215.1 Actinomadura rubrisoli | reverse complement strand
GCGCCGTCCCGCGGTCCACGGGGGCGAGGCCCGGGGGCGCTCGTCCACCGCGGAGGCGCGGGCGGCGGGACTGGCGTGGTTCGAGTCCGAGCGCCGCAACCTGGTCGCGGCGGTGCACCAGGCGGCGCGGCTGGGGCTGCACCGCACGTGCTGGGAACTGGCCGACGCGTTGTTCGACTTCCAGGAGTTCCGGCGCTACAGCGAGGACAACATCGCCGTCCATCAGGCGGGGCTGCACGCGGCGCGCACCGAGGAGGACTGGGCGGCGGCGGCCGTCATGCTGCTCAACCTGGCCGTGGCGCACTTCGAGCTGGGCCGCTCGATGCAGGCGATCGGCTACGGCGAGGACGCCCGGCGCGGCTTCCGGGCCGTGGACCCGCCCGACCGGTACGGCGAGGCCGCCTCCCTGGCCACCCTCGCCGACGTCCACGCCGCCCTGGGCCGCTACCTGACGGCGATCGAGCCCGCGCGCCGCTCCCTGGCCATCCACGAGGAGCTGCGCGATGACGGGGGCGTCGCCAAGGGGCACGACACGCTCGCCCGCGCCCACCTGGGCCTCGGCGACTACGAGGCGGCGCTGGGCCACGCGAGGGAGGCGCTGGACGTCCGGCGCCGGATCGGCGACCAGCCGGGCGTGGCGGAGACCCTGCTGTCGGTCGCCCAGGTGCACCGCCGCCAGGGCAACGTCCACGAGGCGGTGTCGCACGCCCTGGAGGCCCTCTACATCCGCCAAGAGCAGGGCGACCGGCACGGCGCCGCGCAGGCGCTCACCGAACTCGCGCGGATGAACGCCTCGCTCGGGCTGCGCGACATGGCGCAGCGGGACGCCGACCAGGCGCTGCGCGCGTACCGGGCGCTGGGCGCGCGGCACGGGGAGGCGCGCGCGCTGACCACGCTCGGCATGCTGATGTGCGACGCCACCCGGTTCGCCGAGGCGTTCACCTACTGCGGCGAGGCGCTGCGCCTGCACCGCGACATCAGTGACCGGCACGGCGAGGCCGAGACGCTCGCCCAGATCGGGATCGTCCACTGGCGGCTCGGCCGCTACCGCGAGTCCCGCGAGCACCTGCTACGGGCCCTGGAGATCCGCCGCGAGATCGGCGACCAGCACGGCGAGGCCCACGACCTGGAGCACATGTCGGTGGTCATGCGCCGCCTGGAGCGCCACCAGGAGGCGTTCGTCCTCGGCCTGGAGGCCCTGGACCTGTGGCACCACCTCGGCGCCCAGTCGGGCCTGGCCGGGACGCTCGGCAGCCTGGCCCGCACCTACCTGCGGCTCGGGCTGCCCGAGGACGCCGAGCGCGCCGCCCGCCAGGCCCTGCGGATCCGCCGCGACATCGGCGACTGGTACGGCATGGGCGTCGGGATGGACACCTTCGCCGCCGTCCTGCGCCGCAGCGGCCGTCCGGAGGAGGCCCTGGAGATGGAACAGGACGCGCTGCGCGTGCTCGGCGAGGTCGGCGACCGGCACAGCGAAGGCACCGCCCTGGCCCACCTCGCCGACATCTACCTCGACCTCGGCCGCGCCGGCGAGGCCCTGGAGACCGGCCGCCGCGCCCTGGACCAGGCCACCGAGCTCGGCGACACCCGCGAGCAGGCGTACGCGCTGCACACCATGGCCTGCGCCTCCCAGCGGCTCGGCGAGCACGCCGACGCCGCCGAGCACTTCCGCACCGAGATCGTCATCCGCCGCGACACCGACGACCACCGCGGCCAGCGCCAGGCCCTGGAACTGCTGCGCGCCTCCCACCTGGCCCTCGGCGACCACGCCGCCGCCGCCGACTGCGCCCGCCGCGCACGCGCCCTCGACAAATGGCTGGAGGATTTGTCGCTGGAGGTGTGACCGGAGACGCAGTCCGCCGCCGCGCCGCCGGGTTCACTGGGACCGGGGCGTCATGCCCCTGCCCTGGCGGCGAGGAGGGCGCGATGGAGACCACCCGGTTCTGGGACGCGCTGCCCGCGCGGGCCCGGGAGGCGCTGCGGCGGGCGGGCACCACCGCGATGATCAGGCCGGGCGCCTTCCTCATGCGCGAGCACACCCGCGCGTCCCAGGTCTTCGTGCTGCGGGCAGGCGCGGTGCGGGTCTGGGTGGCCCGGGGCGGCGAGATCGCCATCCTGGACGTCCTCGGACCCGGCGACCTCGTGGGGGAGCTGGAGGCCGTCGACGGTGGGATCCGGCACGCCAACGTCGAGGCCCTCACGCCCGTGGAGGCGCTCGTCCTGCCCGCCGACCGGTTCCGGGGCGTCCTCGACGCCCACCCCGGCTCCGCCTGGGCGGTCGCGGGCGTCCTCGCCGAGCGGCTCCGCGACGCCAACGCGCTGCGCGTCGCCCACTTCCCCGACGACCCCGAGCACCGCCTGGCCACCCGCCTGCTCCGCCTCGTCGACCGCTTCGGCTCGCCCCTCAAGGAGGAGCGGCCGAACGGGGCGGCGGGCGCGCCCGGGGACGGCTACCGGGTCCAGGTCCCGGTCTCCCAGCACGACCTCGGCCGCTGGGCGGGCATGGGCCGCCGCAAGGTCGCCCAGATCCTCGCCGCCGCCCCCGTCCGCGACCGCGTCACCGTCGCCCGCAACATGATCGTCATACGCTCGGTCGACGCCCTCCACCGCCTAACCGGCAAAGACGACTGACCCCCGCCGACCAGGGATCCGCTAGAAGTCGGCAGGTTGATGGGGCCACGGTGGGGGAGTTGGGAGAGGGCCGTCCGGGCGGAGGGCGACGCCGGCGCCGTGCGAGCGGCCGCTCAGCCAGCCCAGCAGCGCCCGTCCCGAGCCGGACGCCTCCGGCCCGCCCGGCGTCCAGCCGAGGTCGGCGGACTCCCCGGAGTCGGTCGCGGTGATCCGGTACCCGGCGAGCCCCCCGCGCCGCCCCTCCGGGAGCGCCGCGATGTCCACGAGCGTGCTCGTCAGGGCCCACCGGACGTACGGCTCGGGCCAGTCGGCGGGCCCGTACCCGGCGGCGAGGTCGACGTGGTGCGCCTCCACCTCGTGCCAGCGGCGCAGCACGCTGTACCAGGCCGGGTGCGGCCAGCCCATCATCGCGCGGACGGGAGCGTTCCAGGCGTCCTCCGGCAGCGTCCGGGCCTGCTCGGTGAATCTCGCCGCCGACGCGCGCACGTCCTCGACCAGTTCGTCCCCGCTCCGCCCGGCGCCCTCCTCCAGGGCGGCGTTGCGCGCCTCCAGGCTCGGGTACTGCGGGATCTCCACGCCCGTCCGCGCCCATTCGAGCAGGTTCCACAGGGAGTCGGCGTTGCGGGCGATGTGGGTGGCCACATGCCCGCGGCTCCACCCCGGCAGCGCCGACGGGCCGCGCAGGTCCTGGTCGCTGAGCTTCGACAGCGTCCGCACGATGCGGTCGACGCCCAGATCCAGCTCGTCGATAACCCTCCGCCACTCCACCACGAGGCCCCCTCTGTCGCAGGAGGCTCCATCCTGTCGCACCCCGGAGGCCCGTGCCAGACGGGCCTCCCGCGCGTTCCGCCCCCTCCGTGCCGCCGTCCGGCGCCACAATGGTGATCATGGAGCTTCCGATCTGCGTCACCTGCGGCGTCCAGTACGCCGCGCCCCGTCCCGACTGCCCGATCTGCGAGGACGAGCGCCAGTACGTCGGCTGGAACGGCCAGGAGTGGACGACGCTGGAGCGGCTGCGCGCCGCGGGGCACCGCGCCCGGATCGAGGAGGAGGGCCCGGACGTCGTCGGGATCGGCACCGAGCCGTCCACCGCCATCGGCCAGCGGGCCCTGCTGCTGCGGGCGCCGTCCGGCAACGTCCTGTGGGACATGACCACCTACATCGACGACGACCTGGTCCGCCAGGTGAACGATCTGGGCGGCGTCGCGGCTATCGCGATCAGCCACCCGCACTTCTACGGGACGATGATCGAGTGGGCGCGCGCGTTCGACGCCCCCGTCTACATCCACGAGGCCGACCGCGCGTGGGTGGCGCGCCCGGACGACGCGGTGGTCTTCTGGTCGGGCGACACCCGCGAGCTGGGCGGCGGCCTCACGCTGATCAACGCGGGCGTGCACTTCGCCGGCGGCCAGGTCCTGCACTGGCGCGACGCCCGCGCCCTGTTCTCGGGCGACATCCTCCAGGTCGTCAACGACCGGGACTGGGTCGGCTTCATGTACAGCTACCCGAATCTCATCCCCGAGCGGCCCCGCACCGTCCGGCGCGCCCTGCGGCTGCTGGAGCCGTTCGCGTTCGACCGCGTGTACGGCGCCTGGTGGCGGAAGATCGTCTACACCGATGGGAAGGACGCCGTGCGGCGCTCCGCCGACCGCTACCTCGACTTCGCCCTGGACGACGGATAACCCCTGCTGGCGGACCCGTCGGGCGGGTTGTGGTGGCAGCGGTGTTCGAACACGTGTACGGTGCGATGGTGCCGCCCGGACCCTCGCGGGACGGGCGGGGAGCGCCATGAAATGCGCCGGCGACCACCGCTGTTATGGACTCGGGGGCAACTGTCGTACCCCCTGGCTACCCTGAAACCGACGTGTCCCGTCCCCGCGCCCAAGAAGAGGAACCGGAAGAACGCCGTGCATGACCGACTCATCGTGCGTGGAGCACGCGAGCACAACCTGAAGGACGTCTCGCTGGACCTCCCGCGAGACTCCATGATCGTGTTCACCGGTCTGTCGGGCTCCGGCAAGTCGAGCCTGGCGTTCGACACGATCTTCGCCGAGGGCCAGCGCCGGTACGTCGAGTCGCTGTCGGCCTACGCCCGGCAGTTCCTCGGCCAGATGGACAAGCCCGACGTCGACTTCATCGAGGGCCTGTCGCCCGCGGTGTCCATCGACCAGAAGTCGACCAGCAAGAACCCGCGGTCGACGGTCGGCACGATCACCGAGGTCTACGACTACCTGCGCCTGCTGTACGCGCGGATCGGGCACCCCCACTGCCCCGAGTGCGGGCGGCCGATCAGCCGGCAGGCGCCGCAGCAGATCGTCGACCGCGTCCTGGAACTGGACGAGGGCACCCGCTTCCAGGTGCTCGCGCCGGTGATCCGCGGCCGCAAGGGCGAATACCTGGAGCTGTTCCGCGAACTGCAGTCCAAGGGCTACTCGCGGGCGCTGGTCGACGGCCAGATGATCCGGCTGGACGAGCCGCCCAAGCTGAAGAAGCAGGAGAAGCACGACGTCTCCGTGGTCGTCGACCGGCTCGCCGTGAAGGACTCCGCGCGCCAGCGGCTCGCCGACTCCGTCGAGACCGCCCTGGGCCTCGCGGGCGGCACGATCGTCCTCGACTTCGTCGACCTCCCCGATGGCGACGAGAACCGCACGCGGATGTACTCCGAGCACCTCTACTGCCCCTACGACGACCTGTCGTTCGAGGAGATGGAGCCCCGGACCTTCTCGTTCAACTCGCCGTACGGCGCCTGCCCCGACTGCACCGGCCTCGGCACCCGCATGGAGGTCGACGCCGAGCTGGTCGTCCCGGACGCGGAGATCACCCTGGGCGAGGGCGCGATCCAGCCGTGGTCCAACGGGCATGTGAGCGACTACTTCCTGCGGCTGCTGTCGGCCCTCGGCGACGCCATGGGCTTCGACCTCAACACCCCGTGGGAGAAGCTGCCGGCCAAGGCGCGCAAGGCGATCCTGAACGGGCACGAGACCCAGGTCCACGTCCGCTACAAGAACCGTTACGGGCGCACCCGCTCGTACTACACCGCCTACGAGGGCGTGCTCCCCTACATCCACCGGCGGCACGCCGAGTCCGAGAGCGACTCCAGCCGGGAGAAGTTCGAGGGCTACATGCGGGAGATCCCGTGCCCGACCTGCAAGGGCGCCCGGCTCAAACCGGTCGTGCTCGCGGTCACCATGGGCGGGATGTCCATCGCCGAGGTCGCCTCGATGCCGATCGGCGAGGCGGCCAAGTTCCTGCTCGCCATGGAGCTGAACGAGCGCGAGACCCACATCGCCGAGCGCGTCCTGAAGGAGATCAACGCCCGGCTCGGGTTCCTGCTGGACGTCGGCCTCGACTACCTGACGCTCGACCGCGCGTCCGCGACGCTCGCGGGCGGCGAGGCGCAGCGCATCCGGCTCGCCACGCAGATCGGGTCCGGGCTCGTGGGCGTCCTCTACGTCCTGGACGAGCCGTCCATCGGCCTGCACCAGCGCGACAACCACCGGCTGCTGGAGACGCTGGTCCGGCTGCGCGACATGGGCAACACCCTGATCGTCGTCGAGCACGACGAGGACACCATCGCCGCCGCCGACTGGGTGGTCGACATCGGCCCGCGCGCGGGCGAGCACGGCGGCGAGATCGTCGTGTCCGGCACCGTCGACGACCTGCTGAAGTCCGAGCGGTCGCTGACCGGCGCCTACCTGTCGGGGCGCCGGGAGATCGCGGTCCCCCGGATCCGCCGCCCCCGGACCAGGGGCCGCGAGGTCACCGTCAAGGGCGCCCAGCAGAACAACCTCCGCGACGTCGACGTGGCGTTCCCGCTCGGCGTGCTCACCGCGGTCACGGGCGTGTCCGGCTCGGGCAAGTCCACGCTGGTCAACGACATCCTCTACAACTCGCTGGCCAAGCAGCTGAACGGCGCCCGGACGGTCCCCGGCAAGCACAAGCGGGTCAACGGCGTCGACCATCTCGACAAGGTCGTCCACGTCGACCAGTCGCCGATCGGCCGCACGCCGCGCTCCAACCCGGCGACCTACACCGGCGTGTTCGACCACATCCGCAAGCTCTTCGCGCAGACCACCGAGGCGAAGGTGCGCGGCTACCAGCCGGGCCGGTTCTCCTTCAACGTCAAGGGCGGCCGCTGCGAGAACTGCTCGGGCGACGGCACCATCAAGATCGAGATGAACTTCCTGCCGGACGTCTACGTCCCGTGCGAGGTCTGCCACGGCGCCCGCTACAACCGGGAGACCCTGGAGGTCCACTACAAGGGCAAGACGATCTCCGAGGTGCTCGACATGCCGATCGAGCAGGCCACGGCGTTCTTCGAGCCGATCAAGGCGATCCACCGGCACCTGCACACCCTCAACGAGGTCGGCCTCGGCTACGTCCGGCTCGGGCAGCCCGCGCCGACGCTGTCGGGCGGCGAGGCGCAGCGCGTCAAGCTGGCCGCCGAGCTGCAGAAGCGCTCGACCGGCCGCACGATCTACGTGCTGGACGAGCCGACCACCGGCCTGCACTTCGAGGACATCCGCAGGCTCCTCGGCGTGCTGAACGGGCTGGTCGACAAGGGCAACACGGTGATCGTCATCGAGCACAACCTCGATGTGATCAAGACGGCCGACTGGATCATCGACATGGGTCCCGAGGGCGGCTCGCGCGGCGGCACGGTCGTCGCCACCGGCACCCCCGAGGACGTCGCGAAGGTCGAGGCCAGCCACACCGGCCAGTTCCTCGCCAAGACCCTCAGCTGACGCCCTCGCGGCCGAGCCCCCGGACGACCTCCAGGAAGCCGCGGACGAGCGGGCCGGGCGAGGCGGGGTCCCAGACCGCGCCGACCCGCCACCCGGCCGCCGGGTGCCCGATCGGGGCCAGCGTGACCTGCGGCGGGGTGATCGGCCCCACGCCCGCCGGCACGAGCGCGCAGCCGACGCCCGCCGCCACCAGCGCGAGCACGGTCTGCAGGTCGTGCGCCTCCTGCACGACCGGCCCGGTGATCCCGGCGGCGTCCCGGAACCGCTCCACCTGGTCGGCCAGCCCCGGCCCCTTGACCCGCGCGAGCCGCACGAACGGCCACGCCCGCGCCCCGTCCACAAACCC
>NZ_SMKU01000401.1 GCF_004349215.1 Actinomadura rubrisoli | reverse complement strand
GCGGGCGGGCGCGGCGAGGCGCGGGGCGGGCTGGCCTCGCTCGGTCTCGGCATCGTGCACGACCTGATCTCCGGGTACGGGGGGAGCCTGGAGATCCGCACCTGCGAGATGGGCGGCGCGCGCGTGCGCATGCTGCTCCCGTCGGCGCCGCCGCCGGAGGACGCGGCGCCGGTCACCCCCCATCGCGACGACTGGCGGCCCCATCCATGAAAGTGATCATCTGTGACGACCACGCCGTCTTCGCCGACTCGCTGTCGCTGGTGCTGTCGGACGCCGGGCACAGTGTGGTCGGCGTGGCCTACTCCCCCGAGGACGCCCTGCCGGTGCTGCGCGCCCGGCCGTCCGACGTGTGCCTGATCGACCTGCACTTCCCGTCCGGCACCGCGCTCGAATGGATGCCGCGGCTGCGGCTCGCCGCGCCGGAGACCCGGTTCGTCGTGCTGACCGGCTACCTCGAACAGGCGGTGCTGGAGGCGGGCGTGGCCGCCGGTGTGCGGGGGTTCGCGCACAAGGGCCAGCAGGCCGGGGACATCCTCACCGTGCTGCGCCGCGTCGCCGGGGGCGAGGTCGTCGTCGACCAGGCCGCCCGGCGCGGCGGGCCCGCCCGGCCGCGCAGCCAGGCGCAGCGGTTCGCGCAGTTCCTCACCCCGCGCGAGCGCGAGGTGCTGACGCGGCTCGCGCGCGGGGAGTCCACGCAGGCGCTGGCCAAGGCGATGGGGGTGACGCGCAGCACCGCGCGCAGCCATGTCCAGAGCGTGCTCAGCAAGCTCGGCGTGCACTCGCAGCGGGAGGCGGTGATCGAGGCGGCGCGGCACGGCCTCGTCAGCGTGGAGACCGGGGAGTGGCTGGCGGGCTGACCGATCCGCTCCCATAGGCCCCGCCCATATGGCCCGCTGATATGGCCCGCTCCATCGGGTCCGGGAAGGCCGGTGCGGCTAAGGACGGCCGAAACCGGACATACAGCCTCCGCCCGGGACGCGTTAGCGTCGCCTGGAAGAGGAGGTTTCCCATGCCTCAACGACGAGGCACGCTACCCATCTCCGACGCCGAGGTCCTCGGCTGCGCCGAAACCTACGCCCGCGGCGTCCCCTACGACCGCCTGGAGCGGCTCCGCACCCGGACCCCCGTCGTGTGGCTGGACGGCCGGCTGTCGGAACGGCCGGGCGCCTGGGCCGTCCTGCGGTACTCCGACGTCCAGCACGCGCTGGCGCGTCCCGGGCTGTTCGTGCCCGTGCCCGACGACAGCGTCCTGCACGGCCCCACGATCGACGACGCGCCCGCCGAGGCGCGGGACGGCCGCCGCGCGGACGGGCGGCGGGGCACCACGCTGATCGACATGGATCCCCCGGCGCGGGCGATGCTGGACCGGGTGCCGGACGGGGAGCCCGTCGACTTCGTCGCCGATGTCGCCGCCGACCTCCCCGAGACGCTCCGCAACACCCTGGCCGGCGGGCTCCACGCCCTGCTGCGCCACCCCGGGCAGTACGACCGGCTCCACGAGCGGCGCGCCGACGACCGGCTCCTCGACAGCGCCGTGGAGGAGATGCTGCGCTGGTGGACGCCCGTCACGCAGGTGTGGCGGACGATGCGGCGCGGCACCGTCATCGGCGGCGTGCCGCTGCTGGCGGGCGAGCGCGTCGCGCTGTGGCTCGCGTCCGCCAACCGCGACGCGGAGGTCTTCGCCGAGCCGGAGCGGTTCATGGCCGACCGGTTCGTCCCGGAACGGCCCGCGTCCGAGCACGTCAGAGGCGACTCCGCCCGCGCCAGGGCCCTCCGGGTCGTACGCCGCCACCAGCGGGAGCAGCGCGTCCGGCCGCATCTGTGCTTCGGCTACGGCGATCGTGCCTGCCTCGGCGAGCGGCTGGCCCGCGTGCATCTGCGGGCGCTGCTCGTCGCGCTGCTGGACCGTCCGGGGCGTGCCCGTCCGGCCGGAGAGCCGGTAATGTTGCGTTCGAGCGCCCGTCACGGTTTCGAGCGGCTACCGATCCGCTGGACCGGCTGACGGCGGGCAAGCGCCAGTGCGCATGACATGCAGGCCCGGCACGGATCCGCCGGCGTCCGGCCGCCCTCCCTGGGGACGGCCAGGTGACGCGCGGCCGTCCCCGAGACCGGCCGTTCGCTGAACGTTTCCTGGAACTCTGCCGTATCCCGGCTGAGTTATCTCCTTGCGTGCCGCGGAATGCGGCACGCGTGCGCCATAGGGGGCTGTGGTCGTGGGTCTGACGAGCTGGGGGCTGCTCGGTCTGCTGGCCGTGGTCGTGTTCGCCTGCCTGGGCGCGACCGTCTGGGCCTGGCCGCGCGTCGCGTCCCGAGGCGCCCGCGCGGCCGGCGTCCGCGTCCTGCTGCTGCTCGGCTGCCAGGTCGCGGTCATGCTGACGCTGATCACCGCGCTCAACAGCTACTACCTGTTCTACGGGACGTGGACGGACCTGATCAGCGCGGCGGGCGGCAACGCCCAGGCCGGCCGGCACAAGCCGCCGCCCAACCCGAACGCGGCCGCCGCCACCGAGGTCGTCCGGACGGTGCGGGCCAAGCTCGGGCCATCGCGCGGCGGCAAGCACGTCCCCGAGCGGGACGGCCAGGTCGAGCACCTGGACATCCGCGGCATCCGCACCGGGATCTCCGCCGAAGCCTACGTCTACCTGCCGCCGCAGTACTTCCAGCCCGCGTACGCCGCCCGGCGCCTCCCGGTCGTGATCCTCATCGCCGGGTACCCGGCGGCCGACCGGCTGGTGTGGATCAGCAAGGGGCACATCCCGCAGGACGCCGCGCAGGCCGGGGCGGCGGGCCAGATCCAGCCGATGATCTACGTGATGATGCGGCCCACCGTCGAGGACGGCTGGGACACCGAGTGCGCCGACGTGCCGGGCGGCCCCAAGGTCGAGACGTTCTTCGCCCAGGACGTGCCGGAGGCGGTCTCCGCGACATACCGGGCGCCGTACGGCCGGCAGGGCTGGGGCCTCGCCGGCTACTCCACCGGCGGGTACTGCGCCACGAAGCTCACCCTGCTCCACTCCGACCGGTTCGCCGCCGGGGTCAGCATGGCCGGGCACTTCCACGCGCTGCTCGACACCACCACCCGCGAGCTGTACGGCGGCAGCAAGTCCCTCCAGCGCGGCAACGACCTGATCTGGCGGCTGAGGAACCTTCCGCAGCCGCCGGTGTCGATCCTCGTGGCCTCGGCGGACGTCGGGGAGAAGACGTTCCCGTCGGCGCAGCGGTTCATGGCGGCCGCGCGTCCACCGCTGGTGGTCGACAAGGTGCTGCTGCCCACCGGCGGCCACAACTTCAAGACGTTCCGCAAGTACATTCCGCCGTCGGTCCGGTGGCTGAGCGGGCACCTGCGGGGGGAATGACATGGAACCGATCGGCGGGACGTTCCTCACCCTCGTCTGCGGGCTGGCCGCCGGCTGCCTCCTGGCGGTCGTGCTGCTGTGGCCGCGCGCCGCGGGCCCCGGCGCCCGGCCGCTGCTGGCGAGGTCCGGGATGCTGCTGGCCGCGCAGGCGACCCTGACCGCGGCGATCATCGTGCTCACCAACCGGTACTTCGTGTTCTACGCGACGTGGGACGACCTGCTCGGCGCGGACACGGTGAAGGTGCGGGTCAACCAGGTGCAGCCGAGCCGCGGGCAGGAGGCCGACCCCGCCGCGCTCGTCCGCCGCACCACGACCGACCTCGGGCCGCGGCGGCGGGGCCACGAGCGCGACCCGCGGCGGGACGGGCGGGTGGACCGGCTGGAGATCCGGGGCGCGCGCAGCGGGCTGGACGGGGAGGCGTACGTCTACCTGCCGCCGCAGTACTTCCAGCCCGCGTACGCGAAGAAGCGGCTGCCCGTCGTCATCGTCGTGTCCGGCGGCCCGTCCGACGGCAAGACGGCGTGGATCAAGCAGGCGCGGCTGCCCGAGGCGGTGAACGCGATGGCACGCGTCCAGCCGGTCGTCTACGCGATGGTCCGGTCGGCGCGCGGGCTCGTCCCGGCCCCGAGGCCCCCGGCCGGCGCGGGCGCCGACAAGGGCCTGCCCAGGGCGGGGGCCCCGGACGCCCGTCCCACCGCCTGCCTCGACCTGCCCGGACGCTCCGGCGGCCAGGCCGAGACCTACTTCGCCCAGGATCTCCCGCTCGCCTTGGCGGGCGCCTACCAGCTGGCGCGGAGCCGCAACGGCTGGGGCGCCGCCGGGTACGCGACCGGCGGCCAGTGCGCGGCGCGGCTCGCGATGCTGCACTCCGACCGCTTCTCCGCCGCCGCCGTCCTCGACGGCCAGTTCGGCCTGCCCACCGGCGGCGGCGTGGTCGGCGAGCAGAACAACCCGCAGGTCCACGGCCCGAACGACGACCCGTACGGCGGCAGCGACGCCTACCGCCGCGACAACGACCTCCTGTGGCGGATGGAGTACCTCGCGCCGCCGCCGGTGTCGATCCTGGCCGCGGCGGGCGGCGACGGCCCGAGCGCCCCGCAGGCCGCACGGTTCGCGGCCCTCGCCAGGCGGCCCATGTGGGCGGCGAAGTCCCTGGTGCCCGGCGCGCCGCAGACGCTCAAGCAGTGGCAGCCCCACCTCACGCCCGTCCTGGAGTGGCTGGGCACCCACCTGCGCGGCGAGTAGGGGCTTCCGGCTACCTCTCGGGGAGTAGGCGTGCTCACTCCCCCGGGCCGACGTGGACCGAGGGGCGATGTCCTAACGTGCAGGAATGAGCACTTCGCCGCCGCACGTACCGGTGCGGGCGCACTGGCCGCGGCCCGGCCTGTGGCCCGTGTGGGTCGTCCCGCTGTTCCTGGCGCTGTTCCAGGTGTTCGGGACGATGGCCGCGCAGCACAGCGGGGAGCGCGGCGAGCGGGGCGGCGGGCCGTGGAGCCACGGCGGGGGCGGCCCGCCCGACTACGGGATCAAGGAGCTGGACGGCCTGGGCATCGCCCTGCTGCTGGCCGGCCCGGCCCTGCTCCTGCTGCGCCGCCGCCATCCGGCGTTCACGCTGGTCGCGACCGGCCTCGTCACGGGGCTGTACTTCCTGCGCGGCTACACCTACGGTCCGGCGCCGTTCGCGGCGGGGGTCGCGATGCTGGCCGCGGTCACGGCCGGGCACCGGCTGCTGGCCTGGGCGGGGACGGGCGCCGCGCTGGCGGCCTTCTTCGGCATCACCGCGGTGATCGGCATCCCGCTGGAGCGGCGCGGCGAGGCCGGGCGGCTGTTCCCCGTGGAGGAGCCGACCCTGCCGGGGACGGCGTTCGTCCTCGGCTGGGCGCTGGTGGTGCTCGTCACCGCCGAACTGCTCCGGATGCGCGCCCAGAAGGCCGCCGAGGCCGCCCGCACCCGCGCCGAGGAGGAGCGCCGCCAGGCCAGCGAGGAGCGGCTGCGGATGGCCCGCGAGCTGCACGACGTGCTCGCCCACAACATCTCGATGATCAACGTGCAGGCCGGGGTGGCGCTGCACCTGATGGACGACGACCCCGAGCAGGCGCGGACGGCGCTGGCCGCGATCAAGGAGGCCAGCAAGGAGGCGCTCACCGAGATGCGCGGGGTGATCGGGGCGCTGCGGGCGCAGGGCGAGAGCGCGCCCCGCTCCCCCACCGCCGGGCTCGCCCGGCTGGAGGACCTGCTGGCCCGCGCCCGGTCCGCCGGGCTCCAGGTGGAGGCCGAGATCACCGGGGACCGGCGGCCGCTGCACGCCGGCACCGACCTCGCCGCGTTCCGGATCGTCCAGGAGTCGCTCACCAACGTCACGCGGCACGCGGGGTCCGGCCCGGTGACGGCGCGGGTCCGCATCGCCTACGGTGAGCACGAGATCGAGGTGCGGGTCGAGGACGACGGCCGGGGGGTGCCCCTCCTGGACGACCATCCGGGCGGCAGCGGGATCCGCGGCATGCGCGAGCGGGCGGCCGCGCTGGGCGGGACGTTCGCCGCCGGGCCCCGGACCGGCGGCGGGTTCCAGGTCCGCGCGACGCTGCCCCTGACAGACGACCTCGCGGGCACCGAGGCCGAGACTCCGCTCGGAAAGGGGTAATCGGTGATCAAGGTCCTGCTGGCCGACGACCAGGTATTGGTCCGCGCGGGCTTCCGCGCGCTGCTGGCCGCCCAGGCCGACATCGAGGTGGTCGGCGAGGCGAGCGACGGAGAGGAGGCCGTCGCGCGGGCGCGCAGCCTGCGCCCCGACGTGATCCTGATGGACATCCGGATGCCGGGCGTGGACGGGCTCACCGCCACCCGCCGGATCGCCTCGGACGAGCGGCTGGACGGCGTGAAGATCGTCATCCTCACCACGTTCGAGCTCGACGAGTACGTCTTCGAGGCGCTGCGCGGCGGGGCGAGCGGGTTCCTGGTCAAGGACACCGAGCCCGTCGAGCTGATCCACGCCGTCCGGGCCGTCGCGGCCGGGGACGCGCTGCTGTCGCCGAGCGTGACGCGGCGGCTGATCGCCGAGTTCGCCGCGCGGGCCAAGGAGCCCTCGCCGTCGCCTCGGCTGAACGCGCTGACCGACCGGGAGCGGGAGGTGATGACGCTGGTCGGCGAGGGCCTGTCCAACGAGGAGATCGCCGCCCGGCTCGTGGTGAGCCCCGCGACCGCCAAGACCCACGTCAGCCGGACGATGGTCAAGCTCGGCGCCCGCGACCGCGCCCAGCTGGTCGTGTTCGCCTACGAGTCGGGTCTGGTCAAGCCGGGATGGATGCCCTAGTGAACCGATACCGTGGGAGCCGCGGCGGCCGTCCTGGAATGTCGGCACTCTCCGGCGATTGACCGCCCCGGCCCGCGCCGGCATGGCAGGGTGATACGCAGCAGGGTGATACGCACAGGCCGTCACCGACGCGAAGGAGTCCGGTGCCGAACGCCACGAGGATCCTCGCCGTCGACGACCGCGACGAGAACCTGGTCGCCCTCGCGGCGGTGCTCGACGCGCTGCCCGTCGAGGTCGTGTCCGTCTCGTCCGGGCAGGCGGCGCTCAAGGAGCTGCTGAACGACGACTTCGCGCTGATCCTGCTCGATGTCGTGATGCCGGGGATGGACGGGTTCGAGACCGCCGGCCACATCAAGGCCAGGCCCCGCACCCGCGACATCCCGATCATCTTCCTCACCGCGGCGGGCGAGGCGGGCGAGCAGGCGTTCCGCGGGTACGCCGCGGGCGCGGTCGACTACCTGACCAAGCCGTTCGACCCGTGGCTGCTGCGCGCGAAGGTCTCGGTGTTCGTGGAGCTGCACCGCCGCAACCTGGAGCTGCGGCGGCAGGCCGGGGTGCTGCGCCAGACGCTCGCCGACAACACCGAGGGCGCCGCCGGCGGCTGCGAGCCCCTGCTGAGGTCGCTCGACGAGCGGCTAGCCAAGGTCGAGGACGACGTCGCCCGGCTGCGCTCCGGCGAGCCCGCCGACGAGCTCGACGACCACGTCGCGTCCCTCCGGCTCGCCCTGAACGCCCTGTCCTCCGGCGGCTGACGCGCCGGGACGCGCCGAGGGCCGGGACGCGCCGAGGGGCCGAGGTCAGAGCGCCTGTGACGTCCAGGCGGCGGACACGGGTGCCTGCCGCGACGGCATCGCGCCGCTCTGCAGCTTCTGGCGCATGATGAAGGCGCCGACCAGCACCGCGGCCACCACGAGGATCACCGCGATCGTCACGATCAGCAGCGTCTTGCGGCGCTCGCCGCCGTGGGCGCGCTGATAGCCGTGGACGGGCGGGGGCGGCGAGGGTTGCTGCCAGTTCGTGTACTGGCGGGGCTGCTCCCAGGGCGGCGGGGTCTGCGGAGCCTG
>NZ_SMKU01000400.1 GCF_004349215.1 Actinomadura rubrisoli | reverse complement strand
GTCGTGGGGTCGGTCGGCTCGTCCGGGGGAGTGGTCGGCTTGCTGGGCGGCGCGGACGGGTCGCCCGGCTTGGACGGGGTACCAGACGGGTCGTCGCCGCGGGGCCGCTCACCCGGCGAAGTCTTCGCGGGCGAGCCGGGGGAGGTCCCGCCCGGCGTGCCGGCGGCGGGCCGCGACGGGTCGCCATAGGCGCCGGTGACGGGGGCGCCCGCCTTCGGGTCCGCGGTGGCGCGCTCGGAGCCGGTGAGGCCGGGCGGCGGGCTCTGGTGGCCGGCCGCGCCGGCCGATGCGGAGTCGGTGCGGCCGTTCCCGGCGGTCGGCATCAGGGACGCCGCCCCGCCGCCCTTGGCCGAGGGCCACGAGGCGAGCAGGCCGACGACCGCTGCGGCGGAGGCCGCGAGGCCCGCGACCGCGCCGACGCCCTTGGAGATCCCGCCCGGCCTGCCCCGCCTGGGACGGCCCTGGGCCGTCCTGCCGTCGCCGATCACCACGAGCGGGCTCGGCGCGATGACGCCGGGCAGCGGGCGGGCGGCCTCCTCCTCGCACGCGGCGAGGACCTGGTCGCGCAGCCAGCCGGGCGCCCGCGCGGGCGCCCGCTTGGCGAGCAGCTGCGGCAGCCGCCCCTTCTCGAACGCCGCGATCAGGTCGAGCTGGGGCCCGTCCGCCCCGCGCATGAGCGTGCCGAGGACGGCGCGCTCCAGCCGGGACCGCGCGGCGTTCAGCAGCTGGACGACGGTGTCCGGCGCGATGCCGAGCACCCGGGCGATGTCGGGGGGTTCGAGCCACTCGCCCGCCCACAGCAGCAGTACCTCGCGGTGGTCGGAGCGCAGGCCGCCCGCGGCGCGCAGCAGCGGGTCCGGACCGGCGAACGGCGGCCCGCCCCGTCCGGTGAACGCGCCGCGCTCGGCGCACGCCGCGCGCGAGAGCGAGTACAGCCAGAGCACGCTGTCGCCGCGCGGCGGCTGGTGCACCGCCGCGGCGAACGTGTCGCCGACCGCCGCGGCCGCCTCCTCGTCGCCGACCAGCGACCAGCAGTAGGCGTAGAGGCGGGCGGCGTGCGCGTCGTAAAGGGAGCCCGGGTCCCCGCGCATGTGACCTCCCGGTCGATCGCTGTGCCGGTGCCGGACATCCGCAAGTCGGACATACCGGCGGGTATCGGGACTCTAGCGCCTCCCGTCAACCACTGAGAACTCCGGGACGGGACGTGCCGCCGGACGGCACGGAAGGTAGGGCGTTCGCCAGCGGAGTGTGACGTTCACACAGATTTAAGGAAGTTCCCGAAAATTAGCGGATTCCTGATCCGGTTCAGCAGGGAAGGATTCGAACCCGTGATCGAATTTCGGAGGAGACGAGGGTGACCCGGCTGACCGTGGACGACGTCTACCAGCACATTCAGGGGGTCTGCTTCAAGACGGGCCCGCCCGGGACGGTCGGAGCCGAGACCGAGTGGTTCGTGGTCGACGCCGCCGATCCGTCCGCCCACGTGCCCGCCGAGGGCGTCCGCGCGCTGGTGGAGGGGGTGGGCCCGCCGCCCGGCGGCAGCGTCGTCACCTACGAGCCCGGCGGGCAGCTGGAGCTCAGCTCCGCGCCGTTCGCCGGGCTGGACGGGCTGCACGCGGCGCTCGCCCGGGACGTCGAGCATGTCCGGAACGCCTTGGAACCGGCCGGGCTCGCGCTCGCCGGGCACGGCGTCGACCCCGTCCGGCTTCCCCGCTTCCAGGCCATCCATCCGCGCTACCAGTGCATGCGCGACTACTACATCGCCAGCGGCTTCGCGGAGTCGGGCACCGCGATGATGTGCTCGACCGCGTCCGTCCAGGTGTGCCTGGACATCGGCGCCGACACCGCCGACGCGGCCCGCCGCTGGCGGCTCGCGCACGCGCTCGGGCCGGTCCTGGTCGCCGCGTTCGCCAACTCACCGGTGCTGGCCGGGCGCCGCACCGGGATGCGCTCGTCCCGGCAGGGCGTCATCTGGACCGAGCTGGACCCGTGCCGCACCCTCCCGGTCCTGCGGGACGGCGCGGACGGCGACCCGGCCGAGGAGTGGACGCGGTACGCGCTCGACGCGCGGGTCATGCTCGTCCACACCGCGGCCGGGCAGTGGGTGTCCGATCCCGGGATGTCCTTCGGGGAGTGGCTCGACAAGGGCGAGCCCGGCGAGGGGGACCTGGACTACCACCTGTCCACCCTGTTCCCGCCCGTCCGCCCGCGCGGCTGGCTGGAGCTGCGGATGATCGACGCGCTGCCGGGCCCGTACTGGCCCGTCCCGGTGGCGGTCGCCACCGCACTGCTGGACGACCCGGTCGCGTCCGCGGCCGCCGAGGCCGCGGCCGAGCCGGTCGCGCGCCTGTGGGCGGAGTCCGCCCGGTGCGGGCTCGCCGACGCGTCCCTGGCCGCCGCCGCGCGGGCCTGCTTCCGCGCCGCGCTGGAGGCGCTTCCCCGGCTGGGCGCGTCCGGGCTCGTCCCGATCGTGGACGAGTACAACCGCCGCTACGTCGAGCGGGGCCGCTGCCCGGCCGACGACACCGCACCACCGACGCCGTCCGAGGAGGACCTGACATGGCCCCGATGAGGGCGTCGCGCTCGATCGACGAGCGTGACGAGGACGCGCTGAAGGAACTGATCGCCGGTGAGCTCGGGAGGTCGCGGGACCGGAGCCTCGGCCTGACCACCGAGGTGCTGGCTGCGGCCGACCTCACCGCCCAGGTCTCGCCGCTGATGTCGCCGCTCGTCTGGGACCTCGCGCACATCGGCAACTACGAGGAGCTGTGGCTGCTGCGCGCGGCGGCGGGCGCCGAGCCGATGCGCCCGGAGATCGACACGCTCTACGACGCGTTCGAGCATCCCCGCGCCGAGCGGCCGTCTCTGCCCATCCTGCCGCCGGACGAGGCCCGGTCCTACATCGCCACCGTCCGCGCCAAGGTGCTCGACACCCTCCCGTCGGTGCGGTTCGACACCGCCGACCCGCTCACCTCGGGCGGGTTCGTGTACGGGATGGTCGTCCAGCACGAGCACATGCACGACGAGACGATGCTGGCCACGCACCAGCTCCGCAAGGGCGCCCCCGCGCTCCTGGACCCGCCCGCCGCGCCCCTCCAGGCATCCGGCCTGCGCGCGCCCGGCGAGGCCACGGCGGCGGACGAGGTGCTGATCGAGGCGGGCCCGTTCCAGATGGGCACGTCGGACGATCCGTGGGCGTACGACAACGAGCGTCCGGTGCACCTGGTGGACCTCCCCGCGTACTACATCGACGCCGAGCCGGTGAGCAACGCCGCCTACCTGGCCTTCATGGAGGCCGGCGGGTACGACGACCCGCGCTGGTGGGACCCGGCGGGCTGGGAGTGGCGCACGGCCGGCGGCAAGCGCGCCCCCGCCTTCTGGTCGAGGGAGGGCGGGCAGTGGCTGCGCCGCCGGTTCGGGCGGACGGAGCCCGTCCCGCCCGGCGAGCCCGTCCAGCACGTGTGCTGGTACGAGGCCGACGCGTACGCCCGCTGGGTGGGCAAGCGGCTGCCGACGGAGGCCGAGTGGGAGAAGGCCGCCCGCTGGGACCCGGACGCGGAGCGGTCGCGCCGCTACCCGTGGGGCGACGCGTACGAGGAGGGCCGCGCCAACCTCGGCCAGCGGACGCTCCGCCCGTCCGGGACGGGCTCGTACGCGTCGGGCGCCTCGGCGTACGGCGTGCGAAGGCTCATCGGGGACGTGTGGGAATGGACGTCGTCGGACTTCCACGGCTACCCGGGGTTTCGCCCGTTCCCCTACAGGGAGTACTCGGAGGTGTTCTTCGGACCCGATTACAAGGTGCTGCGGGGCGGTTCGTGGGCGACGCACCCGCTCGCCGTGCGCGGCTCGTTCCGGAACTGGGACTACCCGATCAGGAGACAGATCTTCTCCGGATTCCGCTGCGCGCGCGGCGTCCGGAGTGCGGGGGAAGAGGGGGGAGCCTGAATGTGCCGTCATCTCGGATATCTCGGGCCTGAACGGACGCTGCGCTCGCTGGTGTACGAGGGGGAGCACTCCCTGGAGCACCAGGCGTACGAGCCGCGCATGACACGGGGGAACCTGCTCAACGCCGACGGCTTCGGGGTCGGCTGGTACCACGGCGGCGAGGCCGTCCGCTTCCGGCGCGCCCAGCCCATCTGGACGGACGCGTCGTTCCGCGAGGTCGCCGGGGCCGTCCGGACCCGGTGCGCGGTCGCCGCGATCCGGTCGGCGACCGTCGGTTTCCCGGTGGACGAGTCGTGCGCGCAGCCGTTCCGCTCCGGGGCCTGGCTGTTCAGCCACAACGGCAAGATCGAGGACTACGCGGGCGTCGAGGGCAAGCTGCGCCTGCTGGCCGGGGACCTGGCCGAGGTCGCGGACGCGCGGGCGGCGCTCGACTCGGCGCCGCTGTTCGGCCTCGCCGTCCGGCTGTGGCGGGAGGGCCGCCCGCTCGGCGAGGGCCTCGCCGAGGTCATCTCGACCGTGGCCGGGCTCGCCCCCGGCCGCTACAACCTGCTCGCCTCCGACGGGACGACCCTCGCCGCCACCACCTGGGGCGACTCGCTGTTCGTCCACGCGGGCGGGGAGGAGATCCGGATCGCCTCCGAGCCGCTCGACGACGACCCCGGCTGGCGGGCCGTCCCCGACTGCTCCCTCGTCACCGCCGGGCTCGCGTCCGGCGTCCGCATAGACCAGCTCTGAACGCCGCTAAGGAGAACCACGTGGACCGGTTCCTGACCGCCGACGACCTCGCCAAGACGCTCCGCCAGGACGTCCGGGAGGGGCTCACCGGCACCCCGAAGACGCTCCCGCCCAAGTGGTTCTACGACGAGCGCGGCAGCGCGCTGTTCGAGGAGATCACCAAGCTGGAGGAGTACTACCCGACCCGCCGGGAACGGGAGATCCTCATCGCGCGGGCGCCCGAGATCGCCGCGACCACCGGCGCGCGCACCCTGCTGGAGCTCGGCGCCGGCTCGGGGGAGAAGACCCGGCTGCTGCTCGACGCGCTGGGCGGCACGCTGCGCTCCTACGTCCCGGTGGACGTCAGCGGCGACTTCCTGGAGGAGGCCGCGGCGGGGATCGCCGCCGACCATCCGGGCCTGGCCGTCCGGACCGTCGTCGCCGACTACGAGCAGCACCTGCACCTGCTGCCGGGCGGGGAGCGGCGGCTGATCGCCTTCCTCGGCGGGACGCTCGGCAACATGCCGCCCGGCGCGCGCATCGGCTTCCTCGGCGGCCTGCGCGCGACCATGGGCGAGGGCGACTTCCTGCTGCTCGGCGCCGACCTCGTCAAGGACACGGGACGGCTCGTCCGCGCCTACGACGACGCGGCGGGCGTCACCGCCGAGTTCAACCGCAACGTCCTGCACGTGATCAACCGCGAGCTGGACGCGGACTTCGACACCGCCGCGTTCGAGCACGTCGCGCGGTGGAACGAGGCGGAGGAGTGGATCGAGATGCGGCTGCGCTCCACCCGCGACCAGGACGTCCGCGTCGGCGGCCTCGACCTGGAGGTGTCCTTCGCGGAGGGGGAGGAGACGCGCACCGAGGTCTCCGCCAAGTTCCGCCGGGAGCGGATGGAGGCCGAGCTCGGCGCGGCGGGCCTGGAGCTCGCCCGGTTCTGGACCGACGAGGCGGGCGACTTCTCCCTCACCCTCGCCCAGCCCGCCCCGTAGGGAAGGCCCCGGCGGGGCCGGTCAGCGTCAGGGCTTGCGCGAAGGGCGGGCGAGGCCCAGGCGCTCGACGTCCGCTACCAGGCGGGCCGCCAGATAGCGGTGGCCCGCCAGGTTCGGGTGGGTGCCGTCCCCGCGGATGAGCACCGGCGCGTTGCCCTGGCCGGAGCGGCGGTTCCCGGTGATCCAGCGCTCGGCGATCGGGTCGATGAACGGGATCCCGAGCTGCGCGGCCAGGGCCTTCAGCCCGTCCCGGACGGCCAAGGCCTTCGGCGGCGGCGTGTCGTTGCCCCACAGCGGCCCCATCAGCACCAGGTGGGTGCCCGGCCAGCGCTGCCTGGCCCGCTCCAGCACCACGTGCGCGGCCGCGGCGACCTGCGGGGCCGGGATGCGCCAGTCGTTGTGCCCGCCCGACACCAGCAGCATGTCGGGCGCGGGACGCCACCCGAGCTGGCTCTCGAACAGCTCAAGGAACGGCTCCCGGCCGCCGCCGCGCGCGACGAAGCCCGTGCCCGCGCGCCCCCCGACGACGACCTGCCAGCCCAGGAGCCGTGCCGTGGCGGGGGCGTAGGTGGTCTCGGGCTGGGCGCCGCGCTCCCCGACGGTGTAGCTGTCGCCGAGGAACATCACCACGGGCGCGGCCGCGCGGGCGGGGGCCGGTTTCGCGGCGGGTCCCGCGGCCGCCGCCGACCGGTGGACCTGGCCCCCGAGCGCGGCGCAGCCCGCGACCGCCGGCAGGACGGCCGTCAGGCCCAGGCACAGCACGAGGATCGCCGCGCCGCGTCGGGCGCGGCGAGATGTCATGGAGGACCACCAAATGTTCCGGGGATGCCCCGGCATCTTACTGATCCCGACCCTTGCCCGCGCCCGTCCGCGCCGACTCGCCGCCCCGTCCGCGACGACGCGCGTGCCCGTCCGAGGCGAACCGGGACGCAGCGTTTCCTACACCCTCCGTTCATCGCGCGCTCACATCCCGGCTCTTGGAGGGCAACCCACCGCCGAGAGGGTTCCGCGGTGACCCGACGCGCTCGCCTGACCGAACTCGACCTGCTGCGCTTCCTCGCGGCCCTGGCGGTGGTGCTGTACCACTTCACCGGGTTCGGCGGCCCCGGCCCGTGGCCCGAGGCGGCGCGCGAGGTCTTCCCCGAGATCGCCGGGATCACCCGCTACGGCTACCTGGGCGTCGACCTGTTCTTCATGGTCAGCGGGTTCGTGATCCTGATGAGCGCGTGGGGGCGCGGGCCCGGCGAGTTCGGGGTCTCCCGGGTGGTCCGGCTGATGCCCGCGTACTGGGCGAGCGTCCTGCTCGGCGCGGCCGTCTACGCGGTGTTCCGGGAGGGGCACGGCGTGCCGGGCCTGGTGGTGCCGAACCTGACGATGCTCCAGGGCGGGCTCGGCGTCGATAACGTGGACGCCGTCTACTGGACGCTCTGGGTCGAGATGCACTTCTACGTGCTGGCCGCCGTCCTCGCGGGCATCGGGATCACCTACCGGTCCTGTCTGGTCTTCATGGCGGCCTGGATGCTCGGCGGCGTGTTCGCCGACGAGGCCGGCAACCGGTTCCTCCAGGTCATGCTGGTGCCGACGTGGAGCCCGTACTTCATCGCCGGCATGGCGCTCTACATGATCCACCGGTTCGGCCCGACGCTGCTGCTCTGGGGCTACGTGGCCGCGTCCTGGCTGCTGGCCCTGTACTGGGGCGGCTGGCGCGCCGACCACGCCTTCAAGGGCTCGGACGAGCTGGTCGTCTCCGGGGTCGTCACCGCGATCTTCCTGATCATGATCCTGGTCGCGACGGGCCGGCTCAGCGGTGTCCGGTGGCGCGGCCTGACCGTCCTCGGGGCGCTCACCTACCCGCTCTACCTCGTCCACTCGCAGGTCGCGCTCCCGCTCCTGGACGCGGTGTACCCGGACCTCGACCGCTGGGGTGCGCTCGCGGCCGTGACCGCGGCGTCGCTGCTGCTCGCCTACGCCCTGCACCGCCTGGTTGAGCGACCCGCCGCCCCCTGGCTGAAGGCCCGCCTCCGCGCGTCACTGGACGCGGCGCGGACCTCGGCGGCCGAGCCCCGCGAGGAGACCCCGCCGGTCC
>NZ_SMKU01000003.1 GCF_004349215.1 Actinomadura rubrisoli | reverse complement strand
GGCAACGCGCTCAAGCACGGGCGCCCGCCGGTCGCGCTGAGCTTCGGCCCGGCGCCGCGGGACGGCGTGGCGGGAATGGAGCTGACCGTCGCCGACCGCGGCCCCGGCCTGCCCGGCGACCTGCTCGTCGCCCGCGAGACGCGGCGGCTGGGCATGCTCGTCGAGCACCTGATCGAGATCAGCCGGTTCGACGCGGGCGCCGCAGCGCTCGTCCTGGACGATGTGAACGTCGCCGGGGCCGTCGCCGCCACGCTCGCCGCCCGCGGCTGGACGGACGAGGTCGCCGTGCGGGGCCCGGCGGACCTGGGCGCCCGCCTCGACCCGCGGCGGTTCGACGTCGTCGTGGCCAACCTCGCGGGCAACGCGCTCAAGCACGGGCGCCCGCCGGTCGCGCTGAGCTTCGGCCCGGCGCCGCGGGACGGCGTGGCGGGAATGGAGCTGACCGTCGCCGACCGCGGCCCCGGCCTGCCCGGCGACCTGCTCGGCGTGGTCTTCGACCGGTTCGTCAAGGCGGAGGCGGCCCGGTCCCGCAGCGAGGGCAGTGGCCTCGGCCTGTCGATCGCCAAGGAGAACGCCGTCCTGCACGGCGGGACGCTCCAGGCGGCCAACGGGCCGGACGGGGGCGCCGTGTTCACCCTGTGGCTCCCCACCGGGCAGGACGCGGAGGAGGGCGCGGTGCCGAGCGCGGAGCAGGACACGGCGGAGGATGCGGAGGCGGACGCGGCGGAGGATGCGGAGGAGGGCGGGCCGCCGTGAGGCGGCCGGCGGGGCCGGCCCGCGCGATGATGGCGGCCGTCCTGGCGGTGGCGGTGGCGGCCGGGTGCGGCGTGCGCCCGACCGGGATCATCAGCGCGGGCGACAAGCCGGTCGCCAACGGGCAGGCCGCCACCATCACCGTCTACCTGCTGCGCGGGGGGCGGCTGACGCCCGTCGTGCGTCCCGGCCTGCCCGGCCATCCCTACCTGGGCGTCACGCAGCTCGGTGTCGCGATCACCTCGGCCGAGCGGCGCCAGGGGCTGAGCACGGAGGTCCCGTGGAACGACGGCCTGGTGGTGCGGCGGGAGGGGCGGCCCGGCGACCTGGTCGTGGACGTGAGCCAGGCGCAGTGGGTGAACGGCAAGCTGATCTACGACGTGAAGTGGAGCCGCGCCGCGATGGGGCAGGTCGCGTGCACGGCGCAGGCCGTCCCGGGGGTGAAGCGCGTCGTGCTGGCGGGCGTGCTGCACCGCGAGGAGAACAACTGGATCACGCTGACCTGCGAGGAGTTCGACGACCTGCTCGGCTGAGCGGGGGTCCCGGCCGGGCGCCGCCCCCGGGCCGGCGCCGGGGTCAGCCCCGCGTGAGCCACTGCGTGGTGACGTCGCCCAGCACGGACCGCACGGCCAGGATCGCGATCCCGACCGAGAGGACGGGCGCGACCACCCACCGCTCGACCTTGCCGTCGGTGACCGGGATCACCGGGATGTCCAGCCGCCACGGCAGCGGCCAGAGCACCGGGCAGCCCCGGGGCGTCAGGCAGTCGCCGGCGACGTGCGCCAGGCAGCCGAGCGTGACCGCGAACCCGACGAAGCTCATGTCGAGGTTGTGCATCAGCCAGACGGCGATGCCGGCGAGCGCGCAGTCGGCCAGCGCCGACTGGGGCTCCTTGCCCTCGAAGTCCAGCCCGACGCCCCGCAGCCCCAGGCCCACGATCATGAACAGGCAGGCCCACCACGCGTAGACGTAGTGCGTCGCGAGCGCGTCCATGGCCCAGCCGATGGCGACCGCGAACAGGATCGAGTGGGTCGCCTGCCGGTGCCCGCCGGAGAGCTTGCCGATCCACTTGCACATGCCGTGGGTGATCGGGCCGAAGGTGTTGGCGATGCGGCCGTTGTGGTGGTCGATGTCGGGCAGGATCGCCGCTCCCGCGCACACCACCGCGCCCGCGGCGACCTGCTCCGCCGACAGCGACACGGCGAAGTCGCCGATGAGCCGCTCCTGGCTCAGCAGGGGGACGGCGCCCAGCCACGCGAGCGCGCCGCTCAGGGCATGCGTCTTCCCCATCATGGGCTGATCCCCGCCTTTCCGCCCGTTTCGCCCGGCACGGCCGGACTCTAGCCCGCTACTGATGGCTTTCAGCGGCGGCGCGCCGAAGCGGGCGTTACGTCCGTTTGATGCGGGACGGTGCGCGGCGGTTCCCGCCAGGAGCCGGGGCACGGCAGGGGCTCGGCGGAGCCCGGCCGGGCTCAGGCGGAGACGGCGGCGTCGTGCTGCTCGCGGGCCGACACGACGGCCTCGACGTTCTCCTCGGCCCACTCGGCGATGGCCTCGATGGGCCGCTGGAGGGACAGCCCGAGCGGGGTCAGCGCGTACTCGACGCGCGGCGGGACCTCGGCGAAGACGTGCCGCGTGAGCAGCCCGTCGCGTTGCATGGCCCGCAGGGTCTGGGTAAGGACCTTGGGAGTGACGCCGCCGATCATGTCGCGCAGCTGGGTGAAGCGGCGGGGGCCTTCGGCGAGGCTCAGCAGGACCAGCACCGACCACTTGTCGCCGATGCGGTCGAGGATGAGCCGGGTCGGGCAGTCGGGGTCGAACGCGTCACCCTTCATGGTTTCCAGAGGGTACCAATAGAACGTTGATGCAAAGGGGACTAGACCGATGTCCCGGGATCCACCGTTGGGATGTGCCTGCTCAGAGGCCAAAAAGTAGACATACAGTCATGATCGAACTACACAACGAGGGGAGGGGGTTTGCTCCTTGTATGTCCGATTTTCACGGGCCGTCAGGGCCGCAGATGGACATGAGGGGACATGACGCACCGTTACAAAACTGTGACCGAAGGTCGGTGTACGCGCCGCTGATCCCGTGTACCAGTGTTCTGGATCGTTCGGGAACGGAGTCCTGCGTTCCGGACATGCGCCCCTCCGGGAGCCGTCAACGGCGAGCAAAAGCTTCCTGACCTGCAACTTTACCATGACCAATCGGTCAGTTGTGCAATAAAGTTTGGCTCCAAATAAGACATACGGACGCTCATGACTGCATGTGGTTTACAACGATTCAAAGATTGCGCTCAGTAAGTTTCCGCAGGTCAGAGGCTTGAACAAAGTACTCTTCAGGGGTGGACAAACTGGACAGCATCAGGCACGATCGTGATCTGAAACACCCCATACAGCCATATGGGGCCATCCCTAACCCAATCGGCGCTCGATAGGCCACTCCAGGGGGTTTGAGCCTGGGGGAGTAGAACAAACGTTCGAGAATCCCGTAGGATGATCCACATGCCACCTCCACCCTGAGCGACAGGCCAACTACCCACAACAGCGTGACCTGCATCACAGAAGCGGAGCATTGCGCCGTATAACCTTACTGTGCCAGTATGATCTTTGTTCGGTTTCACGGGCACCCACTAAACCGAGGCCCGATCGAACGGACACCTTCCCCAACGGAACGGACAAGATCATGGCTAGGCCAGCCAGCTTCGGCCCGCGTGATGTAGAGCGCCTAGAGGCTGACGGACTGAAAAGAGTGGAGATAGCGAAGGAACTCAATGTCCACGAAAAGTATCTGATCGCTCGCCTTAGCGAGTGGGGCAGAACAAAGGAGTACTTCAACCACACAGGATTCATTCCCAGCCCGCTGCCGGAAGAACTTCGAGACTCAACGATTGCCAAGCGATTGCGCGCTATCAGCATTTTCGTACAGGGTGGGGAGCCTGAAGCGGAGTTGCTACAACGCTCCTTCGCCTGGATCGATGAACTGTTCGCAGACGAGCTTGACTTGATAATCGATCACGAAGGGGCTGCCGCCGAGTGGAAGACCGTCCCAGCCGAAAAGAATGACTGGTTCATCGGCCGCGTGTACGCCGCAGCGCGCAAAACCTTGGAGGAAGAATTCTAGTTCAATCACGTCCCCCAACCCGAGGGACGCCGGGGGTAACCGCCCCTGAGACCGGGGCAGCGTAGAGAGGTCATCAAAGCTAATGAATGAGCTTTTCGTGAATGCCTTCCTACGCGGTAAAAAAGAGGAATGGTATTGCGATGGGAAGACAAAGCTCATCACGTTCACGGCTGGAGGTGCAAGAATCTGGATCTTCAAGTTCACCCAAACAAGCCCGAAGCGAAGTCGGGAGAAAGCCAGGGCCATCATTCCAGAGGCGGTCAGAGACAGCGTCCTGAAGGTACGGCACCCAACGGAGGACGATGTAGAGGTGTGGTACACGGAGGTGATAAAGGATGTCGCTGCGTAGCGCATCACAGGTGACTGAGTTCGCGAGGTGCCCACGGAGCTTTGCACTGAAGCGCCACGAAGGCGCCCCGCAGCTCCCCGCCCCGTGGGCGGGGCACGGATCGGCCGGACATCACGCGCTCCTGGACGTCTGGGAGGCCAATGGCCGGACACACACAGCCTCCGAGGTTCAAGAGGCTTTCGTCTCAAAGTTCCGCGAGTACATCGCCGAATATGACCAGCGTGAGCCGGACCGGTCATTGTGGCTCCGAGGGGGCCGCAAGTCCACCGACAGAGACATTGCTGATCGTGAAGCCCTTGGCATTGAGCAGGTGGCGAACTACATGCAGTACGTCACTACCGAAGGGCTCGAACCATGGGAGATCGACGGCCGCCCGGCGGTAGAGCTGCCGTTCAAAATCAACATCGGTGAAGGATTGTTCGGCGAGCCGATCATCGTCCGAGGATTCATTGACGCCCTGTACCGGGACGTGAACTGGGTGCCCTTGGTTCGAGATCTGAAGTTCGGCAAACGGCCGGCTTGGGATTTTCAGCTCTGGATGTACGGCATTGCCGTACGAGAGGAGTACGACATTGACGTCGAGTACGGCGACTTCTTCCTATGCAAGGAGAACGCACCGACGAACCCTGTTGAGCTGCTGAAGATGCCTGACGAAGAGGTACTTGATCTTGTCATCAAGATGGACGCTGCCGACATGATCGGGTACTACAATCCGAACCCCGGCGAAGCCTGCCGGACGTGCGATGTCCAGAGAAGCTGCAAATTTTTCGCTTGACAATTACCTTACTGTGCCACCATATTTTAACGCAGCAAGCTGACGGGCACCTGAAACCTGCAATGTGGGGAGTAGGACCGAGGTCAGATGTTTCTCAGATAAATCAATAGTGGATCGAGACGCATGAACATGTAGCCCATCGTGCCTGCGGGTACTGCGTCGGGGCAGGGTAGCACCCTGCCTTATTTTTGGCGGAATAACATTACTGTGCCAGACCTTACTGTGCCAGGCAATGTTTGCCGAGTATTACGTGTATTACCGGTAATGGCGAGGAGCTGATCGAATGCAACTGATCTCACGCGCGAGGGCTCGCGACCGCAGCAGCGGAAGACCGCTGAAGACCGTGTTTCAGACCTGGAAGGACGCAGGCGTCCACCTGCGCCGGGGGCAGGTTCACCTGATCGCCTCGGGACCAGGAGTCGGGAAGTCTGCCTTGGCTCTCACGATCGCGGTGCGATCCGAAGCACGGGGAATCTACTTTTCCGCAGATTCGGACGTTGCGACCCAATATGCCCGCCTCGCCGCAATGTTGACCGGTGAGCCGGTGAGCAGGGTCAACGAGGCTATCGAGCGCAAGAATACGGCCGAGTTCGACAAGCACGTGGACGGTTTCACGAGGATTCGGTTCGAGTTTGACGCGGCCCCTTCGTTGACGACCATTGAGGAAAATGTATGGTGTTACGCCGACATTCATGGGAGATGGCCGGAGCTTGTAATTTTGGACAACTTGGGCAACGGAATTGACGATAGCGGGGGCGACGGATTCGTCGCCCTGGAGAATATCCTGGCATTCCTTCATGAGCTGGCCAGAAAGACGAAGGCTTGTGTGGTTGTTTTGCATCACTTGGTCGGGATGTGGGAAGACGGGGTCACACCGGCGCCCCTTTCCGGCCTGAGGGGCAAGGTCAGCAAAATATCAGTGTTGGTCATCAATCTGTATCGCGAAGCTGACGACGATGGGTTTGGCCCCGAAAGACTGGGCTGCGCCATTGTCAAGAACCGTGGAGGCAAGGCGTCCGCCGCCGGGCGATATTGCGTGAGCCTGAACCTTGACCTGGAACGCATGGACATCTCGGATATCGAAGAACCTGAAAGCAATTTTTGGGAGAAGGAGGCCGTATGAATGTTTGCTCTAGACCTGATCAGTTTGGCATTTGGTGAATGAGTGGAGGGCGTAAGGGTTACCGCAAGTGCGACAAGTGCAGGCGGAACCGAGCTGAACGATTCTTTGTGTCTAAGCGCGGTCGCACCTGCTCCTCTTGCAGGAAACGCGGCCGGAGCAAGACCTCTCACGAACTCAGGATGTCTCGAACCTACGGCCTGGCTCGTGGGGAGTATGACGAACTACTCAAAGCCCAGGGAGGCGTTTGCGCCATCTGTGAGCAGCCGAGAAGGCAAAGATTGTCGGTCGACCACGATCATCGGACAGGACTAGTCCGTGGATTGCTTTGCCGTATGTGCAACGGTCGACTACTCACTTCAGCGCGAGACAACCCGGAAACCCTGCGATCTGCGGCCGACTACCTTGAGTGCCCTCCGGCAGTGAGCATCATCGGCCGGAGGTACCACACGGAGGACGGAAGACCCTGAATGAATGAATTTGAGATCACCGCGATGATGGAATTGCTCGATCAGATGTCCAAGGAACTCAGTCTCCATCGTGAAGCATTCGGCCTCTTGGACGTGGTTGTAGCCGACCTGGTGACCAGCAATGCCGATATGAGGGAGCTGATCGCTCGACAGGGGCACGAGCTTGAAGCATTGCGACTCCGGAGGTCATTGTCGGATGACAGATATTCCCATTGGCCCGGTCCTTCGGGCACTGGGAGCGGACGTACCGGAGAAGGATCCGCCTCATAGGTGGATCTCGATTCGTTGTGTATCCCCTGAGCACTATGACGAAAATGCATCAGCGGGAACGAATGGGTTCGGTTTCTTCTGCCATGGATGCGGATTGAAGGGTGACGCGATAAAGGTCGTCATGGAGGTAAATGATTGTGACAAGCCCAGTGCCCTCGAATTCATTGAGGGCATTCTTGGAGAAGGCCACGAGCAGATACGAGAGGGCTCTCAACTCAGAAAGGGTCGCCGTAGACTACTTGATGAACTCCCGGGGGCTGACCAAAGAAACGATCCAGGAATTCAGACTGGGAGTCGTCGCCGACCCTTTGCCGGGTCATGAACACGTGCGGGGGTGGATTTCCATTCCGTACCTGACCCCAGATGATTCCGTAGTAAGCCTCCGTTTTCGGAGGCTGGGCGATGGAGGAGGAAGCAAGTACCTGAGCATTGCCGGAGACGCACCACGGCTTTTTAATGCAAAGATCCTGAACAGGGGGGATCTGACTTGGATGTGCACTCCCGAGGGAGAGTTCGACGCCATGATTGCCGTTCAATGCGGCGTGCCAGCGGTCGGCATCCCTGGTGCGCAGTCATGGCAAAGGCGCTGGTATCGCCTGTTCACGCATTACAACCTGGTGTGCGGCCTGCACGACGATGATGAAGCCGGGCGGGACTTGGCACACAAGATTGCCGAGAGCCTTGATAACTTCCGCCCCGTGCCGATGACGGCACCTGCGCCGGGTGTCAAAGGTGACGTGACAAACCTGGTCCTTCACCAAGGTCCTGATGCATTGCGAAAGAAATTGGTCATCGCATGAATGTCGAACCTGGCGAATTGTACAGAGACAAGGATGACTATATCTGGTACATCCTGCAAGATGATCTCGCTGTCAACCTCATACGCGGCCGCCATGGCGCGGACTACGTCAATGACCAGTATGGCCCCCTGTTTCTCATCTCTCAGGACACTCCGGATGAGGCCCAGCCATGGGAAGTGGAGCTTCTCCGGGGGGCGGACGATCCAGTTAGCCGCCCGGCGCACTACATCCGGCATCCAAGCGGCGTTGAGTGTATTGCGATCACTAAGTGGATGAACTTTTGTCTCGGCAATGCCGTTAAGTACATCTGGCGAGCTGGCCTCAAGGGCGATGCCGTTAAGGATTTGGAGAAGGCTCGTGAATATCTAAGGATTGAGATCGAAAGAGTTAACGAGACCCTCAAGGAGGTCAGTTGAGTAGTGTTTACATGGAGGTGACCACGGATCAGATAGCGGCTATTTACGCAATGTCTGATCGGCCGGTCGAGGTTGACGGACGAGGAATTACCTATCCTACGGGCGAAGAAGTTGCAGAGATTTACGCCGACCTGATCGAAACCTTGGCCAACCTGGAAGATAGCGATCAGTTTCTTCTGTATGGCACAGACCGGGGCCTTCTGGTTTATCGAGATGTCGAGCAGCCCGGCTTTTATCAACTGGCCCTAATCGTAGGCGGTGTTTACATCGGCGAGGCGGCACAGATTGCCGAGTCGGGTGAAGAGTCTGGGGAGGAGGCCAGTTGAAAAGGATCGTGGTTATTAGTGATACCCAGCTTCCTTATCATGACCACACCGCCGTAAAGAACCTGATCGACTTCATTGGGCAGTGGCAGCCTGACGGAGTGATCCATATCGGTGATCTGATGGACTATCCCACGCCTTCCCGTTGGAGCAAGGACACCCGGGCCGAGTTCGTTGGCTCGGTCATGAAGGATTCGGAAATGGGGAAGCAGTTTCTTGGAAGAATTCGACGTATTTTCGATGGATGGTTCAAGGTAATTCCTGGGAATCACGACGAGCGACCGGAAGTATATCTAGAAAGTTATGCACCCGCCCTCGCGGAGTATCCATTCGATCTCAGCACTCTGCTGGACTTTGATTCTCACGGAGTTGAGATGGCCAGGGGGTTCGTGGACTTCGCGCCTGGCTGGACTGCGACCCATGGGCATCTCGGATTCTCTATGAGTCAGGTTGCCGGAGGAACGGCCCTGCGGGCCGCAAAGAAGATCGGCAAGAGTGTGGTATGCGGGCACACTCACAGGCTCGGCCTGGTCGGGGACTCCTGCGGATACAATGGCAAGGTGGAAACCCGCTGGGGATTCGAAGTTGGCAACCTTATGGACATGGCATCCGCGAGTTACCTGCGGAACGGAGGGGCCAACTGGCAGAAGGGATTCGGCGTCTTCTACACGGACGGCGACAATGTCACACCCGTTCCCGTGCCTGTGCACGATGACGGCACTTTCGTTGTCGACGGGTATGTGTTCGGAAAGCGGGCATGAATGAGTGTTGACTTCGCCGGGATTGAAGGTGACATCAAGCAGGTTGCCTTTTCCGTTTACACCAACTTTGGGCGCAAGTTTGAGCTAGAGGACATTGAACAAGAGATTGCGCTAGCTGTTATTTCAAAGGATGGTTGGTTTGCAGGCTTGTCCGGATCGCTTCTTCGGGAACGCCTGCGCATTGTTGGATATCAGTATTGCGAAAAGGAAAGGTCACGTTACCTGTTCTACTCCGATCAATATACGTATTCCTCAAACGAGGTTCGCGGCCTCCTGGGCGCTTATCACAGCGGAGATATTCGGCCAGACGAGAAGATCGACCTTGAGAACGCTTTGGAGGAACTTAGCCCCAGGCAAAAGCACGTACTCAGCAAGAAGTACGGCACTCCGGTGAAGTTGAGCGAGTACGAGCGCAAGCTTGCCAATAGAGCCGTCAAGGCAATTGCTCACCACATCAACGCATACGGGGTCGCGAAACGAGGTACGCCCTGGGAGTACGACGGGCCTGGCGCTCGCCGGGTCATGGGTAACGCGCAATCGCAGGCGATCAATTCGAGCTACTGGGAGTCTTGATTGACTGACTTTGGGCCCAACGGCGAAGACGTTTATCTGAGGACGTATAGCAGAACGAAGCCTGACGGCACTAAGGAAAGGTGGCCGGAAACGGTTTCACGAGTAACGGAAGGAAACGCCAATCTCTCGCCTGTACTCGTGGGCGAGGACGAGCGAGCGGCGGTATATGACCGAATGCTTGACTTCTCCATCATTCCTGCGGGTAGGCACCTGTGGGCCTCGGGAGTTCAGGGCAGGCAGTTTTTGTTCAACTGCTGGGTTGCAGGCTGGGGAGAGTCCATCGCGGATCACTTCACCTTCACATTTATGAGATTGATGGAAGGAGGCGGTGTCGGAGCCAACTACAGCTCTGGGAACACGATGAAGTATGGGCCGCCTGAGCGGGCAGTGGAAGTCCATATTGTTTGTGATCACGACCACCCCGATTATTTGGATCTGATCGAAAGTGGATTGCTGTCTACGGTTTATAGCTCTGACTACCAGGGTGCTTATATGGAAGTGGAGGACAGTAGGGAGGGCTGGGCGGAGGCCCTGAGGGACCTCCTGGAGGCGGCATGGTCCGGGAGTGGGTCATCGGTACGTGTGTACGACGTAAGCCGCGTGCGGGCCGCTGGGAGCCGTCTGAAGACCTTTGGTGGACATGCTTCCGGCCCGGCACCCTTGGCGAGGATGCTTCACGGGGTTGCGAAGGTAATCCAAGAGTTGCACGGTCCGGCTGAGGGGTACGGCGCAATAGAGCCCGTGCGGCTGCCTATGGACCCTATTTCCGCGATGGAGATCGACCATGAGATTGCTATGTGCGTGGTCGCTGGTGGTGTCCGCCGTTCTGCGAGGATGAGTGTCCTTCCTTGGGACGATCCCTATATCGATTGCTTCATCCGATGCAAGCAGGATGGCACCGAGCATTGGACCACGAACATAAGCATTGGTTTGGATGACCGCTTTTTCGATCTTCACCACAAGATGGATGCCCAAAGAATCCGGGAAATGTTCCGGAGCGCCGTTGAAGGGATGCTTGCCAACGGTGAACCTGGATTCGTCAATCTGAGCAAGGCCAACACGGGCGAGACAGGGTATGTCGAGTGCAGTAACCCCTGCGGCGAGATCTTTTTGGAGGAATGGGAGGCATGCAACCTCGGCCATGTCAATCTGGAGAGTTTTGTACGAATTGACGGGTCGTTTGATTTGGAAGGCGCGTCAGAGGCCGTGCGGCTTATGACGCGGTTCTTGGTCCGGGCAACGTTTGGCAATATCTCCGACGCCAGGTCCCGAGAGATTATGGACAGGAATCGGCGGATCGGAGTCGGGCTGTTTGGCGCACAGGCAGCATTCGCGAAGATGGGTATTCGGTACTCGGAGGCCCCCGGCAATCGGATGGTTCAAGGCATTCTTATCTGCCTACAATCCGTTGCCAGGCACGAGGCCAGGGAGTATGCCTTTGAGCTACGTATCCCGGAGCCTGTGAAGGTAACCACAGTCGCGCCTACTGGGACGGTCGCAAAAATGCCTGGGACCTCAGAAGGTGTTCATCCCATTTATTCCAGGTACTTCCTTCGCCGTATTCGGTTCTCGACGGTTGATCCGGCTCAGATGGCACAGCTTGAGGAGTACAGAAGGAAGGGGTACGAGATTGAGGACTGTGTTTACGCGGAGAACACAAAGGTTGTGACCATTCCCACCAAGGATCGCCTAGTGGAAGACCTGGAGAGCCGGGGCATCGATCCCACGGTTCTGGAATCCGCAGATGAGCTTAGTATCGGCCAGATGCTGGATATTCAGCGCCTCTTTCAAGAATGTTGGGCCGACAATGCCGTGAGCTTCACGGCTAATATCCCTGCCGACACTTACAAGGTGGAAGAGATGGAGGATCTATTGCTGAAGTACCTCCCTGATCTCAAGGGGACCACGATCATGCCGGATGGCACTCGGGAACAGGCGCCGTACGAGCGAATCAGCGAGGCCGATTACCTGCTCTACAAGCTCACAGAAGTGAGCGATTCAATTGATGAGGATTGTGTCAATGCGTGCCCGGTCCGGTGATGTGGCCAACGACCTGAAGCTTGCTATCGACGTCGCTCAGGATGAGTTCATGACAAGGATCATCGACAAGGCCGACAAAGCGAGTGACAACTTTTTGATACTGACCACCAATGAGGGCCAGAAATTCATGGTTCAGATTACGTACATGATTGAAGAGGGTTGAGGAGGGTTAATGTCTGACTTTATTGATCCGTTCGCTACCGAGCCTGAAGCTCCTGCCGACCCTGTCCCAGTTGATGAGCCGGGTGACTCCAAGGCCCCGCCTTCCTCAGAGGAGCCGAATCGATTCTTCATTAAGCTGACTCTGAAGGCGGGAGCCAGTTACGAGGCCGAGTGGATCAACCCGAGTGTTTCCGGCCGGACGGCGGATGAAGCCGCAGAGAACGCAGTGGCGATGATTCAGGCTCTCAAGCGGTACGGAGTTATCGATTTGAACTCCACAGCAGCCCAGTACACGCGAGATCAGTTCAAGGGACAGGCCAAGAGCCGATCCGGCGGGAACGGCTTCCAGAACAGCTCTCCGAGCCGTCCGGAGGGACAGAACAGCCTCCCTCCTGGTGTGCAGCCGATGAGCTGTGCCCACGGGCAGCGTGTCTATAGGAGCGGCAAGGGCGCGAAGGGTGAATGGGCCGCGCTCATGTGCCCGGTGGACGACCGGAGTAGTCAATGCTCTCCGGCCTGGCGCCAGAAGGATGGTTCGTTCCTGGTTCGGTAAATACACGTATTACGTGAATGGGGCGGGGCCTTCGGGTCTCGCCCCTCCCTCTAAGGGAGGTGAGAATGCGGGACATCTGTTACAAGGTCCGCTCCAGGCCCGTGATAATTCATGTCATTGAGCGTGCCGAGGATCTACCCAAGTTTGTCGAATGGGTAAAACGCCATCAGATCCTGGCGTTCGACACCGAAACCACGGGTCTTGACATTTACTCGCCAGGCTTCAAGGTGAGATTGGCGCAATTCGGGACCTCGGATGAAGCGTACGTTGTTCCGGTGGAATTGGGGGACGAGTTTGTCTGGCACGTTACTTCAGCTCTCCGGTTTGTCCCGAAACTGATTTGTCACAACGCTTCGTTCGACATTCAGGTGGCTGCAAAGCACCTCGGGCATGACATTGCCGAGCTGTTCGCCAAGACGATTGACACCGCGATCCTTTCGCGGCTGTGGGACTCCAGGGCATTCAAAGATGGTGGGCCTGGACACAAGCTGGAGGAGCTGACGGCGGCGCTCGTTAGCCGACAAGTCGCCGAGGAGGTCAAGGCCAGCATCGGCCGAATGGCGAAGGAGCTTCGGATCCCCAAAGAAGAATTCTTCAGAACCGTCCCAATTTCGCATGAGGGGTACAACCTTTACGCAGGGATGGATGTCATTCTCACCTCGCTGCTTTACGAGCAGATTCCGGGGATGATCCCTTTCTCGGCCAGACACTTGATCCCCTATGAGCATGACATTGCTCGGGTGTGCTCGCTTGTGGAGCGCAAGGGTTTCCTCGTCGACGTTGAGTACACCAATGCACTGACAGAGAGACTTCGTCGAGAAGAGACCTGGTATCAGATCCTCATCGAAGAGTTCACGGACGACTATGAATTCTCTACGAACTCGACTGACGAAGTGGCTCGTGTCCTTCTTGATTCTGGCTGGGATGCTTTCGAGTTCACTCCGTCCGGCCGCCTCAAGGTGGATGACGCCCTTCTGAACGCTGCTGCTGACGAAGGCATCGAGTTCGCCGAATGGGTCCGGCAGGCCAAGAAGGCTAAAAAGTGGCGGAAAACCTGGCCTGAAGGCTTTCTTTCCAGAATGGACGCTGATTGCCGGGCGCATGCGGCTATCCACACAATGCAGGCCCGCACAGCGAGGATGTCAATCAGCGGCATCCCGGCACAGACGTTGCCATCCAATGATTCACTGATCCGCAACTGCTTCATTGCGGATCCTGGACACGTGATTTGCTCAATTGACTACATGGCGCAAGAACTTCGGGTGACTGCGGCACTGTCAAAGGACGCGGCAATGCTTCGCGCGTTTAACGAGGATCTCGACCTGCACCAAATGACGGCAGACGCAGCAGGCGTATCCAGGTCCATCGGGAAGATGACGAATTTTCTGACCGTGTACGGGGGTACTTGGAAAGCTCTAATGACGCAGGCGCACATTGACGAGGTCACGGCCAAGCGCGTTCTCAAGGCTTTCGCTGAGCAGTACCCAGGTGTGGCCAAGTTGGCAGACGAGGTCACCAAGAAGGCCAGACGGCAGGGATACGTGGAAACAATGTTCGGCCGACGACTCTATGTCGACAGGGACCGAGCGTATTCCGCGATGAATTACGTCATTCAGTCGACTAGCCGGGACATCACCGCCTCTGCGTTGCTTCGGCTCGATAAGGCGGGCTTCACGCCTTATGTAAAACTGCCGATCCACGATGAGATTCTCTTCAGTTTCCCAGAGGATCAGGCGCATTACGGAGCCCGGACGGCGGGCGCAATCATGCTGCACACCATCAATGGCTTGGACGTGCCGACCGATCCCGAAGTTGGCGGGCGAGCCTGGGGATCTCTTTATGAAAAAGCCGCTTAAGGAGGATGGCTGATGCGGTTCTATCGAGTTGCCAGGCCGCTGGCTGGCGACTGGCAGGGTATTCCAGTTGGGCCGTACCAGTGGCGTTCCCGGAAGGACAAGGATGGAGACGTCTTGACGGAGATGAGCTACGAGCATTGCGACTCGAACCACCCGACTCCGCAACTAGACGGACTCGGTCACATCGACGGGGACGAATACTGTGGATTCCCGTCAATGGACGAGCTGCGCTCGTGGTTCGACGGAGACTGGCTTGAATTGCTCGGCTCTATCGGCTTCCGAATCTACGTTTACGAGGTGGACGAGGATTATGTTCGAGAAGGCGGACATCAAGCGGTTGCCCCGTTGCACTCCGACTACGGCACTGCTCTGGTGGATGAGATCGATCTAATGGAGATGGAGAATGCCGGACATTGACCCCTTCACGGCTGCGTGGGTTCTCTGGATCGCAGCCTTCATTGTGATTGAAGGGCGGGCACTGAAGCGAGGGCAGCCAGGCGACACACTTTCTGAGCATGTCTGGACATGGTTCGGCGTGAAGCGTGGTTGGGCCTGGAAGCGAGCTGCGCTGGCTGCCTTCATGGCCTGGCTGTCGGTTCATTTCGTGTTTGGGTGGATGACCCTGTGAAGGCACCTTGCGACATGCACCAAAAGTTCTATGCCGACATTGGAGGCGTTTGGCTCTGCCCGCTGGAATTTGGGATGTGCACCATATGCGGTGCTTCTGATGAGCTTCCTTGGGAAGCAATGTGCCATGAGGACTACGGATTGTGGTGGATGATTCGTGCAGAATTCTGACCATTACAAAGGGCTTGGCAAAGCATCCGCGTTTGGTCACTACTACCTGGATGAGATGGCGGATGGGGAGAAGCGCCAGCGCCGTAGGGAAACCCGGCAAGCCGAGAAGCGGCAATGGATGAAGGAATCAGAAGAAGATTTGATGGACTGTGGGCCTGACGATTACTGGAGCTACGATGCCAACCACTGAAATATACGTACGGACCGCCTTTGAAGACGACATCGTCAAGCAGAACATTTACCTCTCTCGCAAGAACATGAGGCTAAGTCTGAATCAGATTCCGTTCCGAAGGTGGAATCAGGACGAGCGAATCTTGAAGCTCGTTGTCGTGGGTGGACTGCTGCAATGGATCGATGTCACGGACACTTTCATCATTGAGAGGCCGCTATGAAGCTTCTGGTGACCGGCTCGCGCAAGTGGCTCGACTCCGGACTCGTCGTTGACGCGCTATGCCTTTTTCTGTATTCGCAGCTCAACAGTCCTGGGGATTTCGTCATTGTTCACGGGCATTGCCCGACAGGTGCGGACCATATTGCTGATCTGTGGGGAGAATCCCACGCTGACAAAGTGAAGCGCTACCCGGCGCAATGGAATCTGTACGGCAGCGCAGCCGGGCCGATGAGAAACCGGGAGATGATCAACGAGAACCCGAACATTGACTATGTGCTCGCATTCCCGTTGGAGGACAGCAAGGGCACTCGGGATTGCATGGCCTACGCGAAGGAGAAGGGGCTGACTGTCATCGATCTGGGAGAGCGGGAGAGGTTCTAGATTGTTCTACGAATTCAGACAAAATAACACCGGCGGCAGCTAGGCTTCGTTCGTCATCTGGACGGCCGGAAGGTCGGCTTTTGGGGGCCGAACGGCGAAAGCATTGAGAATCTAACTTCGGAGAAGGGAGCGGCTTAGTGTCCGTCCTGACCATCATTACCTTTGCGCTTGAGTTCATCGCCGGTTGTCTCCTCATCGCGGTTTATCGGAATTTCAGGCAGGCCCGCACGCGTGGTCGCAGCACTGAAGAGATCCTGGAGGAGATGAAGCGTGACGACCTATGACGGCCAGTTTCCAGAGTTTCTGGAAGGCTCTGAGAGCCTCCCTGAGCGCCCCTCATGGGATGAATACTACTTGGGTATAGCCCAGGCTGTGTCAGCCCGTGGTGATTGCTCTCAGAGGGGCGTGGGGGCCGTTGTCGTACATCGAGCCGGCAACTGGATCGCCGGGGCGGGATTCGGTGCTCCGCCTGGCTGTTTGGAGGAACCTTGCCCCCGGGTTTACGCGGCTCAGCTCTGTGCTGGGTATAGCGATGGCAGGGCAGCGCGTGGTTACTCCAGACATAGAATGGACGAATCAGTGAAGATCGATAAGTTTCTGCTGTTTGTATGGTCCACGGCCGCTGTCGTTTGTCTACTGTTCTGGGGCGCGGTGGCTCTGCTGATTCTCAAATTCTTTGGAATTCTGTAGAGATAGGGCGGGTGACGGTATGACGTTTTGGCCCGAAGAAGAGGAACGAGACCAAATTGACGACGAGTCCGATGCCATGGACGATGAATTCGATGACGCCTTTGAAGTGGACGATTTTATCGACGACGCCCTAGACTGGTAAGCATTGGCCCCCCGCCGTCTGGCGGGGGGCTTTCTGTGTTCCCGGCATTGCATGTAGTACACGTAATGGGTCAGTAAGACCCCGAGCTTCTTGGGAACTCGTTTGGGACGCTAGGGGAGCAGTTCTGGCCACGAATGGTCCACGGACCGAAGCAGGCGACGTCCCCAGTGTCTTTATGAACGTAGAAGCGCTGGCTTGCGTACTCCATGGCGGCCAGCTCGCGTTGGCAGTTGGAGTGTCTGCACTTGATCACAGGTTGTGACTCTTCCACGCTCAACACCCTAACTCTTGATCACGTGGCGTGACTAGACAGTGACGAGACGATATGAGACTCTCAGTTACCCACCCGTGTGGATGTACCGACAGACCTGGGGGTATAGGTACATCATGGACAGACGCACACTGCTCAAGCTGGGCGCCATCGCCCCCGTCACCGCGTATCTCCCAAAGGAGGCCCACACCGTGCTCCTACCCACAGACCTGGAGGAGGGGCTACACCGCCAGGCCGTAGCCTTCCACGGCACTACACCACCCGGTGAGCAGCTTCGGGACACCCGAGCACTTCTGGACAGGGCTCAGCAGGCCCACGGAAAGCCACAAGACAGGGCACTTGTCCCCCGCGCTCATGCCCTAATGTCAGCAATCGCGTACAAGGCCGGAGACGCCGGGGCTGCAACGGCCTGGGCTGACCACGCGATCACGTCGGCGGATCGGATCAACGACAGCACGGCCAAAGCGCACGGGTACATTCGGCGGATCCAGGTGGAGTGCTGGTACGGGTCCTCTGGAAAAGCTCAAATCCTGTCAACGGCGGGAATCCGGGAATGCTGGTCAAGGGTCCCTGCAATGGAGGCCGCCTGGTTGGCTTCCCACGCAATGCGAGCCTACGCCATGAATGGTGACCTGGTCGGGTACCGTGCCGCGAGGCAGATGGCGGAAGATAAGCTCAGGAAGGTCAATCCGGTGAACGAGATGACTGCGTTCACCTTCCGGGAGCAGCAGTTTCCCCAGGCCGTGGCCGTCGCAACTACATACATCAGGCCGGACGATGCGCTGAAGTGGTATGACACGGCGCTGGAGATGAATCCAGAGTCGGCAATCCACGTCACGACTCTTGACCGGCTCCATAGGGCCATGGCGATGGTCCGATCGGGCGACAAGGAAGGCGGATTGGATTTCGCTATCGCGTCAATCCACGTCCGAGCGCAAGCGGGACCACTCGACAACGTCTACAAGGATCGCGCCAAGCGCGTCCTCGGGTCCCTCGCAAAGGGATACCAGACTGAACGTACAAGGTACCTCCGCCACCTCGTCGGCGCTCGACAGGTCGTGTGAGGAGTTGGAGATCAAAGAGAGGCCCCCGCGCCAGGCGGGGGCCTCTCGCGTATGTTTGGCCGGATGCGCTCGTCGAGAAACTTTCGGAGCGTTCTACCCCCACCCGAACGACGGGTGGGGGTTTTGTTTTCCCTGGCAATGTTTGCGTCCCCGTGCCGGCCAAACATTGCAACATTGCTTGTGCAATTGTGAAATGCCAGACCCGTACCTCCTTAAAGTCCCCTGCCCCGGGCGGGGCTGTTTACATGACAAACATTGCATTACCCCAGGTGCATTGCATTCATTGCGTGATAAACATTGCAGCCGGGGGCGCCCCCGGCTGCCGACCTTGGTCCGGGCAATGTATTTGCCCTCTGCAATGTTTGCCCCGAGCGGGTTGCAATGTTCAACATTGCGGCTCCGCCGCCGCAATGTTCTTTCTCGTTATTACGTGTATTACCGGTAATAGTCGGGAGTCCGACTGGGGAGCAATGTCAATTATTACGGGATCTCTCGGTACGCGAGAAACTCGGAGAACTCGCCTGTCCGCGTGACATGGGGCCTGTATACGTATGCAACCCGTCGTATGGTCGCATCGATCAGGACAATGCGGACATGGCCCTAGAGGGCCCTGATTTGGCCTCTACCAGGTGGTAACCCCTTAACCGGCCCCCGCCTAGCAAGTCGATCCGTTTGCAATGGTCTGCTCACTACCTGGGCAAACATCGATTGGTCTACGTCATAGATCAGATCGTTACCTATGAATGTCCAATGCATAGGCGTGTCGCCTTGCTCTACGCGGGCCTTATGTGCTATGGGCCTTATTCCCTGCCTCTCCGACAGGGAAGGGGGTATATACGGGGGGCCTTACTAGGAAGACCCTGAGACGGCCGCATACGGCCTACTAGCTGCCTAGCCTTACCCTGATGGGCTTGGCCCATGACGAGTGCTCTAGGGGCGACTCAGGGCCATATAGAGGCAATCTGGCAGGGGACGGCCTCACCCGCGCGGGCGCGTGGGGAGGATTGAGAAGAACGCGTGCCCGCGCGCTACCACACCTTGTCAACCCCACCCCTATGACTACAGAGCGTTTTTACCAAAGATCTTTTGGGGGTCAACCTACGGGTTGACCTGGGAAGACAGGGGGTAACCCAAAGTAGTTGCCGCAGGGTTGGCACAGTAAGGTAATAACGAACGGTGTTCGTGTCCGAAAAGTCTGTTCCCACATGCTGAGATTTTCCATGACTTTCAAGATTTTTATCGCTCTGACCTGGGGGTTCGCAAACTGCGGTCTTGGTCACATTGATAACGGCGAGGTAACGAGAACGCTCTGACCTGCGTAACCTTACTGTGCCAGTAATGTTCAGGGTGTTCCACCACGGGACGCCAGACAGAACGGCGACGGTGATCTTGAGGTGGGGGAGTCCCAAAGGCTCCGGGGAGGCTGTCAGCCCCACACGAAGTGATAGGCAACCGTTTTTCAGATAATTGCACACAGGTTCGAACAAGCCGCAGGATGCGGAGTTGCGCGCAATGTCGCGGCTCCAAGTGGTGAAAGGCAGACAGCGGCGGGATCACGAGCACGTCAAGGCCATGAGGTCCAAGCGATCCAGACGCACCCTAGACGGGTGCTGAGGACGGGGCGGGTATCTCGGGTACAGCGTGTATCGCCCGTCGCAGTGGCATACTCACGTAGGGATGAAAGCGGCTTGTTCTTGTCACTCTCCCAAGGAGTGGCGCCTGTGATCGCATCTGTTTTTTGAAGTAACCCATATAAGGCTAGCGATTCGGCCGGAGAGGAATCGCGCACACGGAATCAACGCCGTAACGTTCGCCGCGTGTGAATGTGCAGGGTTTGAATCCTCGCGAGGATTGCAAATTACGTCCGTGTGCTCAATCAACACGCAATCTACTTAGTTCAAACTCATTCTGTGAGTTTGCCTAGTCAGGCATTCCTCCTCTTAGGCGCATTGCGTGATTCGCGTAGCCGGTATGCTGCGTACACGACACACATCAGCCACCACACGGGGAATGCCTGTCGGGGGAAGCGACAGATAGGGTTTGCTGTCCGATCAAGACCCAAAGGGAGACGAACATGTACGAAATCACGATCTACGGCGGTAGCAAGCTGCGCGTTACCGAGATCCACGAAGACAAGACGCACAACGAGTACGGATTCAAGTGCGGCAAGATGCACGTCACGACCGAAGAGGGGGAAGAGCTTTGGATTAACTTTGGCGGGTTCGGCGCTACCGAAGTGCAGGAAATCCCGGCCACGCAATCAGGAGGACACATGCACAAGGACACGATGGCCATTGCGGAGTCTCTGTTGGCGACGCTGCACATGGCGAACGCGGCAAGTGATCAGAAGTTGGCCAACCAGGGCAGTGCGACCGTCGGATATGGCGTCTATGGTCACATCGCGGCTGCGCTCGTCATGACGCTACAGAGCGCGGGCTACTCGGAAGAGGTCGCAGAGAAGATCCTTGACATGGCTCACGACAACGGCTCTGGGATTGCTGACGCAATCCAGTACCTCGCAGAGCATCACCCGATGATGATTGGCCTCCCGCCATTTGATGTTAACGCTTGGGAGGTCGAATCGCTCATGGATGTCTGCTGGACGGAAAAGGACGCTTCGTATGACGTCCCGTTCGTCTCGGACGACGATAACTCTGAGATGGCTATCCACGTCCACAAGCTGGGAGGCGGGGACGTCGGTAAGGAGTATGACGGCTCATGGATTTGTGAGCTGCTGATTGCCGGTCACGTCGTGCACTCTGGGAGGGTGGAAACGGGGACTCCCAGGACTCATGAGCACGTCAGCGGCGTCTACGCCGATGGACTGTCCGTATTGGCTGATAAGGACTCTGGAGGGTTGCAGTACATCCCAGAGTTTGCCGCTTATGAGTGGCGTCTCAAGTCCTACGCAATCGAAGTCAACAACTAGGCTGGAGGGGTTTACTAGAACGCGCTGTATGCCTCTCAGACGAACTTACAAGCGTCTGCCCTCATCCGACATAGCGTTGCGCTAGGGTCGTGGCCTCAAAGGCAGATGAGGGGCGCATCGAAATGACACTCAGAAAAGAGGAGTCAAGCATGGGCAGGGACAGGCGAGGGACGATCCGCTTTGAGCTAGCTGGGATGGACGAACGCGCCCAATGGCGGAGAGGGACGCTCACGGTCAATTTGGTGCGCCGTCATGGTCCTGAGTGGATCACTCACTCAGACACTGATGTGATCACGTTCATGGAACCTCCCACTTTCAACGAAGTGAGGCGGGCGGTTGAGGAACGTTGGGGAGCGGAAGTCCTAAACTGGACGCAACCTTACGGTGTCTGAAAGCCTCTCAGGCGGGCTCTAAACGCTTGACCCCTAGTCGGGTACCCGAGAGGGTAAGCAGGCCGTCAGAAGGCCGCTAGGGGACGTGGAATGCCCGTGGGGGAAGTCAATCAACAGTACGAACGTGCCCATAGCGTTCCTGACATGCTGGACAGACTTGCATTCAACCTCGCGGACATTCCTCTAGTCGTTCCCTCTCTGAAAGGTGGCAGGACAATGGGGCAATGGGACTACTCTATTTCCAACGGCGAGCTTGTTTTCATTGACTCGTTCACGGGACTTATCCCCGCAAAGGTCATCGCAAAGAAGTGGGACCCTGAGGTTAAGGGGTTCCGTGCCCTTCTGCTGATCACTGCCAACCGGCCCGGCGCGCGTAAGGGGTCCCGGGAGTGGGCAAGCGCGAGCAATGTGGTACATCGAAAGGCCGTTCATACTCGGAACGGTCAATACCGCATCACGAATTACGAGTACAGCTGGGACGGTGTAACCGAGTGGACTAAGCCGTTCACGACGATGACCTAATCAGCGGCAGTTCCACCCCCAAAGGAAGGAAATGTCAATGGAAATTCAGATCTTCCGCAGGTGGTACAAGTGGGAAGACGGCGCTGACGAGCCGACGACTACTCGTGAGGAGGAAGAGACCCACGATGCGAAGCACATCGAAAGCGTTCGTGATGACCAAGGAGATTGGCGCTATGACGCCAATGGCAATCCAGACGAATGGGTTCCCGCCTCTTTGGTGGAAGCCGTAGCCAGTCTGATCAACGACGAATACGTTACGGCCGTCTCAGACTCCCCCTGGAACGTCGGGGCCTGGTACATCGCTTCTGCCGAATCCCCATCCCCAACAACCGGTGAACGCTGTGAGGTGACCGTGCACATTCACGGTGCCACCCCAGAGCAAGAGGAAGCGATCTACAAGGAAGTAACCAAGACTTGGACTTGGTCGCACTGAGTGTTTCTGTGCCATCCCATGCACCCAATCGGATGTATGGGAGAGTGTTGGGAACAGTCAAACGAAAGCAGGTAGAGCAATGGCATGGGACACGGTATCCACTCAGTACACGAAGACGGACACCGGGCGGGCGGTGGAATGCCTCGCATTGAAGTTCATCGGCCCGGACGGTACGGAGTACTCCGATTCTCTGGTGATCTCAGGCTACGACCTGAATGAGTACAAGGCACGTGCCCTCCAAGTCATGGCACAGGTGCCGGACTACGTCCTGGCGGTCATCGTCGCCTGTGTGGAGGCTGACGGGCATATGGACACGGTGTGGGTTCAGTCCATCCCCCGTAAGCGCGTTCGCTGAGTGTCTCCGTTCTGGCGGCGCCATGCTGCGGCATGGCGCCGCTGGTGTTGGACGCAATCGGTCTCAGAGAGGCAGTCATGGAATTCAGCTACATCGACGTCCAGTTCGGTAAGATCGAATCGGAATCGCCAGATGAGACGTACCGTCTCAAGATCACGAGTGAGAGGGGCGAAACCCATTGGATCACCATTGATCCCGCGACCCTGAGTCGGGTTAAGGACGTCCTGAAGAATTCACCTGCGGACGAGTGAGACGGTCTCAGGGCGCACCGTAAGCGCCCTCCCTCACCGGACATGCCTCGCATGTGCCGTGGTCTCACAGGCCAAATGGGGGACGTACAGAGGCAACCGAAAGAGAGAGGGTCACACAGTGAGAATCCGCAACCTTGCTGACGTCAAGCGCGCGATGACTGCCGGAACGACTGTCACTGTTGTTAACCACGTCTATCCGGCACTGTCGGGCCGCAGGACGGTTGTCAAGGCCCAGGCGCAGCGTTGGTCCCTGTCCCTTCCCGAGGATCACCCCAACTACAAGGGTCCGGAGGACGGGTCATGGATGGACATCCCTCCCGCTTCCCGATGTGAATTCGATGGCGGGTCATCCGTCGTGATCTACCGTGATCCGGACTGGCAAGATAGCGGGCCGTTCGTGACCATCACTTTCGACTAGACGTACAAGCCCAGTCATGCCTGCAAGAGAAGAGGGGATCCGCAATGCCTGAGATCAACCGTAGTCACTACCTTGCACCGCCCGCCGTGTGGGCTGACGCGCGACCGGAAGGGGCGCGAGAAGTTGACCGGCCTCTAGATGAGATTGGAATTGGTGCCTTGATCGTCTTCAAGAAGGATCACGGCAACGCGTACAAGGTCGGCTCTATCGACGTGATAGAGGATGGCTTGGTTGTTCGGTTCAACTGCCATGACGGAGTCAGTGCCTTGCACTCCAATCCAGCGGTTGCCTACATCGGGGAGTCCCTGACTGTTTTGGTGCTGAAGTAGAACGGCGTCCCTAGCCGCTTGTGGATGAGCATCGAGCACATATCCGTTGGATGTGTGCTCTTTTGCTTGCGCAATCGAGCATTCGTGCTTATGAAATCGATCAGGGGAGTTGTCATGGCTTATGGTATCGCCGATTTCACGTACGCCGGTAAGGCCGTCACATGGATAGAGAACGAGGACACCAATCCCGTTCTAGGACGTCAGTATCACTGTGCCGAGTTGCGTCTGTCCTTTTACCTGACTCCTGATGGACGGTACAGGGGGGAAGTCTGGCACCTTCCCAGCGGAGCATGTGAGGCAAGACTGTACGACCGGAACACTCTGACGGAGGACGGAAAGGAGACACTGATCTCGTACGAGGAGTACGACCGCCACGTCTACGGAGCTAAGCCGTTTGAAGATCTAGCGGAAGGGTTTAAGCGCGTTCACTCTTACTGAGGACCCCTCATAGGTTTACGGGTGCCCTCCCATGTCTCACTGTGGGAGGGCAGACGCAAGTCTGTGACAGGGTGTCTCAGGCTCGTTTAGGGGGTCGCATGCTGAAGTACAAGGGTGTGGATTCTTTTGACCTCGTGTCCTTTGATTATCCATGACCAGTCATCGGAGACGGAAGTACGTACCGCGCCACCGAAAGCCAAGTCTTTTCCGTCGCATCATCCGCAGAAAGTAGGCTTCATGATGGACAACGTCACTCGTATCGGCACTTACACGCGTAACCGGCGCTCGATGACGGCCCCACAGCGACGTAGGTTTGTGAAGAAGGCACTGAGGTCCCAGCGTCCGAGCGGGATGGACGGCCGACGTCGGGTGGAAATGGCGCTCTGGATCCTCACTCAGGAGGAAGAGAGGAAGGTCAACGAGTGCAAGAAGTGTGACGCCTATGGAGACAATCCGTGCGTCACTGGTAGTGGACAGAAGGCCAAGACCAATCACAAGGGTCGTGGCGTCGTGCTGGCAGCCTGAGAGGATATGACATGCGAAGGAAGTTGCTCCGAGTCGCGTTCTGGCTGGAATACCGCTACGGCGGTAGTCGAGTGGGAGCGTACGTCACTCACCATCTGATCTTCTCTCTAGGGGGCTGAGAGCGTCTCTAAGCGTTTGCTAGGCGGGGATCCTAGCTGAGTGCTAGGGTCCCCTTGTTCGTCCGGTACAGGGCAAATGGAGGTTTCCTGTGGATATGATTGATCTGTATCACCACACCACGGAGAGCAGTGCCGATAAGATCGTTGCCGAACGGAAGTTCCGTGCTGCACAGGAGTACAAGGGCCAAGTGTGGTTCTCTAACGTGCGACACGGATTCTACGGACGGGAGTACGGGCCGATTGCGGTCCACGTCCGCATGCCTGTGAGGCTCGTCAAGGAAGAGGCTTCTTACGTCGAGCGCGAGGAAGTATTCTACGTCGTACAAGCAGGTGACATCCTGCCCGAACACATCATCGGAGTAGCGTGACGATCTGACACGCGAACAATGAGGGAGTGGAGATCTCGGAATGAGCGGCTGGAAAGTCATCCGCACGGAGACGGACGACAAGGGCAACACTGTCGAGCTGAAGTACGCCGAGTTTGGAAAGGGGCGAGCTAGGGTCAAGAAGTGGGAAATCTTCCGCAACGGAGAGTACGCAGGATACGCCGCCATTGAGCCCGACGCGGACGAGAACTTTAGGCGTGTTCTCGAAGGGTACGTACTTAATCGCGAGACCGGACGATACGAAGAGGCAAAGGACAGGTGAGCGATGTCGGAACAAACGTCTGAGTCAGGCAAGCGCGTGGCTAAGGCCGTGGAAATGTACAAGGCCATGACAGAGATGCGAAACACCGATTCCGCCGCCGCGAAGTCAATGGGCATGGAACTGGGAAAGTTCCTAGACGGTTTCACTTCGTCCGAAGGCAAGGAGTTCTTCGCGGCTACAAGGGAGCTGGAAACGTCCACGATCAACGAGAAGGCGGAGGATTAGTGCAGTCCGATAACACTGAGTGGGCTAACACGACTCGACACGTGGAAGACCAGAACGGCGAGTTCGTTCTAGGCATTCACTATGTAGGAGTAGAAGGGAGGATGGACTACAGCAATACCGTTCAGGGCTATGTGGCCGCTTGCCGAAAGGCAAAGAGCCTCTCTGTAAATGGTCGCGTCTCCCATGTTCTAGTTAACGAGTCGGGACATGCCCGCGCTAAGTACGTCAACGGTACCGCCGAGTGGAAGGATAGATAGTCAGTGAAGATCGTGCAGCTCAATGGGATCAAGGTGTATCCCGTCGACGTGGTTAGCCCTGGCACAACCGCCAAGGCCACCGAAGCGGAGGCAAGGGTCTACGCGGGATATATCGCCACACAGGCCAGTAACCAGTACCAGAAAATGTCCAAGCGAACGGAGGGCTATCGTAAGGCGATTCGGCTGAGTGACGGAGTAAGCCACTCCGAGACAATCGGCAATTTCCGAATCGAGATAAAGGAGGGCTGACGCGCAATGGAGGACGAGAGCGGGTTTATGATCGGGGACACCTCGGCTACAGGGCTGAGAGATCGTGTATGGGAGGCTCTCAAACGTCTTGAGAGCCTCTCTGAGAGTTCCTGAGGCTTTGCACCCTGCCCGTAGCGCGCTACGGGCAGGCACATGGACTCAGCGACCTACGCAGGGGAGTCCAGAGCTAGGCGCACGTACGAGTACCGGCCCAAGAAATGGGGCAAAGGTGAGAAGTGAGGCAAAGGAGTCCAAGAAATGACACAGTACTTCTACTTCATGCTCCTGGCATTCGATGTCGATCGGGCAATTGAGATGGTGGAGGGCCGAGAGCCGTCCGGGTGGTGCGACGTTCTGACAACGGCAACAGCCTACGGCCTGGTGGATCCAGAACCAGGCCCCGTTACCTCGATAAATATCCTGGCGCCTGTTGAACTGAACCGCGAGCATGCTATGAGTACAGATCTGTCCAAGCCGCTCATTGTGGCGAGTCTGGGCGACAAGGGAGGAAGTCTGATCATTGACGGGTACCACCGTCTGTACAAGGCTTACAAAACGGAGGTCAAGGAACTTCCATTTCACAAACTGTCTATCGAGGAAACCGAACAAATCATGGAGAAGAGGATTTGAGAATGCCCGAAGACTGGCGTGAGCGTGGCGGAGCACACCACCTGTTCCGTGATGGGGTGGACGTCGGATACGTCGTCACGGTGGATGACACGGGCAAGGCGTTCGCCTACATGAGTACTCCCGACATGTCTCACTGGAAATGGGTAGGGGAGGCTGAGAGCCGTGACGCCGCGAGGGTGGTCCTGGTGAGCTTCCTTGCCAATGAGAAGGCCATGGCGGCGATTACAGGGGCCCTCGTGGAACTTCTGGATTCGGGGAACGTGGCGAACGCTGTGGAGAGCAACGGGGATGTCGCGGCCCTGTTCCCGGATGGGTTCAAGATCCGCATCCGAGAGAATGAGCCGGGTAAGTCGCCCGGCTGGCTCGTGTGGCTGACGAGCCCGAATGGTGAGGAAGTGGGACCGAACGGAGTCGCCACGATGGATGGCGTTCTGAAGATCGTCATCGCACAGCGGGACATGTTCGCAGTTTGATCGCATGTCGAGCGCACGGGCCTGTTAGGCCCGTGCGTTCTGATGTCTTCAAAGGCGAATCATGGAAGGGTGACATCATGCAGCACTTTCCGGCACTCACAAAGGGTATCAACTACTTCCCCCGCAAGAAGATCAGCGTAGGCTACAATGTGTGGATCGTCAGCTACAACGGACATGACGAACGACGAATCAACAGGGGAGAAGCCGCGAAGATCATGAGGCTCGTGCGCGAGCTGGAAGCGGAAGGGATGGAGAACGCCAGGAGCTTCTTCAGGCTGACATATGAATACGTTCAGTGCGATGACGTGGACGCCTGCCACAGGTGCGGAGCCCGTCCGGAGTTGCACGAGATGGATTGCGACGGGTGGTACGGCACCACACTGTGCGGAGAGAATCAGTGCCCGGTGTCCCGTAAGCAGAACGAGGCCCGTAAGGAGGGTGGCCATTGAGCGATGACGAGAATGATCCGTTCTTCGTGGATCTCCTGAAAGGCGATCTGGAATACATCAGCTATTGGGCTGAGGTCCAGCCTGTCCCGAACGAAGATGGGGTGTTCTCAGTCCGCGAACGTGACAAGCTGAGGGACGTAAACGGCCGTCAGGTCGGAGGCGTGCTCGTGGATATCAACACAATCTTGCAGGGGTGGGAGAAGCTAAGGCGACTTGAGGAGCATGGAGGATTCGCACATTGCGGGGCGATAGGTACCCGCGTTACCGCAATCGACGTGGACAGGAAATTCGGCGGTGCGGAAGGGCTGGAGTACGACCGGTGCATTGCTGACGCTGTAGTGCAGATGGGACTCTTCGGCGAGCTGAGGTACGGGAACTATGCTCCGCATGACCAAGAGGCGACAAGAGCAGTGTTTGAAGCGCTTTTCGCGGATGCGCCTGATTCATTCGATTCACTTGGCTACAACTGGTCGCGGTGCCGCAGTGTAGGTGACTACAAGAAGCACGCGATACGGCACTTGTTGGACCATAGTGAGCTGAGCGAATGGCAGCTCGAAGCCGCCGATTGGGAAGAGATCTTCCGGCATTTCACAAGTGAATAGAGGTACATGGAACGGCTCGCTGACGCGAGCCGTTCCTGTCGTGAAAGGAGATCGAGCATGGCACGTGAGTGGAAGGTCACGGCAAGGCTTGTCGTGTCCGTAGCTGCTGCTGTGGTCCGGGAGGAGGGAGGATGGGTCAACGGCCACACGGCCGAGCGTGTGTACGCCATCCTCACGGGGGATGGCCCTCCCATTAGGCTTCTCAAGAAGGATCGGGCCGCAGCCGTAGCCGCGATGAAGTGGCTTATGGACATGAGTATCAATGAGCTGAGTAGAGCAGATTTCGACATCAGGGCGCATCTCACTCATTGCTACAACTACAAGTGCACAGAAAGTGATGTTGGAAGGATCGCCGTTGTGATGGCGATATACCAAAACCGGGAAAAATACGAGCGTTCGATACGCTGGCGCAACTTGGCGAGGCACTCAAAGCATCTCGGCGAAGTCGGACAATTCCTGGATGAATGCCCGTTTCACGTGAAGGTGACAAAAAAGCGCGTTGACACTCTGCCGTACTACACCGCGTGCAAATGCAACCATGCTAGGCATGGTGATGCCTCTAAGAAGGCCGGAGGCTGCGCCACTGCGGAGAAGCGCCACCGGGACCGGGTCACGTACACCCTGGTGGACGAGAAGGGCTGGCAGATGTTCAAGTACAGTCCGGATCCGAAGTCGGACCATCGTCCATGGCCTACTGGATTGACATTGTTGATCCGACGTGCGAAGCTCAAAGGCTATGAAGAAATCCGCCCGTCACGCGGCGGAGAGCCCGTAAATTGCAATATTCTCACGTACGTGGACGCACTTCCGCAATAGATTGAAGGAGAAAGACCGCAATGGCCACCATTTGCGACCCGTGTCACAGTAGGAGCATTGTGTCCACGGCCACGATGAAGGTTCCTACCGTCATCTTCGTAGGTGACAACATTACCAAGAGTGATCTCTCGCCCGACGACTTCAAGGTCGAACTGATGGACGCCTGCGACAAGCATGGCATGGCGGTTCTTTCGACTCAGCACAGGGCTAGCGCCATGGTCGCGGAGGTCACTGGGTACGAGGTCGCCCTTGGGATCCAGGAGCCTGCCGAGGATGCCGACCCGCCTACCGAAGAGGGGGAAGAGCACAAGGAGCCGCAGAGCGGTGATGAAGGGGGGACCGATGACAGCCCTGAGGAGGAGCCAACTAAGGGCCAGGACGACGGCGACATAGCGGAGACTGATCTAGATGACGATGGCGCCTCCAAGGCGGACGGAGACGAGGAGGACAGCAAGGGGCTTGCCGAGATGAACAAGGCTCGGATGCAGAAGCAGGCCGCGCAGACCGCAGACGGGCCCACGGCACCTCCGCGCCGGGTCAAGACGGAAGGCACTCCCGCCGCTAGTTACAGCGATAAGCAGAAAACTGTTATCCGTGCTTGGGGTGTCAAGAAGAAGATCTGCGGCCCGCGCGGGCCGCTTCCCAAGGAGACTTACGACCGTTGGGAAGCTGCGGGTCGGCCTGGTGACCCAGAGGCCGAGGCGGGAGTTTGATCTATCCACCGTGCTAGGGTATTGGGGCTCTGACCCGCAGGCGGCGCCTGTGGGTCGGGGCATTGATGCCGTGACGACGCGTGGACTTGCCAGGTATTACCGGTAATACACGTAATAGTCGGAAGAGGAGGGCGTCAAAATGTCCAACGCGGAATACGATTTTCCGGAACTTCGGGATAAGATTCTCGTCGGCAATCTGGGCAAGATGCTGAGGGGGATTGACCCTCACACTGAAGGCCCGTTGATGGGCCTTGTAGGCTCGTACCTGGCGCTGTTCTCGGCCGCTATTGGGACAGGGCCGTACGTTAGGGTGTCGAATAAAAGGAAGGAGTCCGGTCGGCACAGGCTTCTCGTCAATGCGCTTCTAGTCGGCCCGACCGGCGTCGGCAAGGGAACGGCCACAGATGAGATCGTGGACTTGTTCGCAGAGGCTGACGGAGAGTGGACGAACAGGCACGTAAAAAGTGGCATGCCGAACTCTGGTGCTGGCCTGGTGTCACGCCTTCACTCCGATGCGCAAATCGCGTGGTCCACGGCCGCTAAAGAAAAGCAAGAGGCCGGAGAGTCGTTCGAAATTCCGGAGGATCGCAAGAATTACCCAGCTATTCCGGACATGGTTCAGTGTCGTATCGTGACAGAGTGGTCTAAGGTACTTGGGGCCTGTGCCCGGGACAATGACCTGTCCGACGCGATTCGCCTGCTCTTTGAGGGCAAGACCCTGGAAAACGACACGAAGACCAAGGGTCTTGTAAGAGTCCAGACCCCGCACGTTCCTGTTATCGGACACATCTCGCCTGAGGAGTACATGATTACGCTCACCCCCGGCGAACTGCGGGGAGGGACGCCAAACCGGTTTCTCACCTTGTATGTGGACAGTGACAAGGAGCTGCCATTTGGCGGGGACCCCCCGGATGACGTGTGGGAGTTCGCAGTCAAGACGACGCGGAAGGCTATCGCGTACGGGCGGAAGCAAGCAGAGATCGGCTGGACTGAAGAAGCCAGGAAGGCATGGAGCCCAAAGGCGGGCGAAGGGGCACACGCTCGCATTATGGCAGCGCGTAAGGGCAGGTCTGCGAAGGCCGCTTTCCTTGGCCGCGCGCGGCCGTACGTCAGGCGCATCGCTGCACTGTACGCGATCATAGATTGCCGGAAGCTCGTCGGAGCCCGTGACATTCTCGCTGCGGAGGCTCTCATGTGGGCGATGATTCATTCCGTCGAGACGATTCTGGGTGAACGAGCCCTCGCCGCCGCCGTCGAAGATCCGAATGACGTTAAGATTGAAGGTCGGCCCGAGCGGGCCACGCGGAAGCTCATTCAGCAGGTGACCACAGCACTGAAGGCGGCCGGTCCGGCAGGAATGACGCAGTCAGCATTGAATACCAAGTTTGCACCAAGAAACGAACTAGGCGATAAGGATGCCAACCTGATCATTGATGCCTTGACCGCAATCAATGTCAGGTCTAACGAGGAGAACGGCTCGGACTCCGTGATGGGCCGGAAGTCCAGTGAGAGCGGCCGAGGCAGGCATGCGACTCGATTCATCTGGATCGAACCCGCTGCGGATGATGACGATGACATGCCAGAGGCGGGGTCCCCCAAGAAGGCCGCGACGTCCACCAGGCGTCCGAGCCGCAACGGGGCCAGTCCTTCCGCTGAGGTGTCCGAATGGGCTGTCAACGGCTCTGAGAAGCCCGTTAAGCCTCCTGCGTCGCGTGCGCCTGCTAGGGTCCCCAAGAAGGCTCCGAAGTCCGTAGCGGCGATCACAAGCCCGGACGACGATGATGATCTTTTCGCAATCGACCTGTAGGGCGCGGAAGGGGCGCAGACGCTCCAGAGCACGCACTTCTAGTGATCGGAAGGATTATGAGATGGGATCACCAACAGACCGGCCGCTAGACCAGGAACTAGCCCGCCGAATAGCGGCGGGAGAGAAGGTCTCAGAGATTCTTAAGGACCTCTCAGGTTCCACGCGGGGGCGAAAGTCAACGCGGAAAGGGAAGGGAGGCACTCCAGCGTCCATCCGGGAGGCGATGCCGGATAAGACAATTCTGTTCGCTGAAGGCGAAGACGCCCGGTCATTGGAGCTGCGATCCAGGGGGATTGCCTCCGCAACTATGAAGCAGGCGATAGGCAAAATCGTTCCGTATCCAGAGTGTGTGGAGGTGGCGTTCCAGAATCGGCTAAATTCACTTCAATCCATTGGCCAGGCCAATAAAGTGCCAGAGATAGCACATGACCTGTCCCATTGGGCTCGCATGGTTGCGCCATTTCATTGGGGGCGCATGGAGGAAGAGAAGCCTAGCTTCCCGATTACCCGTCCGGATGATGTTGGACCGTTCACGTTCGCTACCGCGCTGGCGTCCACAGAGGCGGACAGACTGGAGAGAGGACGTTACTACTGGATCAGCCCGCGAACCTCGGACCTCGCCGAGAGGGCGGCTAAGAGCCTCCCAAAGTACCGGCTAAGGAACACTGATCCCCCGAGCCGATCCGGGTTCATGGTGCTCTCTAAGCCCTTGCCTCTGCCAGTGGACACTAGTAGGTCGGATTTTAGTTCAGAATCTGTCACAGCCCCAGCTCTGGAGATTGCTGGGATTTCGTGGGGGACCAGCGAAGCACTTTCGTCAATTGACTTTCCTAAGTGGGGAATAGAAGGTGCGCGAGTCCTCTGGCTTTCCTTCTGGGGGATACCTGAGGACATGCGGGAGATCGAAAAGAGGTTCGCGGGAGCGCCGGAGGGCCTGAAGCGAAAAGGTCTGGAGAGCCTGAGTGTTAATGCCCGCATCACTCCGCTCGTCTATGACCGAGAGAGTGTGATTCCATTCTCTGACGAATGGCGAGACTGGCCGAAAGGCGTCTTCGACCCTCAGGTTGATCACATCATTCGGATGACGTTGACTATCTGGAACTTCATCCGTAGCGAGAAGCTGACAGACGTACGGGAAGTAAAGCCTGACCCACGGTCAAGGCTCACGAAGCGCAAAAGAAAGAAGGGAACGCCGCTTTCAGGTATTCGTGTCGTCAACATTCGGGGCACTGGCCTGACGAGAGAGCAGCCGCAAAAGTCCGAACAAGGAGGCGAACAGTCCGGCAGGGAATATACGGTCTGGAGACCGGTGGTGCCCTTCCTTCGGTGGCAGTATTACCCGTCGCTCGATGACTACGACTTGAAGGAGGTTAAGGGGCATCAGAGAAGGACAACCAACAACCCCGACATAGATACCGTCTACAAGGTGGATCACAAGGAGGAGGGGACGGAGGAATGAGCGTGCATTGGCACTACTTCAGCGCTAGGGCCAACCTGTCGAACCTTGAGTTCCTGGCGAAGTTCTCAAAGGACGGCTACGCATCCCCGGACGCAGCAGCCAATGAGTTGGTGAAGCTCTATCAGCGAGCTTACCCCCAAAGGGCCGTGAGGTTCGCAGAGATCGAGCAAGAGATTCTCGCAAGTGATACCTACACAATGAAGGGAGTGGAGGGGCAATACTTCGGCATGTACCGGCTGGTGCAATGTGAGCAAGGCGAATGCCTGAACACAGAACGCCGAATAGAGGCGAAGGTCCAGGAAGAGGCGGCCATAATAGTAACGATTGCGTATGAGGCCGCTATGGAGGCCAAACGCAACGATCTCAACTAACGAGGCCGCGTTCCTCGGGCAGTGATCGACAAATACGACGCTGCACACTAGCCATACACATGGCCTCCCCTCCTGCTAATGTGGGAGGGGAGGCTGGCCAAGAGGTAGCTCGAAAGAGGAGCCGGATTGTGATGAGCCGGGATGACTGAGAAGCCAGACATGGTCAAAGTTGCACTGTATGTCACAGTGGAAGTGGACCGGGAAGCGTGGATGAGCACTTTCGGGCCTAACCAGCCTCTGAGGGCGGACGTCAAAGAGTACCTGGTAAACCAGATCAAGGACTCCCCGCCTGCGGAGGAGTGCGGACTTACCGTGCTGAACTGGAAATAACGAAGAAGGACAACACCATGGTTTCCGAAGCCCGGAAGATCAATTTGAACGACGTGATCACGTTTCACGGATATTCTGATGGCGTCGTGACTCTGAGTGCCGCTCTCAAGGACGGAACGGGGGCTGTGGTCATCCAGGGTACCCCCGCGCAGTTCGATGACGTGTACGGGGCTCTGAAGGCCGCACAGGGTGTCAAGAAGTACACCGTATGGGCTGAGTGGCGGTCTCCCGCCAACGAGCCGGGACGGCGCCTAATCATGGCGGGCCTAAGCCTAGATCAGGCCGAGAAGCTCAGAGAGCGAGTCGCAGACATCTACGACAGCAACGTATGGGTAGAGGAGGCCCGAAGGGGGACGAAGACGTAGGTCCGAGGCGTGACCATAAGCCCAAGCCCGAGATCTCTGAAATAGAGGTGAACTGGTGAACGAGCCCATTGGTAGGGCTGAAGTGGACACCGTCGCAGGCGTAGAAAGGTACGATATCTACGACGCTAAGCGCATGAACGATGGCAGGATTCTCTCGGGCGTCTACGTGGATTGTGCCGAGAACAGCGGCCATCCGACCTGGCAGCGTGTAAAGCTGTACGATCGAGTCGTCATCGGAGGTGTGCTTTATACATGAGATCGATAAGCGCCAAGGAGGTTCTCAAGTATTTGGAGGACCATCCGGAAGAGGTAAAGGAAGTAGGCTACACCATCCGTACTCAAGGAACGGGTGATCTAGAGGGAAAGTCGATCCTGATCATCGTGCCTAGCGGGTCAAGCACACCGCTCATGTTCCAAGGATTCTGGGAGGACACCGCCGAATGAGCGATACCGAAGAACCCGCCATCGACGTGCATACGTGGTTCGGGGGGAGTTACTCAGACTATGCGGTGCTCCACAGGACTCTCCTCCAGTCCATGCCGGTGGAGTGGCAGCATCGGTTCACGGCGCTCATGGGGGAGCTGGAGGAGCGGTTTGAGGGCCTTCCGCAGGCCAAGGCGTATCACGTGGAGCCCGGCGAATGGGTCTACGTAAACGAGGCAGAAGACCCGGTACTCCATGCCAATGGAGTGACTGTTCTCGTGGGGCCGAACGGAACTACCTACTACGACAAGGAGGGGAACGAGCTGGGGGCGGCGGATCGTGTGTTCATCCGAGGAAAGGAACCAGTACCACACTACAACCGGGGACGGACGCACATCGAGCCCACTGCGGCAAATGCGGAAGAGATAGCGGAGCTACTCAAGGGGAACCCCTGGGAGAGGAAAGGCGAATGACCTACATCATCGATCGTGGTGACGACAGCATGCACGAGATGTATGTTAGGGGAGAGCGCGATCACGAGGCATACATGGCCTCGCTGGACAAGACATTCGAAGCCAGCGACCCGCATCCGTTGGTTCAGCAGGCTCTGAGGGAAGAGCGGGAGCGCAAGGAGCAGGGGAATGGACGAAAAGGCTGAGCAGCTCGCGGAGCTACTTTGGGAGCACCTCACCGCAGGTGACTCGATCCGGACGCCCCTCTACTGGGATGGGGTGGCATCGATGCTCAATGCCGAGATTCCGCGACTGGAAGCGGCATGCTACGAGACCCTATGGATCGAGACTGACACCGCAGGGTTTGGCCGGTTCACGCTGGCGAGCGTCACTCTAGCGGCGTATCAGCAGCTCAGACACAAAGTGGTGAAGGAGATCAGCAGACAGGATCACGAGGGGCTCAGAGAGTACCTGGAGGAAGAATGACCCTCATCATCTGTCGCGGTGATGAACCAGCCGTTACACGGAGTCTGGTGAACGGGAAGAAGGGCATTACAATCTTCGTGGATGAGAACGGATCGATTGACGATCACATCTCATTCAGCAGTCCGGACGATGCAATGAAGTGGCTGAAGTCCGCCGTTCATCAACTCGAATCGGGCAACCTCCCTCGCCAAGAAGACTGGGAGGAAGAGGTATTCGACCGATCCGAAGAGTGAGGATTCGGATGAGTGGCTGCGGGCAAGTTCAAGTGCTCGACCATCCGACCATGGTCGAGTGTCCCGGCTGCGGCTGTGATCCTGAGATGGAGGTGGCCTACAGGGACACCGCCTCAAAGGTCCGAGTCGGGTACACGTGCCGATGCGGATGCACGGTGATCAGGGGCATCGTTCAGAGCCTGTCAGACTTTCCGATGTCCGGAAGAAGGTAGAGGAATGGCAGCGATCAACATCACGGAAGACGAGTTGTATTCCATGGCGGACCGCTTCGACAAGATCGGAGAGGGCGACTCAGAGCTAGAAGAAGTGACGGGGCCCCTTCGCGACTTCTGCAAGTTCCTGCTTGAGCCGAAGCGGCATTTCGAGAAGTGGCTTAGCTACCAGGATCTCACAGACCGTTAGGAGAAATAGAAAAAGCCCCCCGGCGTATGCCGGGGGGCTTTTTTGTGTTTAGGCGACCTGGACAGTCCAGCCAGTGTCGTTGCAGGTGATGATGCCTGCGGACTGCTGCTGTAGCAGCTTCACACCGCCGTTCGGAGCTAGCGGGTTCTGTACCTTGATGTTGGCCGCGCCTGTCTGTGCATAGATGGCAGGCGTACCGGCCGGAGTGACAAGACTTTCCTTGGCTCCACCATTCCATTGGCATCCATCGAACAGAATTTCCGCAGCAGGGGACTTGATGAACACCTGGCCCTTTTCACCGGCACGGCCGGTCGCGGCCGGATTGACAGCATTGTTGAAAAACCAGCAGTCGCGAAAGACGTGACCTTGGCCCGAGTGGATGAAAACTCCTGCGCCTTGGGCGGCGTTGGTCGTAGTCCGGCCTGCGCAGTCAATCAAGGTGCCGTTGAAGACCAGACCTCCGGATCCGCCCTCCAGGCGGAACGCTGTCCCAAACTGGGGCGTCACATATATCGGCCCGACCTTAGTGCGCGTCATAGCTGTAAAGTACACATAGTATCCAGTTGCCGGTACATTTCCACTCATGTACGAGAAACCCTCGGTCCAGTAGAAATTGTCGGACCCGCCTAGCTTGAACTGAGTATCAGTGCCGTTGTTGATGTACGTGCGTTCAATGCTGCACCTCAGGTGGCGGGCCCACATGACGGACGAGAACCCGACCCAGGCGACATCGCGGATGTCTACGTCCTGCATGACGGGACCAGTGGCGAAATCCGGTGACCGAACCATCCAATCGACACCGGCTGAAGTCCGGAACTGGATTCCCCGGATGTAACCATTCTTCACATTGGCCGTGTTGTTGCTGGGCATCTGGAACAGAGCATTGTTGGTGACGTTCACAACGCACTGAGGGCCGGTGTTCTGGAACTCGCGGTCACCGGCGGCGAGCGGGCCGGACAATCGCATTCCATCGAAAAACTCGTATGGACCTCCACTGAGAGTGATCGTCCCTAGTGGAAGGACGATGGCCGGCTTGTAGGTCTGAGCCCTCGCATACGCGAGGGCCGCTGCAAACTTTGCATCGCTGGTCGCCCCGGCGAAAGAATTCAGGGACACGCCATAAGCGGGGTCAGCCGCCGGGATGCCTGCGAGCTGGTCAGCGACGTACGCCTGCGTGTAGGCACGATCCCCGTGCGGGTCTGGCCCCGCCTTGTGGCTGGCCACGTCCGTGGACAGGGCTGCCAGCATTGTGGAGGCGTTCCACGGGTCCAGGACCACAGGCCCATCCCCGAAATCGGCCCACACCGGAGCGACCGAGCTGGCGAACACGGGCACCACGCCCAGAGCATCGCTGCTCAGCGTGTCAGCGGTGAATGGGGCTGCCGAGTCCACCCCGAGCCAGACTGACATTGCAGCCTGCTGCGGGTCTGAATAAATCCGGCCTGCGACATTGGCGACGTGGCGCCCTAGAGGATCTTCGGTCACGGTTTCCGCAGCTCCGCCGTAGAGATACAGGTCAGCCGGGATGAGACCCGCCTGAACATTGGCGAGGTATTGTGCATTGTTCCAGGCCAAGATTGTCAATCCTCCCCCTGCATTCCCGGTATTCCCTGTATTCCCTGTATTGGTTGGGGTTCTGCAATGTTCACGCCTTCGGGCGGGTCTTGTTGTGGACGTAGGCGACGACTGCCGTCAGGGCTGCCTGTCCGGCCGCCAGGCCGACCACCTTGAGGTCAAGGTGTGCCAGGTCAGCAGCGTCGCTACCAGCAGCGAGACCAGCCACCAGGGCCGCAGAGACGGCACCCTGAGCAAGGGTGCGCAGCACGCGGGACCACTTGTCCCGCTTAGCCCAGAGGACTTCTAGATCAAGCTCAGCCTTGGCCGCGTCGACGGCCAGGGGGGAGACGTCTACCGGCTGAGCCTCTACAAGCTCGCCAGGCTGGATTAGTTCATGGGACATGTGGGACTCCAATTTGGGTAGGATGGTGACATGGGATCAGATGTAGATATTCGGGATGTTCCGGCGAAACGGGTCTAGCAAACCCGTCAACGGCTGGTAGGCCGTTCTGACGAGCCTGAAGGAGACACTGTGTACACCTGGCGCGAGGTTCGGGACGCTCTTGACGAGCTTCCGACTCAAGCGAAAGCGCTAACCGACGACCTGAAATACACAGACGGAACTACACGGGTGTGGGTCTCTCGCGTGAGCGAAGATCTGGTCACCGTCGAGAAGTGGTACGAGCCGATCTGGTTTGATGCAACAAGCGACAGCACCCCGGACGAGATCATGGAGCTGATCAAATGAACAGTGACTTGTACGAGGACTTCTACGCCATGGCTCAAGAGGGCGACTTCAGCGGCCATCTAGAGGATTGCAAAAAGTGATCAGAAAGCCCCCGCCGTAGCGGGGGCTTTCTGTGTTTACGGAAAGAGCTTGCCCCACGTGTCTGGCCCCACTTCGCCGTCTGCTGTAATCTTGCTCTTCTTCTGAAAATCCACAACAGCGGCCCGAGTATGAGGCCCGTAAGCCCCGTCAATGTCCAGTTCGTATCCCAGCTTGACGAGCTGCTGTTGGACGCTTTTCACATCCGAACCGGTCGTCAACGGCGAACGCAGTTTAAGAACGCGGCCAGGGTACGGAGTCTTGCCGGGAACCGGCGGGGACGTCTTTGAGTACTTCGGACGGCCGTACCCGGCAATCCTGGAATTGGAACGGGAAATGACCTTCTGATACACCCCGTTCCCATTGTAATATTGCCCCCCGAGTGAACCCGAGGTATTTCCGCCGACAGTGGTGATCGTCGTACTCGTGACCCTCACCACCAGCTCGACATGAGTACCCCCACCAGGGCCGTAATAGACAAAGTCCCCTTCGGCCGGAGTCCGATGCCAGCGGCCATTCCGCTTGAACCAGGCGACGCCAACCTCACAGCCAGCGGTTCGCGGGTAGTCGACATTCGGCTTCAGGCCCACGCGCTTGGCCACCCAGCACATGAAGGAAGCGCACCAGGGATAGCCGAATCCAGCGTGGGGATAGCCGGGAATCGAACCAAAGTCCTTGTTGTACTTCGTGTAGTTTGAACCGCTTTCGCGGTACCCGATCTCTGCCTTTGCGATTCGTGCCATATCGGCCGGACTTGCCATTAAGGCCCTCCTTTTGGGCATGGAGAAGCGCCCAACCCCGAGAGGGGCGGGCGCTGCTCGATGAGTGGTCTGCTAGCCCTTACCTGTGAAGCGGATGACCTCCACTACGACGGCCATAATCACCGTCAGCGGAACCGCGTACTTGTACTTTTCGAGAGTGCGAATCCGGGACTCGTGGTCGTCGGTAATCGCCTTTGAACCATCTACCTTGCTGACCAGATTCCGAATGTCGGAGCTAAGCTGCCTGAACTCGTCGTAGATCTCTTTGAGGGAGATTTCAATTTTGGGGTCATTGTCCGCCAAGTGGGCCTCCTAGATTCCTGCGGCCTCATAAACGCCGGATATCCGAATCGTGGTGTTCTTGCTGAGCCGCGTATTGTTGGTCAGCGTGTCCAGGTTTCCGGCTGCGCTGATGCCATCGAACTGCGTTCCCTGGAGGACCAGGCGTGCAATGTTTTCGCGATTGGACCAGCAAAGCCCGTAGCCGGTACGCATATCGCCGCTTTGGCGGCCCCGCTGGTAGAAAAGGTTCAGCAGCGAGTAGGCGTCACCTGCATTGCCGGTCGGAACTGGCAGCGTGACACGCATGAACGATTCTGGATCGACCACGGAGATCGGATTGTCCTGAGTATCGTTGATGTCGTAGTTCAGCTTCGCGTAAATGCTGACGTCGACCGCGTTATCCGCGACGTATCGCCAGCGGCCTTGAGTTGACCAGCCGGAATCATTGGTCACCTGTGCCCCGGAGTCATTGACCTGCCACTGAATGACTGGGGTGTAGGGCCGAAACGGGCCATATTCCGCAATGATCCCCCACTTGTATCCGTCCCAGCCTGCCCACCTGCGGGTGTCGTACTCAAAATGGATGGAACCGAAGGGACGCATTCCCCAATACGGGTTCCTGTTGCCGCTGGTGCCGGTGGTAGTGGCGAATTCTCCCAGCCAGCGGATATCCGTGTACTTGTCCGCAGCAATGACAGCCGCTCCGGCCTCAACCCGCACCTGACCTAGCGGAAGGTCCCACTGTGCGCCCGGATCAAGGGTAGAGATAAAGGCGCTGTGGTTTCCGAGCAGATCCGGAGTAACCGGGTTGTCCGCAGGCACACCAGTGATGACCACAGGGTGAATCGTGTCTGCCGTCCGGTCGATGCGAAGGACAATAAGATCGATGCGTGGCTTGCCTGAGATGTTCTCCGCATGAGGTAGGGAGATCTCGGCATTGGACAAGTACTGATGCCCAATAACCCACGCTTCACCCGGAGAGACGATCGACGCCCGCGTGCTAGAGGACGGCTTCACCTTGAGAGATTCATTGGAGATGTCCCCCTCAATTCCTGTGCGCCTGAGATTGCGGGCCATCGTCGTCCACTGGTCGTCAGTGACAGACGCGCCAGTTCCCGTGTCGAACGGGTAATACTGCTCAGCCATTACTTGCGGCCTCCCTGAAGTCGTTGCAGTCGCGTCACGGCCTGCCAGAGACGGCTAATGTCCGTGTAGATCGCCGGGGTTTCCGTGGCGTCCGGAGTGCCGATGGTCGGCTCTATGAGCGGTCCGTCAGATCCGTCGCTCAAGTGGATTTCCCGAAGAACTTCGGTCAGAGCCTCTTCATCGATCTCGACGTGCACTCGGTCTCCGAGCCAGTAATCACGCCCGACCCTGCATCCGACTGTGTTGATGGGAGTGACGGACAACGAGGCCGTTGCGGCATTTTCCTTGGCATCAGAATTCAATGCCATGTTGATAGCGTCCCAATCGGGGCTCGGCTTGTCGCCCGGCTGCGGCGGATTGTGAGGCCAGATGATTTTGTCGTCACCATCTCTCCTGTAGAAAGAGATGTCGGTGTGATCAAGGTAGGCTTCAGCGTGCGTCCCCCATTCCGGAGTTTCGGACCTCTTGTCACCGATCCAAAGGTCTTGCCACTCGGGATGAGTTTCGTCATCATTGCGCAGACCCATCATGAAATAGTTGGCCTTGGGCGCATTGATGGAATACGTGTACGATCGGAGATTTCCGATCTCCTTGGAGAACTTCACTCCACCGGCAGGGTTCTGATTCGGATTGAAGGTCTGAAGGCGTATTTGCTCAATGGTCGGATCCCAGACCCATCGGAATCCCATTGGAATGACCCCGTCGACGTCGTCAAGAGCGGACTCGACTCGTGCCTGAAGCGCTTCAAGGAGCGGCACGAAGCGCAGCTTCCATCCCGTCTTGGGCTGGCTGTCGGGTGAAGGCCAGGCGCCCGGAGGGAGGTGATACACGCCCTTTTCCCGCCTGGGCTCGTACGCGCCAGGCCCGAAGTTGAAATAGGGCAATTCGTGCAACGTGCGTTCCATCGAAACAAGCGTGTTGTTTCCGGAGTATGCGAAAGGCTGGCGGTAGCCAGCAGCATCCGGGCCGAGCGTCAATCCCTGATCCCCGTTAGGCCACACCAGCCGCTCGGCGAGAATCGTGTTGTCGCACACCCCTGAGAACCTGACGACGCCAGGGCCAGGAGCATCCTCGCTCCATTCCCTCTCAATGGTCCTGAGCGGCCCTGAGAGGACCGGAAGAGACATGTCGGGCAGCCAGATAGCCACCCGGCATCCAGGGACGAGCAAGGCCGTCTGAGGGGCGTTCAAAGGCATGTGGAGTACCCATGACCCCACCGCGTTGTACCGCACGATGCAATCAAGCTGGGTATAACTGTCGACGATTCCGGACCGACGCCAACGCCACAAAGGAGATGCCAAGGTGCCCATGTTGACGAGCTTCAGGACGTCAATTCGGAACTCACTGTCCATCAGGCCCCCAGATATCGCGGATAAAAGCTGTAGAAGACGAATGTATTGACCACGGAAGTCTCCGTGGCCGGCTCGAAATCAAGCCTGATGCGGTTGGCTCCGGGTGCAATTTGGAACATCGCTGTTCCTGTAGCCGTGTTCGGCCACAGGTTGAGTCCGGCAGAATTGGTGATGGTCTTGAATCCAGGCCGAGTGTCAATCGTCACGGTGTCACTGTCAGAGGCGAAGTTGTACGCGACAACAATGCCCTTTCCTGTGCTGATCTCAGTGATAGAGACGTTCTTCGCTCCCGTGCCGAATACTCGCCACACTGGCCAGGCGTCCCGGTCCCCGGGGTTCTGAACGGTGTAGGTCTTGTCCTCCACGTATGTGGATTTCGAGAGGTGGACAGGAAAGAAGGCTCCGATGTGTTCGTCAGGCGCTCCTCGCGGCTTTCCCGTGAAGAAATTCACCGGAACAGTGGAGCTGAACCGATCCGGGGTTGAGGGTGCGATCTTCGGCCCGTACCACATCGGGTCAGGGGCCTGGAGGACCAGGCCGTAAATAAGGCAGACAAAGTCGTAGCCTTCGGATTCGTCCCCTTCGAGCCCACCGGCGTAATAGCAGTCCAAGTAGCGAACGGATTCATTCCCGAGACCGTCAGTTTCAACGACCGCCAGTGTTCCCATGCCCTTGGCAGGGTCGAGCGCCACCAGAAGATCCCGCTTCAGAACGAGCAGGGACGTTCTGTCAGGTGCCCACAGGAATAGCGGAAGCATGACTTCCCGGACATCGGCCCTAACGTGACGGGGAACGGATCCATCCAGGGCCGGAAGCTTGTCTAGAGTCAGTTCGTACGGGGCAGCATCGAATCCCTTAATCCCGGGCTGGACGATAATCCCCGTGTTGTTCCCCGAGATGTCTCCCGTCAGGAGGATCTCAGACCGGGAGCTGACGTCAGCCGTGATGGCCGGATAGATCCAGGAGATCCGACGACGGTAACTAGGCGGAATGGCGGGGGAGACTCCTCCCCCGCCACCGGGATTGTTTGGATTTCCAGGGGTAGGAGTGTCTACCCCTGGGACTGGAATGGGCAAGTCCTACCCCCTTCGTTTACCTACGCCCGTAGAGGGTGTGGGCGTAGGACATTGCCTTGATGACCTGCTTTTCACTTGGAAGCCCAGGCTGATTGTTCAGCGTGAAGTTGTAGGTATCCCCGCCGACATTGCCGGATCGGCGGCCCTTCAATGCGTCACGGAAGGACTCCGCTGGCTTGGAAGGAACAACCATTTCGCCACGATGTAGCATCGCGGCGTGACGATTGCTGGGAATACTCCAAGCGCCGTCTTCGTACCAATGGTGATTACGCCAGAAAGACCAGGCTCCGTTAGGGGACCCGTAGCGACCCCTGATGTAGCCGAGACCCCAGCGGATTTGTGTTGCCGGGTTGTCATGCCAGTCAGCCCCTGCCGACCGCATCTTGGAAGCGGGTAGCGCCTGCGGAATGCCGTACGCTCCCGAGCTTGGATTCATTGCGTGATGATTCCAATTGCTTTCGCGAGTCCAGATGTTGTCCAGGGCGCTCCACTGGGAACCTAGCCCGATGTCGGAAAGCATCCGCCTGCCGAGAGCGCGGTTCTTGGAAGGCGTACCGCCCCCACCGTCCGTGCCCCCACCAAGGTCGCCGTGTCCCGTAGTCGGGATGTTTAGGCTTCCAGGCCAAGGATTGACGGAGCCTCCAGGAAGGCTGGAGAACTTAGGCCGCAGAACACCGTCTGCATTAGTCCGGACACCGGACTCAACCAGAGGGCCTTGGTTGCCACCGATGGTCAGAAGACGACCGCCGCCGAGGTTTTTCACAACTAGGTTGATGTGAGAGGTTCCGCCATAGGTTGCGAGATCGCCCGGTCGAGCCTGAGAAACCGGCCTCTTGCCTCCGGCCTGAGCAATCCAGGTAGCGACAGCAGGCCAGCGATTGGCGGGGGTTCCCGTGGGGGAACCGAAGTACGCCTTATTGGCCTTAGCGTGGTCAACAATCCAAGAAATGAAGTCTGCGCACCAGGCTTCGCCGTTGAACTGGTTGTACTTATTGAGGTTATTGTCGCTCCCGCCTCGGTCGCCCTCGCCGATCTGAGAGGCAGCGACCTTGATGACCCCCGCAGCGGACCCGAAGGAACGCTTGTCCAGCTCCTTGGCCCACTTCATCAAATCCGGGTATCGAGACTTGAAGTCTCCGGACTCGATGGAACCGAACTTGCCCAGACTGCCGAGTGCAGCGGCGGCCGGATCGAGTACGCCCTTGAAAGCGGCCTTCATTGCGTCGGCATAACCTTCAAAGGGGTCGTCCTTGTGGGCGTCGACCCACTTAGCCCCGTCAACGACTCCACCCGTTGCGAAAACGTTCCGGCCCATCATCGCGGCCTTGTTCCAGGCGTGGAGTTGGGCTGGTCCGATCTGGCGAGTCAGCTCAGGAACAATCACGCCTTCGCCGGGAGAAAGCATCGCTGGGACGGTGTCTCGTCGTGGCGCGTAGCCGGGTGCTACACCTCCAGTCGAGTACTTGAACCCCAGGTTGGGAAGCGGATTCTTGGTGCCTGCAATTGAGGCCATCGTATTGACGACCTTTTGAGCGCCCTTCCCATAAGTGACCGTGACCATCTTGGAGGTGGTCTGGTTCATGTCCTTGACCATGCCGGACCAAGACGACTTAACCGCAGTCGTGGCGCTCTGGACATTCTTCTTCGTGGACGTCAATCCGTCATTGAGTTTCCTGTTCGTCTTGGACATACCGTCGCCGGTAATCTTGCGAATTTCGTTCCACCCAATGCCGAAGGTCTTTGCGACCTTCCTGATTGCATCCCGAGCAATCTTGTCCATCTGCGCCTGGAGGCTTGCGCCCTTCTTCTGAAGCTCCTTGACGGAGCCGAAGATGACTTGGGTTGCAGTGGATCCAAGTTGCGCAGCGGTCTTGTCAATCTCGGACTGGGCTGAATTGATCGCCGCCCACGTGCTCTTGTTCGCAGCGAGCAGAGTGTTTCCGAGAGCGAGCCCATCGACCGGACCCATGTCAACGACCTGGCGTAGAAGGCTCTTATTCAGTCCGCGCTTGGCCAACGTCTTGATGACATTGACGAACTGCTTGATCTTGGCAAGCCGCTCTTGAAGGCCCTTCGCAACTCCCTCAGCCGTGGTGTTGGAGTACGGCAGATTGCCGAGGGACGCCGCATCCTTGGCGCCAGATGTAACAGTCTTCTGGAAATCCTTCGCCTCATCAATCTTGGCGAGGATCGCATCACGCTGCTTGGCGATAGAGACTAGCTTCGCGTTCACGCCCTTGAGGTACGCGACTGCCCGGTCACCGGCCTTGCTCTTGCCAACCTTGTCGAAAGCGTTCTCAACGTTCTTGACTAGGGTGTCGCCAGCCTTTTTTACCTGCTCCGCGTTGCCCTTTAGTGCTCCCAGGAAGGTCGAAAACGCGTTCAGCAGCGTCTTTTTAGCAGAGTCGAACCGCTTCTTAGCGGTCTCGGCCTTCTTCCGAGCTTCGCTCTTAGCCTTCTTTTTTGTGGCTGCCTTCTTCTTTTTCTTCGCCTCTGAACCTGATCCGCCGTCCTCGCCGTCCGAGGACCCCCCGAGACTGGTGTTTACGTCTCCGGACCCCTTAGGCTTTTTGCCGGTCTTCGTGCTCTGCTTGGACGGCGTCTTGGACTTCCCAGCGGCATCAAAGAGCTTGTTGAATCGCGAGGTGTTCTCGTTAAGAATGCCCTTGAGATCAAAAGCCTCCTTGAACTTCCCTCCGGTCTTCTTTACCGCATCCCAGATCTTCCCGAGGGAATCACCGAAACCGCCCTTAAAAGTGTTCCAAGCGCCCTTGAAGTCGCCGCTGGTGAGCTGCCCGATTGCCTTGGCCGTGGCGCCGATGACATTGAACAGGCCGGCAAAAGCCTGGGCAGCGATATTGATGGACGAGACAATGGCATTCATCAGTTTGCCGAATGCCGCGAACGTTGAAATCAGCAAGACGATCGTCTTGCCAAGAGCGCCGCCCTTGACCGTCATTCCGCCTGTCGCGCTGGACGCACCATCGGTGATCTTTGCCCAGCTAAGGAAGTTCTTTACGGCCTTCACGACCATGCCAATGACATTGCCGATCATTTTGAAGACGGAACCGAGTATGCTCCAAAGCCCTTGAAGGATCGGAGTGACGTTCCCGATGACGACATTAGCGAGGACCTGGAATCCCAGGACGGCACCAGCGAACAGGGTGCCGAAGTTGTCGCGAACCCACATCAGAGCCGTATTGATCGGCATCAGGACGTTGACTGTCATCCAGTCGCCGAACGCCTTGAACTTGGCCCCGAAGGTATCTAGCTTGCTAGCATTCTCCCCACCAAAAACGTTGCCGAACGCGTTCTTGATCTTGGAGAAAATGTCCTTGAGCTGAAACCACATGAAGCCGACCGCTGAGCGGAAGGCTTCCGACTTCTTCCAGGCTCCGACAACAGCCACACCAAACGCGACAAGGGCGGCGACAATGGCCGCGACCGCTGCGATACCCCAGGGAGACCTCAGGATCCCCTTCAGCTTCCCCAGGACCCCAGTCAGCTTCTGCAAGCCGGGGATACGCCCGACCAGAGAAGAGACGGCCCCAGAGGCCCCTGAAAGCCCGCTGCGCGCCTTGGTCTTGGCTCCGCTGGCGATGCGCTTGGTCGGCCCGGCATCATCGAACAGACCACCTACGGCGCGGCCGGTGGCCTTCCCGGTCGCTTTGGCTCCGCGACCGATACCGACCGCCGAGATCTTCGCGGCCGCCCCAATGAGCTGCCCGAAAGCACCGAGGCCGGTAAGCCACATAATTGACTTTCCGAGCGTGCGGACAACACCGGTCGTTTTGAGAAGCCCGCCTCGAAGGCGGCCGTCTGCCCCGGCGGTCTTCCCTATTAGCTGTCGGATCTTGGCAAACGGCCCGAGAACGAATCCAAGCGTCCGGGCGAGAAGGCCGAACCCGATTGCGAGCGGTCCGAGCGCCGCCGCCATCAGCAAAATCTTCGCGAGGAAAGGATGCTGCTCAAGCTGGGTCATCGCGCTTTCAAACAGAGCGAGGCCCTTGTTAAGCGCAGGAAGAATCATTGTGACGAGGTTGCTGAATACCGGCGTCACCTTCTCCAAAGAATCGCCTAGATTATTGAAAAGGTTGTTCAGTGCCTTGGCGTTCTTCGGCTCCATGATGACATCGGCGAGAGAGTTCTTGAATTGCTCAATCTTGTTCTTGAGATTTTCAAGTGGAATGGCGTCCGCCATCTTCTTGGCGTTGCCCCGGTAACGCTCCATCCACTTAATTACCTTTGGCCAGACTTCTTCCGAGTTGAGTTCTCCTGCCTTGGCCATCTTGAGAAGTTCCATGCGGTTCTTCTTGTAGATCTGCTGAAGGATCATCCAAATCGGAATGCTGGCGTTCTGTAGCTGGTTCATGTCCTGCGCGGTGATCCGTTGCGCATTAATTGACTGAGTCAGCGCGATGATCGCACGCTGCATTTCGTGGACACCGGCGCCACCGGTAGCGGCTGCGTCTCCGAGAACCTTCATCCAATGAACGGAGGTATCGAGCCTCACTCCGGCCGCGATCAATCGCTGAACACCGTTGGCCATGTCCCCGAAGGAGAAAGAGGTCTCCTCCGCATACTTGCGGAGGTCACCAAGAGCCGCCCTGGTGGCCGCATTCGCGGTCGATACGGCAACTTTGTTGGCTACAAGGATGCTTTCGACACCCATTCGGGCTTTTTCAATAGTTGCGGCGGTCTGGAGCCCCCAAGCCGACATGACCGCGATGCTTCCGAGAATGGGAGCCGTGACGTAGCTAGTCCAGGACTGCCCGAAGGACTGGAGGCGGTTGCCGTACTGCCGGATGCCTTCAACGGCGTTCGAGAAAGCTCGGTTGCTCTCCTCCATCGCTCTGCGAGCCTCGCTAATGGCTGCTGCCTCACGACGAGCGTTCTCCTGTATGGCTCGACCATGCATACGATCCATAGCGATACGGCGGTTAATGTCCTGCATGAACAGGCGGCCAAGGGCCTCCTGACGCGAACGATCCTCCGCAAACGCCTGAGCATGCGCGCGGCTGATCCGCCGCTGCTGAGAAACGATCTGATTCGCTTGCGCATTCTGCTGTGCGCGCATTGCCCTGTCAGCCGCATCAGTTCTGCGGGCCTGCTCTCGGAAAGCCTCAGCGTGAGCCCTGTCAATCCTCCGCATGTCGGCGAGGATGGATTCTCCCAAAGCTTGCTGGGTCCTCCGCTGGAAACTGGCAGCCTGCTGCACACGTCTGTTCTGCTCGTTGATCGCAGCGGCATGAGCCCTATCGACCCGCCTCAGATCGGCAAGGATAGAGTTGCCTAGCGCTTCCTGAGCCCTTCGCCTCTCACTGGCGGATCGGGTCGCACGCCTGTCGATCTCATCAAAGAGGCCGTGATAAAGCCTCCTCTGAGCCTCAATATTCTTCTGAGATTCGCTGTACCAATGCTTGTCCCAGCGTATCCGGCTCTTAGCGGCGTCCTCACTGGACTTGGTGATAGCGTCGTTGGCTTTCTGCGCGGCCTTGACCTGCTGCGCCTGAAGCTTCGCCACAGAATTGACGGCACGATTAGTTGACTTGACTACGCTATCAAGGCTGTCACCCATGCCCCTTTGAACGCCCGTCAGCAGGGACCGGGACGCTTCCTTGCCGAGAGTTTCAAACCTGGCCCTTAGCTGCCTCTTAAAATCACCCAGGCCGGTAAGCTTTGGTCTGACCTCAATGTATCCGCCTCCTACCCTTACGGGTGCGCCAGCCATGCTCACCTCCTAGAATCCCGCAAATAGATTCGCGACCTCCCGAGGAGTCGCAAAAGTTCTCTCTTGGTCCTGTTCCGTAAACGCTTCGGTCACCCCCGGGCGCCAATAAGGTTCCGGCAGTGGGATTTCGTTGTTCTCCGAGTTGATTTCAAGCAGCAGCCAGTTATTCAGCTCAAGCCGGTCGATGATTTCGGCGAGCATGTAGTCGGAGGTGCGCCACTCGGAACCTGGGTCAATCGCCATGGCAAGGGCGGACCTACCCGGCATGTTGAGGAGGCGACGAATGCAGACCCAGACGCGACGGAGACTCAATGTCCCCCGGTAGAGGTCTAGCAGGTCGATTCCGTGAAAATGCTCAAGCAGGTCCGATTCCAGGGCATCAGAGTGGTTAACCAGGATCCAAGTGGTCAGCCTTAGTTTCCCAGCTCACCAAAACCCGCAGCATCAGAAAGCAACTCTCCTAGATTCTTTAGATCCCGAAGAGTCGGCTGGGTTGCTCGAAACTCCGCATACTTTTCGTCCCCGATCATGAGCCTGATGACATCAAGCTCACCTTCGGTTTCCAGAAGCTCAACCGGGAGGTCGAGCGCAGGCGGAACCACATACGTGATCCCCTTGTACTTGACCTCTACAGGAGACTCGTCAACCTCGTTCTGTGCCGCATTGTTCTTGGCGCTGGTCATAGGGAAACCTCTTTCAGCTACGTGTATTACGTGTATTACCGGTATTAGGCGGAGGCGTTCGACAGCAAGAAGCCGAGCGAGCCGGACTTATCCATCGCGTCGAACGTCACGCCGAGAGCAAGCGTGTCCGTCCTCGCAATCTTGTACTCGTCCACGTCCGAGACCATTCCTCGGGGAATGACCAGCCTGTTCTTCGTTCCGGTCAGGGTGTAAACCGGAGGTGGCCCGGGGCTGGTCTCCGTCTGGACGTAATCGCCGTATTCGACCACGAGGCAGATTTCGGCGAGTGCCGGATTGGATGCAATGTTCAGCTTGTTGACGCCGCTCGTGGTTACCCACTCGGTTCCGAAGTACACTTCAACGGTTTCAGGATCCATCTGGAGAAGAACGAACTTCAGTGTCAGCGCAGCGGACTTCAGAACATACTTAATTGGCGAAGCGCTCTGACTAGCGTTGACGGGGTCGAATTCCCGCTTGGGGGTGACGGAAACGCCATCCTCCGAAATGTAGCCGAGATCCTTGAAGACAGCATCAAGTGGTGTGGTCACATCTACCGGAAGCTTGCTGGCTGCCTCCGTGGTGGAGGCCATGAAGATTTGCGCCTTGGGCGCAAAAAAGACCTTGTCAGAATTATTAGCAGTCAAGAAAGGGCTCCCATGCATGAGAAAGGCCCTGCATCACGCAGAGCCAGAATGAGCGGATATCACATGTAGGCTGTGACCGTGTAAAGTCCGAGGAATCGAACCTCCCCCGAAACCACAGATTCCGAGAAGTCGTAAGGCGCATTGGTTTCTTGAACGTCTGCGAATGTGACCCTACCGCCGCCAAGACGGATAGACGGAATTCGTTCCAGAAGAACCTCCCGTAGGGTCATGGCGATCGGAATAGCCTCGTCATCGGTACGCGCATGGACGCTGCTGGCAATGTCCCAGTGGTCCGCCTTATCGCGGACGAATCGGCTACCGCCCCCATAGCTTAGGACAATGCGCTTCGATCCTGTGACATGACCGGTCATGTTCTTGGCAATGGTGATGCCGGCGAACTCGGGCTGCGTCTTGAGGTAATCGACCAACAATTGAACCGGGTTGTACCTCATCAGACGTCAGCCACCATTCGGAGAGCGGTACGCATGTACGCTCGTGGCGGATGATGTGTACCGGCCATGTCAGTCCAACCGAACTCCAGAAGGATGGCGTGGCGATTAACGATCACAAATCCCGTCGCGACCCTATCGCGGACTGCGATAAGGGTGTCGATGTCGTCCTCATAATGCTCGTACCCATAACCCGCACGAAGTGAGGACTTGTGGATGTGGCGCGGAACGTTGTCGCCTGTGCGCACGGCCTGCTCGCTAATGTTGTCCGCGATCTCGGCGAGCTTGCGCCTAATGTAGGTAACAATATCGCGACCACGAAGGAGGTAGTTGAGGGCCTCAACATCGATGTGCAAGTCATTGTCCTTCATAGGCAACCTGCTGAATATAGAACTTCACGTGATGCTGATGAGTGCCTCTAAAGTCATAGTAGAACGGGCTGCCAACGACCTGCCAAAAATGTCCGTTGAGATTAAGCTTGACCTGGTCCGTGCTTACGATGTCGACTTTCCTGCAATAGATCTTGAACATTGTCACTGTGGCCATGTCCTTAAACACGAGACGCTCATCAGTGCTGAGCGGCTGGAGCGATGCAGGAATGGACGCAATGAGGGTTGGGTGATCCCAGTCAGGGTAGGGGTCGCCGCCCATCTCCGGTGGGGGTGAAACAATGGTGGCTCGGTAGATGTCAACGATCGTGTTGAAGATCATGGCAATCTCCAAGTTGTAGAGATCGCCTGTACTGAAGAAAACCCCGGGCGGTAGCCTGCCTCGCGCAAGGCGTTCTGAGTAGAGCGGGACAAACCCGCTGTTGCGGCGGTGTACTCGACCTTGATATCTCCGACGTCCTCTGAGGAAATTCCGGGATTCGAGTTCATCAGCCGAATCACCTCCGCGCACACCAACGCGCGAATAATGCCGGGTATCGGATCAGGGAAAGGTGTAACTCTGCGACAGTACGAGTCCACGAGTGCCGCGACGTCTGTGATGAGGGCCTGAACTCGCGGGACTTCTACCGTTGGATCAAGGTCGCGACCCAATCGGGCCTCCACGTCCTCAACGGTCGCGTAGGCCATGGCTAACTCGATTCGTTCGTGGCTGGGGGAGTGGTGCGACGACGCCTAGTCCCTGTCGCAGGGTTCTTAGCGGCTGTCCTCTTGGCAGCACGCTTTACAGGAGCCTTGGTAGGCTCCTCCGCCACGGCCTTGGCGGCCATTAGAGAAGGAGCCTCAGATTCCTGAACAGGGGACTCAGCCGGTGGCATCGCCGCCATCAGGGGGTCGAGTCCACGAGATCGATTCGGACGCAGCGCATCACGTCAAAACCGGCCGGAACTGTCACACCAAGGGCGAGCTTAGGCAGACGGAGCTTCATGTCCGCGATGTAACGCGGGTCCTCAGGAATGGCGTTAAATCCCGCGTAGACATCCAAGATCGATCGATCCTGCATCTTGGTGTAGTCATAGTCGATCAGCCACCGCAGCGCCACACCGTTGGAGCTGGCGCCAGCGCCGAAAGAAACTCCCTTAGGAATGTTCGGAGCCTTGGTCACCATCGCAAGCGCGGTTGGGTGCCAGAGGAACATGGCGAGACCAGTTGCGGTCTGCGCGGCCAGCTCGTTGGAAGTCACGATCCAGAGACCGTAAAGTTTACCGATGACAGCCTCACGAAGGGCCTGAGAAGTTCCGGTGTAGTCAACGCGCTGAAAGTCCGGATCTTTCAGGATGATGGCCTCAACCTCTGGGGTGCAAAGCAGGAACTGTCCACTCTGCGGCATTCCCACGGCCTTCGCGGCCTTGCGAGCGTCGATGATCGCAGTCCTCAGGTTGAACGCGTTGGTACGCATTCCGGCCTCAGTTGTGGCCGTCAGATCGATCTCGGCCTTGACCGAAAGGACACGCTCATTGGCAGGGGTCGCATTCGGGCCGTAGAAGGTCATGATGGCCTTGGCCAGACGCCACTCGAAATATTCAGCGAGACCACGAGTCTGCGGATTCAGAACCTCCGCAGCGAACGAGTCGACGTCGAAAGTCATCTGCTCATCAGAAATGTAGTGCGCCGAAGCACGGTGCTCATCAAGCCTGACCTGGATATAGGTCTCCTCAATGTGGTCCGGAACCCACGCGCTTCGGTCGACCGCGTCAGGACGACTGATCCGGTTAGGGTCGGAAATGTTTGCACCGGTACGAAGATAGTCGTTGTGCTGGAAAGGGGTCAGATCAAAGGAGCCCATCGAGCGCGTAGGGCGCTTGATGTTGACCACTTCACCAATGGATCCATCGAAATTGAACGAGGCGTCCTTCCACACCATGTTGGCCAGTACTAGATCCTGCATCAGCAGCCCAAGGGCGCCGTTGGTGACCCATTTAGCTTGACCAGTCTTGATATTTGTGGTCGGACCTAGCGGGGAATTCGGGAAATTAGAGATTGCCAAAGCTGGTTACTCCTTACACGGGCACGCCATATAGATCACTGGTTGAATGGCGAGCGGTCGAGAATCCTCTGGGCAATCGCCTCAGGGGAGTAATCGGGCTCTGGCGCTTGTCCGCCAACGGGACCCGAATTGAATGACTGATCAAACTTGGGTGCAGTCGAATCGCCCGGAGACACGGCCTCTACGAACTGAGTCACCAGGTCGAGATTGACGTCACCCTTCTCGGCATCGACGAACTTGGAAATGTTCACCAGCTCGTCAAAGTTGTCGGGAAGTTCACGACCCTTCGTCTGGAAGGCATTCTCGAATCGAATGCGAGCGATCCTCGCCAGATACTCGTCACGTAGATCGGCGGTCGCCTTGGCCTTCGCCTCGTCGGCGAGAGTCTGAGCGGAGCTGTACTTCGTCTCCCACTCCTGGGTCTGAGCCTTCAGGGCCTCTGCCTCCGCCTTTGCAGCGTTCAGCTCTGCGAGGTTCTTCTTGGCTCGGTCTTCCCAAGTCCGGGCGTGTGCCTGCCAATCAACGTCCTGGTCTTCGGGCTTTACGCCCTCGTTCTCTTCAGCCATGGATTGCGTCCTTTCCGGACATAGAAAAGGCGCCCTCATCGGCGCCTTTGGTGTGCTATAGTCGAGCTATGGCCTTTGTGATTTTGCAGCCCAACAGCAGTACAAACCCGAGCGACAAATACCGCGTGGTCGATAACGCGGACTGGATGGCGTTCATCAACGGCGGAACCAAGCGCGTTGCCTACACCTCACACGACACCTACGAGGAGGCGGAGAAGGCGCGAGACAGGGCTAACGGTCGGCAATCTTCCTAGCGGTGTTCCCGCGATTGGAGGCAGAAGGCTTAGAAGCCTCGTTCGCCTTGGAGCCGTTCCCGGCGGGGGCGGCTCCTCCTATTCCGCCGGTGATCTCCGCCATGGCCCTCTGATGCTCAATGGCGCGCTGCTGGTCCTCTGCGATCATGTCGTCAAAGCGCTGGATCTGAGTTGGCGTGTACCCGAGATCCTCGGCGGCCTGAGCGGCTGGAATGATTCCCGCCTGGACCTTCTTAACCGCTGCATCCGTTGCAACAGCCTCAGAACGATGCTCAGCGTCTTCCCAGATGATTTCGGCGTTCCAGTACTGGGCTCGCGCACTATCGCCCTGAACGGCGAATGCGAGCCTCATGACGTCCTCCCAGTCCTCGCCTGAAGTCCTCTGAATCCTCTGGGCCTTGGAAACTAGAGCTGTCTCACTGGACTGGAGAGCCTCACCCGAGGGTGCCTGCGTGGTTCCACCCACCAGCATGTAATGCGCTGGGAGCCTCGCGACCGTAGCCGCAATCTGGAACATCAGGTTGATGGCTTCTACATAACCCTTGAGGTCGGACGCCTCAAACTGACCCCACTTGACTTCGGCTTCCTCGAAAACCAGAAGTCGATCAATCGCACTCTTGATTGGGGCTGCCAGGGTCCCATCTGGGTTCTCCAGAAGTTCAAGACCTGCGATTATCCTTTGCGGGTAAGCATTGAACTCAGAATTGACGAGCATATCTGCGGCCAACTTTCCGATGGCCTTCTCCAGGGGGACAATGCTCGCCAGTTCTGAACGGGGCTTGGCTGAAAGACGTGCGCGGTTCCTCAAAGGTACTATCGGTACCTGCTTGAGGGGGTTAGGGATGTCCTTCGTGGTCTCCCACTGCTTGCCAGGAGCAGGCCGGACATTCTTGTAGATACGATCAGGCAGGTAGAGTTCAGTCCACTCAGCGCCGAATTCATCAAAGTACCATTTGAGGGCGGCACCCACCTTTGTGCGGCTTCCTGGGTAGTACTGAACGGCGCATTCTAGAGCGCTCTCAGGAGTGATGATCGCCTTGTCCTCAGAGTCACCCCAGACCTTGAGAAAGGTCTGTCCGCCCACAAGCATCTCCACGGTTGCCAGTGGCGCCTCACGATCCATGCCGGATCGCTGCCATATCTCGCTGGCCTCCTCATCGGCCTCCGGCTCCTCACTCATTCGGAAGCCCTGAATATTGAGCCGCTCTGCTAGGAGGTCCGCAACAATCTCGGAGATGTTCACACGCCAGTTTCCGAAGAGATCTCCGAACTCCTCCGTGTATTTCGCCTGAGCGAACGCGAGAGCCGAGATCTCTCCGTCATAGTGGGCGAAATACTCGGTTACCTGCTGACGTTGCATCATCAGGCGGCCCTGAAGATGGCTGATCCACTCTTCAACGTTACTCGGAACGAGGGGGCCTGCAAACTGCGGGTCCCTGAATACCTCAGCCAACCAATCACCTCCTCTCACATTCCGACTGCACGGGAACCCGCGCGGGCGCGGTATCTGCCATCTGCCAATGCATCGCCAGCGGCCTCGTAGGCCAGGATCGCTGCAATGGCAGCGTCGATCTTCTTCTTGGACTTCGGCTTTTCCTTGCTCAGGATGTAGCCGTTCCGGGACTCCCTGCGTACCGCATTCAGAACGTGGGTCTGAAGGCGGAGGTCCCCGTCATGCTTCAAATGGCCCGTCAAAGCCCCCGTGTGGAAGCGCTCAATGGCTTCGCTCATCGCCCTCTCGCGGTTGGTTGGAAATTTATAGACAATCTTGTTACCGAACTCGGCAGCCCACCTATCAATGACATCTTGCCAAAGGTAAATAGGGGTCTGCGTAGACCCAGCAGACCCGATACTCCTTAAATGCCTTGAAGAGGACTGCGTCCACTTCCAGTGTGTCTACTTCCCAATCGTCTGATCCATCATGTTCCCACAATCCCAGAACGAATAGCTTTTGGTCCTTCAGGCGACAGCCGACCAATGCAGTAGCGTCGTCGTAGAGGGAGCCGTCGAAGCCGATGGCGATCTGATCTCTAGGTTGAATGGAGTCCAGGTCGTCAAAGCAGGCTGCCCACACTGCCTTCGGCATCCACGAGTCCGCGTTTTCCTGAATGCGATTAAGGTAGAATCGCCAGGATTCGCCTACCGGCGTGCGGGGGTCGTAGATTTCGGACACAAGCCGGTCAACGTCAATCCAGAAGGCATCGGCGTACGCTTCCTTCAGCCAACCCCGCAGAAGCTTTTCATTCCTGGGGTCCTTGAGGTCATAGCCATCAGCGCTATCTGTAGCCTCAACACAGTCATAAAGAATGTCTGTCGTGACCTGGGCCTTCTGGAATTCCTTTACGGCCTCGTGTGTGCGCTGCGCGACGGAATCAGCATTGGGATCATAGGCGTTTGTCGTCTCGACAAAGCGAGCACGGCCACCAGTGTTCTTACCTAGGTTGCGCTTGATAACGCTGAAAACCTTGTGACCCGAGTTCGTCTCGACCCACAGGTGAGTTTCGTCTAGTACGGCGAAGTAACAATCATCTTCCCCCCGACAAAGAATGCCGGGGGGAAGACAAAGGTTGGGCGTCCACCTTCCAGGGTGGTCGAGTTCGCCGTAACGGGCTCAATACGGCCGGGTCGCCCATTCTTGAACTGAATTAGCATCTTCCCTACGTCAATACCGATTGTCTGAACAAGGGGCGACGCAGCTAGCATCGCGCGAATCATGTCATTTGTGTTCGCCGTCTGGTCATAGCTGGTCGCTGCAATTTGAACGACGGGGTTAGGTTCTCTTTTCCCTACCGGCTGTCCCGTTTCCGGGTTAAAGTGGGAGAAGCGGGCCGGCCCGCAGAATTCGATAATGCAGAGAGCCGCTAGAAGCGGCGACTTCCCCCAACCCATAACTTCGCCCGGCGTAGAGACGCCGAGCGATAAACCCACTTTCCGTTCTCGTCTACCGCGTAGAACCAGGCCAGGAACCGCAACTGTTCATCAGTGAAGCGCCAGGGGTCGCCCGCGCTCTCCCCATCGGGCTGGACGATGTTCTCTTCAGCCCATTGGATGATGTCCCACGCAAGCGTGTACTCGGGCATGTGAGAGGGGATGTTGCCGGTTTGCATGTCGTCCGGATCCTCTCTGTGTTAACGTCGCGCCATGGGCGAACTCATGGACCTGTGGATCAAGGTGCGGGCCAAACGAGCCTTTGGGGACCAGAAGATCAGAGTCTCTTCTCCCGAGAAGGAGGAACCCAGGCCAGTAGACCCGACTCAGATCGTACGGCGGCTTATTGGCGACTTTGCATGGCTCAATAACGTGGGGCACTCAGTTCTACAAGAATCGTCTGATCACGGTGAATCTTGGGTTGATAGGGAGGGCAGCGCGGGAAGTCTTCAAGACTTTGAGTCCTGGACACGGCTACTTGTGGCATTGTGCTGCCATGAAGGGGTCAACGTACAAGATAGTCTGATTTCCATAGCCGAAAGACTTTTGCACGGCGACGTCGTTTCCATAGGCGAGAAAGACAAGTGCGTTCGGCTCGTCATGAGCCGAACGCGTCCTGTATCCAGGAGAGGGGAACATGGTGAAAAGACGATCTGACGAGCAGGTTCGATCAGAGGCCCGACACAATGCCCGCGCTGCGCGAGGCAGGGAATCATGGGACTGGTCCTTCATCGTGCCAACCGGAGAGGCTTACGCAACGATCAAAGGGGCAGAGGATGAAGGGTGGATCTACGAAGAGAGTATCGAGATGCCACCGGACTCCCGCCAGATCCCGCAGAGCAAGCTAGCGTTTAGGAGGACGCGTCCCTAGTCGCGCTGCTACGATTTCAATCATGCCGCGCAAGTGGGAAAGGAATCGCAGTGAACTGAGAGTAAAAAGCTACGAACCGAAGCACGGACAAACGGAACGGGGAAAAGTGGAGTCAGACCTCAATCACACCTCATGCAACGGATCTCACTGGGACCCTGTGACGCCAAGTGAGATCGCAGTCGAAGACGAGATCGCCGTTCGACTGATCCAGATGACGAAACACCCAATCACGGGGGAACACTTCGGCATCAAAGGCCAATTCATCGGCACCGTACGGGAGGTCTACGAGAGCGCTATATCGGTCGAAGCGGGAGGGCGGAGAATGAAGTTCGTCTTCGCGGCCAGCGCTACTTGCATGAAGTCCTTCGAAAAGCAATTCTCCTGCAAGGATGCGGACGCGCGTAGCATCCTTCTTCGGGTAACACACGGCCACTAAGAGGGGATACCGAAAGCGTCGCGAAGACAAGTAGCTAGGAAAGGAAGTGAGGCCGTGCCAGACCTCGGGTATTTCGTAGCAAGGCCACTGCACAAGTACGAGGAGCCACTGACAAGAGGCGCCCGGACCAACCAGGTGCTTGACAACGATCTCGTGTACGAATGGGACCTCACGACCGTTGAAGGAGTCCTTGACTTCTTCTGGTTCCATGAGGGCCTGAAGGAGGACACGCCGTTCTTCAACCGCATCAGGGCTCATCGGATGCAGTACATCCGGAGCGAGACAATCAAGCCGATGTCCTGGAAGATCACCGCAGATCTCCTGGCCAAGTGGCCGCCGTTCGAGAGAATGCCGACTGAACTCAAGCGGAAACTGATGTACTTCTTCACGCCTCGAATGCATCCCGCAGCCGGGTGACGTTCTCGGGGAGGGCTGTCAGGCATGCGAGAGGGGGTGTAGGCTTTAGTTCAAACGTCGATCACAGGAGCCCTGATGATCCTAAAGTTCTACCTACCTATTCTCGCCCTGGTCGTGGCGCTGATCGCCGTCAGCATCGTAGGCTTTCTGCGAGGAAGCCTTGTCATCCTGCTGCCAGCGTCATCGACCACGCTTGCGCTGTGGGCAGTGGTTACGGCCAAGCTAACTAAGCTCAATTAGGTCCCGAAGGCATCACGCAGGCGAGTGACGTTCTCGGGGAGGGCTGAGGGGCTGTCAGACGGCCTCTCGGCCTTCTTCGTGTCTGACTCCTTGTAGGACATGCGGAGGCTCTGGCGATCCCGCACGGTGGCTCCTAGCCTCTCCTCGTTGAGGCGGATCTCAGCCATGAGGTTCTTGTCGCCCGTCTGCCAGTACTGCTCGACAATCACGGCGAGCTGCTGGAGACGCTCCCAATCGGTCGCCATGAACACCTCGGCCTGCGGCGAGCTGGCCCACGTGTCCCACCATCGTTGTGTCGCTGCGCAGTAGCTAGCTCTCTTGTAGAGCTTGGGCGCCTTGATCTCAGCATCAGAGGTCAGCTCGGCCTTGGGCTGCTTGTTGCGTCGCATTGCGTTTGGTTTAGGTGTCGGTCCTCGGCCTGCCATGGCCACCCCTCTCTGTTAGAGTTGAGTTGTGGACGAGATGACTCGGAATCTGCTGAAGACGCTTAGGAGCAAGCTCCATGAGCTTGCAGAGGTCAGGTACACACGGTGTGTCAATGAGATAAAGATCGAGAACCTGAAGACGGAGATCCATCGGCTGGAGCTAGAGCAGGGCTCCAAGCCTGCTGGAGTTTCTAGCGCTCCCTCTGAGGGACTCTAGGTAGCTTTGCGCAAGAGCAGACGACAACTCAGAGCGCTGTAACGCCATGCCGGACCCGGCTTGGCGTCGGAGTAGAGCCCCACAGGGTTGATCGCCTGTGGGGCTCTTTTGTTGGCCCTCCGGGACTCGAACCCGGATACCGCGACGTGTATAACCGCAACGCTCTTCGCAATTGAGCTAAGGGCCATGGGGGAGAAACCGCGATGCTTCTTCTCTATCGGATGCCTATGTGCTAGCTTCGCCTCATGGACGAGAAGAACGCCAAGATGAGGCGTGAGTACGAGCAGAATCGCCTCTCCGCTGCGGTGGAAATCGCGCAGCAAGCCATCGCCGGAGCAGCACTCCGCATTGTGTGGCAAGCCATGCTGGAAGAAGGCTACGACCGCGATCAGATCAAAAAGCTTCAAAGTATCGTAGAGAGCCGCGTCTACAAGTCGGGCACCTGAAGTACTCACTTCGGCCAGGGTGATATGGTCAACACATGGAGTCGCCTGTCAGCATCATCGCGGCGAAATCCGTGTGTTGGTTCATCAGGTGATGGACGCTCCCAAAGCGGACGCTTTGCCATTAAGCTACTGGTGTGTGTGCCTTATTAATGGTCATTGATCTTGTGGTATTGTCGACGGCATGGATAAGGAAGAAGCCATACGGCGGAGCCGGGCCAGCCTGGAAAGGCGGAACCTGGAACGACTCGCGCGGCTTGAAGGTGAGCCGCGCTACCATCGAATTATGTCCGAGGCGGTCAAGCTAAACCCCCACAAGCTTGACGAGCTTGAGGAGTCACGTCGAGCGGCCGATTACTCGACAGAACCAGGCTTGAAGACCTCCGAGGTGGTTCAGGGGTGGGAGGATCACAACTATGGCTGAGTACTTTCAAGTCTTCCTTGCCGAGCCCTGTGGCCACATCCACTGCGTGACCCTGGACATGTCGGAAGAGGGTGATCGCCTGGAAGACGATGGGACGAGGGACTACCACAATTTCGATTGGCGTTGTTGGGTGTGTTCCCGACCTGTGCAAGCAATGGCTGATCTGCCCGAGGGGCAGACTTTTGAGGACTTCATAAGGAAGATCCCAAGAGAGGTGCAGCGGAGGCAGATAAGGAACGCTATCCCTGACGATGCCGTGCCACATGCCTGAACGTCTTTTGGCGGTGACAAGCGTCACAGAGCAACCACAGGTTGCCGTAGTCCCAGCCGCCCCCGGCGGCTACCGGGATCTTGTGGTCAACGTCGAGATGTTCTGTCTCTCCGCACATCTGACAAACCTTGTCCCGCTGGCGTACGAATCGCTTGCGGGAGTTCCAGTCCTTCGGACGATTCAAGTTCCTAGCTGATGTGTTAGCCCACGGCTTCCGGCCGTGGGCTTTGCACTTGCCTCGGCCGTCCGAGGCAACTTCCAGACACCGTGACTGAGAACAGATCTTGTGCGCCTTCGGCATCTGTCCTCCTGGCGTGTTAGTCTTACCGTATGGCAGAAATTCATGGACAAGTCACGGTGATGACTGTGGAAGCCGGAAAGCTCATCGTCCGGAGTTTTCCAACTGAACCGGAAACAGCGGAGATGGTCCGCAGGCTTATGGAGAAGATTGAGAGGACCTCGGTGGAAGCTGAAGTGGTCGGTGAGGTTGATCGAAACACCAATGAAGTGAGGCTTTACTAGAAGCGCTAAGCCCCCGGACTGTTGATGGTCCGGGGGCGTTAGGAGAATGCGACCGATGCCCGCCCACGGTCGCTAACAGTAGTCCGGTAGAGACAAATAACCCCTATAACTACTTACCCACTGTAATATGGGGTTGCCTCTGAGTTGGCAACCCCTAATAGTCATTACTTTATTCTAGTAGCTTATCTGTTACTAGAAGTAGTAATGTAAGCACTTAACGTATTGGGTAGGGGTATTCCCCTACCCTCATTAATATAAGAGGGCATCCCTCTCAAGGAGTCCGGACCTGACAGGCTGTGTGATCTACGTCACTCGTCTGCTAGAGTCTTCCGTGCCGGACAGGAGTGGCCGTAGTAGCGACGGCCGTCCGGTAGGTGAGTTCGTCCGTTTCGTCTGTTTGGTGGTAGGAAACCGGGAAGAAGCCGAAGGCCCCCGAGAGACTCTCGGGGGCCTTCGGTATGTCCTGGGCTCGGGTTAGACTTCACAGGCCCTCAGGGGCCGCTTGAGAGCCTCTCGGCCATCTTGAGAATCTTCCGCTTCGTGCTGGCGCTGCCGAGCAGCTTCGGATCATGCTCCTTGGCCTGTCCAGGTGTGTAGAGCTTGAAGTGGTAGCTGCCCTTGCGGGGATCTTCCCTGACGAACATGCCGTTGGAGAGCTGGTGAACGATCACACCTGGGGTGTTGGTGGGCTTCGTTGAGGTGACCGTGATTTTCAAGATCGTCTCTCAAAATCGAAGTTGGGCAACCAAAAACAGCGAGGGGGCACCCCGCCGCTGGCAGAGTACCCCCTGAGGGCCGAGTGCGTCTACAGGGGGCCGAACACATGATCCCGCACGGCTGCGATTGCGTCCCGAACCTGTTCGTCCGTCGCGGTCGTGTAGTGCTCGGTGGTAACCGTCTCGCCCGTGTGCCCCAGGACACGCATGATCACGTAAGGGGGGATGCCGAGTACGTTAGCCGCGATGTTCGCCCATGTGCGTCGGAGTACCCGAATACCGTCGTTGGCGACGCGTCTGCGCCTGGCCCACTCCTGGAAGGTGCTGAGGAGTGAATCTGGGCGGATGTACTTGCCCGGGTACCAGCCCTTGGCGTTCGGGTGGTAGAGAGCTGTGAAGACCCAACCATCCTTCCAGTTTGGGTACTCTTCTTTGATCTTGTTCTGTAGGTCTCTCTGAATTTCTAGAACTTCCACCGTTAGGGGATCGAGCAGAGTTTCCCGAGCTTGGCCGTTTTTAGGTACCGGCGTGATGTGGATCTTGCCCGAGCTGACAGTGATTGTGTCCTGAATCAGAGCGACGTCGTAGCCGTCTTCCAAGTCGGTACGGTCCCACGTCAGCCCGAGTGATTCCCCCCGCCTGGTGGCCTGGAGGAAGGTTGTCAATAGATAGCCTTGATACGGGTACGAGAAGTCCTCTTGCACCCGCAGGAGGTTGTCTTTGGACATGACTGGGCCTTGTCCCACGGCCTTGTCAATGGATCGTTGTTCCCACGAATTCGCGGAAGCAGGGCCCCTCTCGCGGCGTTGAGACTTCCAGTCTTCTCCTTCGGTTTTGAAGTACTGGGCGAGAACCTTCTTGGGGGAAACCTGAGTGCAAGGGTTGCCTACCGGTACGCGCTTCTGCATTGCGTACTCGAACGTTCCTGAGACCAGGCTGAGGAGGTTGTTCATATAGGAAAGTTTGTAGGGTTCGGCGCCGTGCTTGATACGACGCTCCATTATGTCTTTGAGCATGGTTTCGATGTGGCCTTTGTCGATCTCGGCTAGAGGCTTCTTCATCAACCACTCGGGAAGCCTGCGAATCTTGGCCATGTAGGAGGCGACGGTATTGTGTGCGATTGAGGTCTCAGCCATACGAAGCTGGATGACCTCTTCCAAAGTAGCTGCTGTGTCTACCGTTAGCAGCCCAATTTTTGCGTTGTATTGGATCTCGGCTTGGTAAGCCTCCTCGTATGAGAGAAGTCCATTCACGGTGTGACGACCCTTGCGGCCTGTGATTGGGTCCTCGCGCATAGGCCCTCGGAAGCGCCAACGGGGTCCGTCGTTGGTCTCGTAGGAGGAGATCGTTCCGACCATGGGCATGAGGGGCTCCTTTGGGTACGGGGGGTAGCCAGTTGGTGACGATGTCCATGGCGGGACATCAGAGCTTGACTGTACAGCATCTGACCAGGCGCTATCCATCGGTACTGGTTGTGCGTTGAAGTAACCGGTATCCGATGGATACTTTCGGCCGCGACGACGTTCGACGAGCTTTGAGGAGTCTGCGATGAGGATCCTGCTGATCGGCGCGACGGGGATGATCGGGCAGCGGGTGGCGGACGAGGCGCGCCGCCGCGGCCACGAGGTCACCGGCGTCACCCGCCGGGGGACCGGCGGCACCGCGAAGGCCGAGGCGGGCGACGCCGGCGCCGTGGCCGCGCTCGCCGAGGGCCACGACGCGGTCGTGCTGGCCGTCGCGCCGCCCCGCGACGGCTCGGAGACGATCCCGCCGCTGCTGGCCGCGGGCCGCGGCGTGCTCGACGGGCTGCGCCGGGCCGGGGTCCGGCGGCTGGTCGTGGTCGGCGGCGCCGGGAGCCTGGAGGTCGCGCCGGGCGTCCGGCTCGTGGACACCCCGGACTTCCCCGACCTGTACAAGAACGAGGCGCTCGCGCAGGGCGCCCTGCTGGATCTCGTCCGCGCCGAGGCCGGCGACCTGGACTGGACCTACATCTCGCCCGCCGCCGAGATCCAGCCCGGCGAGCGCACCGGCGCGTACCGGGTCGGCGGCGACCAGGTGCTCGCCGACGCCGCCGGCCAGAGCCGCATCAGCGCCGAGGACTACGCGATCGCGCTGGTGGACGAGCTGGAGAAGAACGAGGCCGTGGGCCGCCGCATCACGGTCGCCTACTGACGCGCCAGGGGAGGGGCGGGCGCCGCGCGGGACGTCGCGCCCGCTCCACGGTCCGGTCTGGACGGGCCGTCAGGACGGGATGAGGCGCCAGGCGTCCGAGGACCCGCCGGGCTCGTAGGGGGAGTCGAGGCGCTTGGCGACCACGCCCGGCAGGCCCTGCTCGGCGGCGGCCTCGCGGACCGCGTCGCCCGCGCCCGGATACCAGGGCGCCGTCTGCCACCGCGGCCCTGACAGCTCCAGCCCGTCGAGCCGCTCCCGGCGCTCCCGGTAGGGGACGTCCAGCAGCGGGCGGCCGTCCAGGTGCGCGACGTCGAAGATCATGTAGGTCTCGCGGTTCTCCAGGACGGCCAGCTCGCCGTCCAGCACCGCGGGCCGGGAGCCGAGCGCGCCGCCGAGCCGGGAGCCGAGCCCGCCGGGGCCGTCCACGGGCCGGCCCCGCCCGTCGGTGAAGCGCGTCCGGCCGCCCTCGACGTAGGCGAGCAGCCGCCGCCCGCCCCACGCGAACTCAAAACCCCACGCCTCCTGGTCGCGCGGCAGCCGCGCCTTCTTCACCGGGCGCATCGGGCGCAGCGCGTCCGGCAGCGGCTCGGCCTCCGGGTCGGCGGGGGGATCCATCCGGTGGATCATCCAGTTCTTGCCGCGCGTCTGGAACAGCACGTAGCGTCCGGACACGCGCGAGCCGTGGATGACGATCTTGACTTCGCGCTCGGACCACTTCTCGGTCTCGTAGGTCCCGCGGTCCCAGATGGTCATCTTCCCGGCGCCGTACTCGCCGCGCGGGATCTCGCCCTCGAAGGCGGCGTACTCCAGCGGATGGTCCTCGGTGTGGACGGCCAGATGGTTGGTCTCGGGACTCCAGGGGAGCCCCTTCGGAACCGCCCAGGACACCAGGACGCCGTCGCGTTCGAGCCGAAGGTCCCAGTGCAGGCTCGTCGCGTGGTGCTCCTGCACGACGAAGGTGTCGTCGTCGCCGTGGGGGAGGGCCTTCCCGTCCGGGACGGGCTCCGGCGTCCTGCCCCGGTCGCGCTTGCCCCGGTACTCGGCGAGCCGGTCGCCGCCCCGCTTCGCGTCCTGCCTCTTCTTCGCGGCCACGTCCGCCCCATACCCGCCGTCAGCGGATGAAGACGGCGTAATCGGCGATCTCGGCGGTGAGGGCCGGCGGCAGGCCCGCCACCACGGACAGCTCCTCGGCGGACATGAAGCCGCCCGTCTCCGCCCGCACCCGCTCGATCCTCAGCGCCAGCTCCTGGGTGACCCCGGGCAGCACCGTGAGCACCTTCGCGGGCGCGTGGTTGACGTCGACCAGCCCGCCGTCGTTGTACTGGTGCGGCAGGTCGGGACGGCCGATCCGCAGCTCCTTGGCGAGCCCCGGGTCGGACGCGGCCAGCTCGCGGGCCCGCTCCCGCAGCAGCCGCTGCCGCCTGACCCGCTCGACGACGGTCTCGTTGCCGATGCCCGACAGCCCGTCCGGGTCGAAGACGCGGCGGCGGATCAGGAACGCGTGCCCGCAGCCCACGACCGCGAGCAGGGACAGCAGGAAGCCCTGCATCCGCACCAGCCCGTCCGCCTTGCCCTGGTCGAGCAGCAGTAACAGCACCGGCGCGAAGATCCCGATATAGGCGACCGAGGCGACGATCAGGTGCGGGCTGCGGCGCCACACGGCCGCCGCCGCGAACGTGAACGGGGTCGCGAGGCCGAGCGAGAGGAACGGCAGCGCCGCCCACGTCACGCTCAGCGCCGCCCGTCCCGGCGGCATGTCGTCGGACGGAACCCGCGGCTCGTACGGCGCTGGGGCGTTCATCTAGAGGGTCTCCCGGCCGGATGTGGAGTGATTCGGACTCTAGATCATGGGCCCGTCACGGCAGAGTGAGGATTTCGTGGCCGTCGTCGGTGACCAGGATCGTGTGCTCGAACTGAGCGGTGCGCTTGCGGTCCTTGGTGACGACCGTCCAGCCGTCAGCCCAGATGTCGTAGTCGAACGTGCCGAGCGTCAGCATCGGCTCGATCGTGAACGTCATACCCGGCTCGATGAGCGTGGTCGCGTTCGGATCGTCGTAGTGGGGGACGACCAGCCCCGAGTGGAACGTCGTCCCGATCCCGTGCCCGGTGAAGTCGCGCACGACCCCGTACCCGAACCGCTTGGCGTAGGACTCGATCACCCGTCCGATGACGTTCAGCGCCCGCCCCGGCTTGACCGCGCGGATGCCGCGCAGCGTCGCCTCCCGGGTGCGCTCGACCAGCAGCCGCGACTCCTCGTCGACCTCGCCGCACAGGAACGTCGCGTCGGTGTCGCCGTGCACGCCGTCCACGAACGCGGTGATGTCGACGTTGACGATGTCGCCGTCGCGCAGGACCGTGTCGTCCGGGATGCCGTGGCAGATCACCTCGTTGATCGAGGTGCACAGCGACTTGGGGAAGCCGCGGTAGCCGAGCGTCGAGGGGTAGGCGCCGTGGTCGAGCATGAACTCGTGCCCGATGACGTCCAGCTCGTCGGTCGTGACGCCCGGCCGCACGTGCTTGCCGACCTCTTCGAGGGCCTGCGCGGCGATCCTCCCCGCCACCCGCATCCTCTCGATGATCTCCGGTGTCTTGACGTCGGGCTCGCCCGTCCGGGGACGCTTCTTCCCGACGTACTCCGGGCGCGGAATGTGCGCGGGGACCTTCCGCATGGGGGAGACCTGGCCGGGCCGGAGTAGTTGGGTCGTCATAGTCATGGAGTGTAGTCAGCGCGATCCGGGCACGAATGCCGGTGCCGAAGCATGATCGAAGGGAAGTCCGATGGCCGGTAACGAGGGTGACTGGTGGTTCTGCCTGAAGCACATGAAGGTCGAGCACGGGGCCGGCTGCCCGGACAAGGACCGGATGGGCCCCTACGAGTCCGAGGGCGCGGCGGCGGGCGCGCTGGCCCTCGCGCGCGAGCGCAACGAGGCATGGCGCCGCAAGGAGGGCGACGACTAGAGGAACTGGTCTGGGGGCCTAGTCGACGGTCGGGCCGCTGACCGCTTCGAGGAGCCGGGCGAGGCGTGCGCGCAGGCCCTGCGGGGCGCGGGCGGGCTCCTGGCCCGCCGCCGCGCTGACCAGGTGCTGCGCGCCGTCGAACGACATGAGCGCCTCATCGGGCGGGACGGTCAGCGCCTCGTGGGCCAGGCCGCGCAGCTCGCGGTCGCCGCCCTCCAGGGCGAGGATCCGCGCGCCGGTGCGGCGGGCGTCGTCGACCCGTTCCAGGAGCGGGACGGGCGCGTCCTCCTCGGCGACGACGAACAGCGTCTCGCCCCGCTCGGCCGCCTCCAGCCGCTCCAGCCCGATCCGGAGGTGCGGCGGCGCGCCGGGCGGCGGCGACCAGCGCACCAGCGTGGGGGCCAGGCCGGGGGCGCCGCCGAGGCGGCTCTCGTCGTCGAGGTGGGCGGCCAGGTGCCAGGGGTCGCCGCCGGGCGTGCCGACCAGCAGCAGCCCGCCGGGTGTGCGGGAGGTGACCCGCAGCGCCCGTCCGAACTCCTGGGTCCGCTCCAGCCATCCGGTGGCCGACAGGACCTCGCGCAACAGGGTGATCTGCTCGGCGTCCACGCAGACCATGGTGCCCCAGCCGGCGCCGCGCGCAGGACGTTTCGCGGAGGCGGGAGGCCGGTCGATCCCGGCCCGGGGGCCGCCTGGCAGACTCGGCGCCATGACTGAGCAGCAGAAGACGCCCTACGACCTTCCGGACGCGAGCGGCCTCACGATCGGCATCCTCGGCGGCACCGGCGACCAGGGGAAGGGCCTCGCGCGCCGGTTCGCGCTCGCCGGCCACCGGGTGGTCATCGGCTCGCGGAAGGCCGAGCGCGCCCAGCAGGCCGCAGGCGACCTCGGCGCCGGCCTGCCGGTCTCCGGGGCGGAGAACCCGGTCGCCGCGGGCGAGGCGGACGTCGTGGTCGTCGCGGTGCCGTGGGACGGGCACAAGGCCACGCTGGAGTCGGTGCGCGCCGAGCTGGCGGGCAAGATCGTCGTGGACTGCGTGAACCCGCTGGGCTTCGAGAAGGGCAAGGGCGCGTTCGCGCTGCCGGTCGAGGAGGGCAGCGCCGCCCAGCAGGCCGCGTCGGTCCTCCCGGACAGCCGCGTGGTCGCCGCGTTCCACCACGTCTCGGCGAAGCTGCTGCTCGACCCCGAGGTGGAGGGGATGGAGCTGGACGTCCTGGTCCTCGGCGACGACCGCGAGGCCACCGACCTCGTCCAGGCCCTCGCGGGCCGCATCCCCGGCATGCGCGGCGTCTACGGCGGGCGCCTGCACAACGCCCACCAGGTCGAGGCGTTCACCGCGAACCTCATCTCGATGAACCGCCGCTACAAGTCCCACGCCGGGCTGCGCATCACCGATGTCTAGGGCGCTCTAGCCGCGCGTAACGGACTTCTGGCCCCGGGTCACCGACCTCTTACCCTGAACCGGAGACCGGCGGGAGCGTAAGGCGGGCGCGGCGCGTCCAACCTCCTGACGCTGGAGCCGGGCTCCGGTGCACCTTATGATCGGTATGCGACAGGGCAGGTGAAGATGAGGGAGATCCGGTCGGCGGACCCGTGGAGCACGTTCCTCGCCCCTTCGAGGCGGGAGCCGGGGGCCGCGCCGCCGGGCGAGGCGCACCGCGGCGGTTCCGGGCACACGCCCGTCCGTGCCCCCGGCGGCGGGGGCGACCCCGGTGCCGAGGACGCGCGGCGCCGCGTGCTGGGCAAGCTGAGGGACGCCGCCGGGCCGCTGTCGCTGGAGCAGATCCACCACGCCACGCGGCTCGGCCTGCTGGAGGTCGCCGACGCGGTCGAGGCGCTGCGCGAGCGCGGGCTGGTCGCGGTGGACCGGGAGATCGACGAGGTCGTCAGGCTGACCGAGGGATGAGCCGCGCCAGATGATCGGGTACGTGGTCGCGGTGTCGCTGAGCTGCCTGGTCGGCGTCGCCGAGCTGGTCAGCCGCTACCGGGACCGGCCCACCACGCTGGTCCGGGTGCCGAGCACGTGGGCGTACGTCCTGATCAACGGCGGCGCCGGGGCCGGGTCGCTGCTGATGCTGCACACCTTCGACTGGCGGTTCGGCGTCCAGTCGCCGCACATGGTGGCGGCCACGCAGGTGCTGGTGGCCAGCCTCGGCTCGATGATGGTGTTCCGCAGCGCGGTGTTCACCGTCCGGGTCGGGGACGAGGACGTCGCGGTCGGGCCGAGCACGCTGCTGACCTCGCTGCTGGCCGCCGCCGACCGCGGCGTCGACCGGATGCAGGCCAAGACCCGCGCCCACGAGGCGGGGGAGATCATGCGGGGCGTCTCGTTCCGCAAGTCGAAGCTCGCGCTGCCGACGTACTGCCTCGGCCTGCTGCAGAACGTCTCCGCCGAAGACCAGGCCGACCTGCGCACCGCGGTGGACGCGCTGGCGGGCAGCGAGATGACCGACGGGCAGATGGCCCTCAACCTGGGGCTGCTGCTGATGAACGTGGCCGGCCCCGACGTGCTCCGCTCCGCCGTGGACACCCTGCGCAGCGAGATCATGGCGGACGAGGGGGAGCCGCGCCGCGTCCCGCCGCCCCGCGACGGCCAGGGCCACGAGGGCGGCGGCGAGGCGCGCGCGGAGCTGGCCCGGGCGAACCCCGACCAGTAGCCCTTCCGGCGGCCGTCCCATGCCTGGATCGGCCCCAAGCGCGAGGGCGCCCGCGCGGCCCGCGCCGGGTGAGGCGCGAGCCGTGCGGGCAGGCCCCTGCCGGCCGGGGCGGGTGGACGGCAGGGACCCTTGAGCGGGGTCAGCGGTAGGAGTGCTCCGGCGCCGGGTAGACGCCGCTGACGACCTCGTCGGCGTAGGCGCGGACGGCGTCGCCGAGCAGGGTCCCCATGTCCGCGTACTTCTTGACGAACTTGGCGGTGTGCGGGGTCAGCCCGGCCATGTCCTGCCAGACGAGGACCTGCGCGTCGGTGTGGCTCCCGCCGCCGATGCCGATGGTCGGGATCGAAAGCGACGCGGTGACGCGGGCGGCGAGGTCCTCGGGGACGCATTCGAGCACGACGGCGAACGCGCCCGCGGCCTCCAGGGACTTGGCGTCCGCCATCAGCTCCTCGCCGGACTGGCCGCGGCCCTGCACCCGGTACCCGCCGAAGACGTTCACCGACTGCGGGGTGAGGCCGAGGTGGCCCATCACCGGGACGCCGGCGGCGACCATGGCCTCGGCCTGCGGCAGGACCCGGCGGCCGCCCTCCAGCTTGACGGCGTGCGCGCCGGTCTCCTTGAGGAAGCGGGTCGCGGTGGCCAGGGCCTCGGCGACGCCGGTCTGGTACGAGCCGAACGGCAGGTCCGCCACGACCATGGCCCGCTTGGAGCCGCGGACGACGGCGGCGGTCAGCGGGATCAGGTCGTCCACGGTCACGGGGATCGTCGAGTCGTAGCCGTAGACGACCATGGCGGCGGAGTCGCCGACGAGCAGGACGGGGATCCCGGCCTCGTCGAAGATCCGCGCGGTGAGGGCGTCGTAGGCGGTGAGCATGGGCCACTTCTCGTGCCGCTGCTTGGCGGCCGCGATGTCGCGTACGGTGACCCGTCGCCCGCTCGTACCGCCGTACAGTGCGGTCGGTTGCGCGGGGGCAGCAGAAGAAGACATGAGTACCTCCGGTCTCGAGGCGCCACGGTGGCGTACCCGGACGGAATCGATCGTGCCACTTCGGGAACGATTCGGGAACCCCGGTCATTCCCCGATCCGCGGTGCCCGGGCGGAGGACCTGCACGGACCCGTGCGGGCCCATGTGGGGCCCGTGTGGGGTCCATCACGCCGGATTGCGAAACGATACGGTTGCGTATCGCAGCGTCCCCTCGTACGCTCATTACGAAACGCATACGTATCGGATGCGTGCCCCCGCGACGGCGACCCCAAGGAGCGCATTGGACCCCCGGACCATCCACCGGCGCCGCTGGTACATCCTCGGCGTGCTGACCATGAGCCTTCTGGTGGTGGTGCTCGACAACACCATCCTCAACGTGGCCCTCAAGACCATCGCCGACGACGAGAAGGGGCTCGGGGCGACCCAGAGCCAGCTCGAATGGTCGATCAACTCCTACACCCTGGTCTTCGCCGGCCTGCTGTTCACCTTCGGGGTGATCGGCGACCGGATCGGCCGCCGGCGCGTGCTGGTCGGCGGCATGGCGGTGTTCGCCCTCGCCTCGCTGGCGTCGGCGTACGCGCAGACGCCCGACCAGCTCATCTACGCCCGCGCCCTGATGGGCCTCGGCGGCGCCGCGGTGATGCCGCAGACGCTGTCGATCATCACCAACGTCTTCGAGCCGCACGAGCGCGGGCGCGCCATCGGCATCTGGGCCGGCGCGGTCGGCCTCGGTGTGGCCATCGGCCCGCTCACCGGCGGGCTGCTGCTCGCCCACTTCTGGTGGGGCTCGGTCTTCCTGATCAACGTGCCGGTCATCGCGGTGGGCGTCGTCCTGCTGCTGCTTCTGGTGCCCGAGTCGCGCAACCCGAACCCCGGACGGCTCGACCCGCTCGGCGTGGTCCTGTCGGTCGTCGGCCTGGTCGTGCTGTCGTACGGGATCATCCAGGGCGGCGAGAAGGGCGCGTGGCTGGAGCCCGCCGTGCTCGCCCCGATCGCCGGCGGAGCCGCCGTGCTGGCCCTGTTCGTCCTGCACGAGGCGCGCACGCCGTCGCCCGCCTTCGACGTCCGGCTGTTCCGCGACCCGCGGATGTCGGCCGCGGTGGCCTCCATCGCGCTGTGCTTCTTCGCCGCGGTCGGCGTGTTCTTCTTCACCAACTTCTACATGCAGTCGGTGCGCGGGCTGACCCCGCTGCAGTCCGGCGCGATGGTGCTGCCGTTCGCCGCGGCGCAACTGCTCTTCTCCCCGCGCAGCGCCGCGATGGTGCGCCGCTTCGGCGCGAAGGCGGTCTGCACGTCCGGGCTCCTGCTGGTCACCGTGGCGCTGTCCAGCTACCAGCTCGTCGGCGTCGGCACCCCGCTGTGGATCCTCTGCGCGATCTTCTTCGTGCAGGGCGCGGGGATGGCCAACGTGATGCCGCCCGCGACCGAGTCGATCATGTCGGCGCTGCCCCGCGAGAAGGCGGGCGCCGGATCGGCCATCAACAACACCGCCCGCCAGGTCGCGGTCGCGATGGGCGTGGCCGTGCTCGGCTCCGTCGTCGCGTCCGTCTACCGCGACGACCTGCGCGACGACCTCGCCGCGCTGCCCCCCGGCGCGCGGGAGGCCGCCGGGCAGTCCATCGAGGGCGCCCACGGCGTCGCCTCCGGGATGCGCGGCGGGCAGACCCTCATCGACCACGCCGACGTCGCGTTCGTGCACGCCATGCACACCGCGTCGATCGCCGCCGCCGTCATCGCCTTCCTCGGCGCCATGCTCGTCCTGAAGTGGATGCCCGGACGCGGCGCGGCGGCTCCGGCCGGCGACGCGGCCGAGGACGGCACGGCTCCGGACGGCACGGCTCCGGGCGCGTCCGAGCAGGAGACCGCGAAGGTGTGAGAACGTGACGGACGATGACTGAGCTGACAGACGGCTCCGCGGCCCGCGCGCCGGGCCGCCCGCGCAGCGAGCGGGCCGAGAAGGCGATCGTCGAGGCGACGCTCGACCTGCTCGCCGCCGAGTCGGGGGTGGCCGCCGTCTCCATCGAGGCGGTGGCGGCGCGGGCGGGCGTCGGCAAGACCACGATCTACCGGCGCTGGCCCAACAAGGAGGCGCTGATCGTGCACGCGCTGGCCACGGCGAAGGCACCGCTGCCCGTGCCGTCCGGCGCGTCCGTCCGCGAGGACCTGGTCGAACTGGCGCGCGCGCTCAGCGCCGAGCGGCGGCGCAAGCACGCCCGGTGCTTCTGGAACGTGGTGGGCAGCGCGGAGAAGCATCCCGAGCTGTACGCCCGCTACCGACAGGTCGTCATCGAGCCGCGCCGCGACGTCCTGCGCGCGGTGCTGCAGCGGGGCGTGGAGAGCGGCGAGCTGCGCGCCGGCCTCGACCTGGAGCTCGGCGTCGCGATGCTGGTCGGGCCGCTCACCATGCGGGCGCCGATGGAGCTGTTCCCGGAGGGCTACGCCGAGGCCGTCGTCGACGCCCTGCTGGACGGGATCAGGGCTCCGAAGTGATCCCGGAGGCCCCCCGCGCGGGGGTTTTCCGCGCGGTAAGCGTGATCTTCTCCCCCTGATCCCGTGTCATGCCCCATACTGTCGCTGGGTAGTGCTAGACGACCGGCTGTCTGGAGCGCGTCAGGTGAGATCCGTCATGGCGCCACGAGGCGATGCGCCCGCCACCGATTCGGCGTCCCGGACCCTGGTCCTGGGCATCGACGGTGCAAGGCGGATCGTCCAGTGCGGGCCGAACGTCCGGGCCGTCATCGGCCGGACCCCCGAGGACCTGATCGGCCGGCCCGCCGGCGATCTGGTGGGCGAAGAGGCCAAGGCCGAGCTTGAGGGGCTGCTGGAGGCGATCGGCGCCGCCCAGGAGCGGACCGCCGTGCTGACGGTGCTGCGCGACGACGGCTCGTCCGCCGACGCCGTGGTCACCGCGCAGCCGATGGTCGGCGGCGAGGACGGCGCGGGCCCCGCCGGGCTGCTGTTCGTCCGGGTGGCGCTGCCGCCGAGCGAGCGCTACCAGGACCCGGCGCTCATGCGCCGGGCGCTGATGGACGACCAGCTCACCCGGTTCGGCGCGTCCCTCGACCTCGACCAGTCCGCGCGCGGCCTCGTCGACGTCGTCGTCCCGCACTTCTGCACGGCCGCCTCGGTGCTGGTGCTGGAGAGCCTGGTCGCGGCCGACGAGGTGCACAGCGAGTCCGGCTCGGCCGTGCTGCGCCGTATCGCGGTCACCTCCGACGACGGCAACCCGATGTGGACGGCCACGTTCCCGGTCGGGGAGGTGCTCGTCTTCCCCGAGGGCACCCCGTACCGCGAGGTGATGGAGACGGCGCGTCCCGTCCACCTGCCGCACATCGAGCTGGACGCGGCGAGCGAGATCGCCCGGCTGTGGCGGCGCGGCCCGGCGGGCGAGCTGCTCACCGGCGTGTCCATGGTGCTGCTGCCGATGATCGCCCGCGACACCCTGCTCGGCTTCATCGCCTGCACCCGGGTGCCCGGCTTCCGCAAGTTCGACGCCTACGACGTCGAGATCGGCATGGAGTTCGCGGCCCGCGCCGCGATCGTCATCGACAACGCCCGGCTGTTCAGCCGCGAGCGGGCGACCGCGCTCGCGCTCCAGCGCAGCCTGCTGCCGAACCGGCTGTCCGCGCCGTCCTCGGTCGAGGTCCGGCACCGCTACCTGCCCGGCAGCAAGCTGGTCGAGGTCGGCGGCGACTGGTACGAGTCGATCGCGCTGCCCGGCGCCCGCGTCGCGCTGATCGTCGGCGACGTCGCGGGCCACGGCGTGCGCGCCGCCGTCACGATGGGACGGCTCCGCACCGCCCTGCACACGCTCGCGAACCTGGAGCTGCCGCCCGCCGACGCCCTGCACGTCATGCACGAGCTGATGATCGAGCTGGGCGAGCAGGAGCCGCACTTCGCCACCTGCGTGTACGCGGTGTACGACGCGACCACCGGCACGATCGAGATCGCCTCGGCGGGGCACCTGCCGCCGCTGCTGGTCGGCCCGTCCGGCGGCGGCGAGTACCTGAAGGTGCCCCCCGCGCCGCCGCTCGGCGTCGCCGGCGGCGCCGCGATCGAGAGCCGCGAGTTCACCGTCGAGGACGGCAGCGTCTTCGTCATCTACACCGACGGCCTGGTCGAGAACCGGGGCCGCGACATCGACGACGGACTGGCGCGGCTCCAGGGCATCTTCGGCCCCGGCTCCGCCGAGCGCCCGATGGAGGACCTCGCCAAGGCCACCCTCGCGGGCGTCTACGCCGACCACCACCGCGACGACATCGCGGTGCTGATCGCCCGGCTGCGCCGCCTGCCCGACGACCGCTGCGCGTCCTGGACCCTGCCCGCCGACCCCGCCGCGGTACGCCGCGCCCGCGGCCTCGTCCGCGACCGGCTGGAGGAGTGGGACCTGGAGGACCTCACCTACACCACCGAGCTGCTGGCGTCGGAGCTCATCACCAACGCCCTGCGCTACGCGCCCGGCCCGATCGAGCTGCGTCTGCTCCTGGAGCGCACACTTGTTTGTGAGGTTCTGGACCGTTCTGCCGCGCTTCCCCGCCTGCGGCACGCCGAGGACGACGACGAGAACGGGCGCGGGCTCCTGGTCGTCAGCCAGCTGGCCCACCGCTGGGGCACCCGCCGCACGGCCGCGGGCAAGGTCGTATGGTGCGAGCAGATCATCCCCGGCGTCGACCCGGACCCGACCGAACCGGCATCCTGGCCAGGCGAAAGCCACCACCGCGAGTAGCCGCCCGCATGTGACGCGGAACCCGCGCGTCAGTGGGCGGAGGGTTCGCGCCAGCGGCTGGTGATGGGCAGGCGGCGGTCGCGGCCGAAGTTCTTCGGGGTGATCTTGGGGCCGGGCGGGTACTGGCGGCGCTTGTACTCGGCGAGGTCGACCAGGCGGATCACGCGGTCGACGAGGGCCGGGTCGTGGCCGGCCCCGACCAGGGCGTCGCGGCCCATGTCGCGTTCGACGTAGTCGGTCAGGAGGGGGTCGAGGACGGCGTAGTCGGGGAGGGAGTCGCTGTCGCGCTGGCCGGGGCGCAGCTCGGCGGACGGCTCCTTGACGATGATCGCCTCGGGGATCGGCTCGTCCTCGAAGGGGTACAGGAACGGCGGGCATGGGCCCTGGGCCCGGGCCTGGGCGTCGCGCCAGCGGGCCAGGGCCCACACCATCGTCTTGGTGAGGTCCTTGATGGGGCCGAAGCCGCCGGCGGAGTCGCCGTAGAGGGTGGAGTAGCCGGTGGCGAGCTCGCTCTTGTTGCCGCCGGTGAGGACGAGGTGGCCGTGCTCGTTCGACAGGGCCATCCAGACGTTGGCGCGGATGCGGGCCTGGAGGTTCTCGTCGGCGAGGCCGTGCAGGTCCAGCTGCTCCTCGAACGCCTCGACCATCCCGGCGATCGGGACGACGCGGGAGTTGAGGCCCTGGCGTTTGACGAGGTCCTCGGCGTCGGTGACCGAGCCCTCGGAGGAGTAGCGGCTGGGCAGCAGGACGGCGTGGACGCCGCCCGGGCCGAGGGCGTCGGAGGCGATGGTGGCGACCAGGGCCGAGTCGATGCCGCCGGACAGCCCGAGGATCACCGAGCGGAAGCCGTTCTTGCGGACGTAGTCGCGGGTGCCGAGGACGAGGGCCGCGTACACCTCGGCGAGGTCGTCGAGGGGTTCGGCGACGGTCTGCGGCTCGACGGCGTAGGCGGGCAGCGGGTCGGGGGACAGCGCGAGGCGGTCGATGGTGATCGTGGTGCCGTCCAGGGCGTCCACGGGGGTGCGGCCGGGCCGGACGGCGGGGTCGGCGGCGGGCAGCGCGAGGTCGGCGACGAGGAGGTGCTCGGTGAACTGGGGGGCGCGGGCGAGCAGGGTGCCGTCGGCGCCGACGATGACGGAGTCGCCGTCGAAGACCAGCTCGTCCTGGCCGCCGACCATGTTGACGTAGGCGAGCGCGCAGCCGGCCTCGCGGGCCCGCTCGGCGCACAGGTCGAGGCGGACGTCGTCCTTGTTGCGCTCGTAGGGGGAGGCGTTGACGGCGAGCAGCAGCCCGGCGCCGGAGGTCCCGGTGACGCTGACGGGCCCGCCGTCCTGCCAGAGGTCCTCGCAGATGACGGTGGCGACGTCGACGCCGTGCACCCGGACGACGGGCAGCCGGTCGCCGCGCACGAAGATGCGGTACTCGTCGAAGACGCCGTAGTTCGGCAGGTGGTGCTTGGCGGAGCGGACGAGGACCTCGCCGCCGTGCAGCCACGCGGCGGCGTCGAGCGGGGACCCGGCGGGCTGTCCGGACCGGACGAGGCCGACCGTCCGGCGGTCGAGGTAGCCGGTGACGACGGGCAGGTCGCCGAGGCCCGTGTCGGCGAGCCGGCGGGCGACCCGCTCCAGGGCCCGCTGGGACGCCTCGACGAAGGACGAGCGGAGCGCGAGGTCCTCCACCGGGTATCCGGTCAGCATCATCTCGGGGAAGGCGACCAGGTGCGCGCCCGCGTCGGCGGCGCGCCGGGTCCATTCCACGATCAGGTCGGCGTTGCCGTCGAGGTCGCCGACGGTCGGATTCACCTGCGCGAGCGCGATCCTGAGCTGTGCCACGCCCCCCAGCCTAGTTCCTCGCCCTCGGTCTCGTCACTTTGACGAGAAGAGGGGGTCCAGGGCGAGGGCGCGGCGGCGGCGGATCGCGGGGGCCAGCAGGAGCTGCCCGGCCGCCGCGGTGAGGCCCAGGCCGAGGCAGGTCAGCCACAGCGCGGCCGGTCCGCCCGCGCCGAGCAGCTGGGTGCCGCCGAGCGGCGCCAGCAGGAAGCCGCCCGACCACGCCATGCCGTACAGGCCGTTGTAGCGGCCGCGCAGGTGGGCGGGGGCGAGGTCGGCGACGACGGCTTGCAGGACGGCCGCGGCGATGATCTCCCCGAGCGTCCACACCAGGATCGTCGCGGTGTAGGCGAGCACCGACGCCGCGAGCGCGGTGAGCCCGTATCCGACGGCGACCAGGACGAACCCGGCGACCATCACCAGGCTGTGGTCGCGCCGGGCCAGCCACGCGTTGACCAGCGGCTGCACGACGATGATCAGCACGCCGTTGGCGGCGATGGCCAGGCCGTACGCCTGCGGGCCGAGGCCGTCCTCCTTCATGGCGAGCGGCATCGTCGTCATGCCCTGCATCAGCACGAACGTGTAGAGCAGCGTGATCAGCACGTAGGCGACCATGACGCGGTCGCGCAGCACCCGGCCGAAGCCGCCGCCGGGCGCGGTGCCGTCCGGGACGTCCCGCGACCTGGTCTCCGGGACGGCGCGCCACACCAGCAGCCCGAACGCGACGCAGGTGAGCGCGTCGATCCAGAACAGCCACAGGAAGCCCTGCTGGGCGAGCGTCCCGCCGAGCACCATCGCGAACGCCCAGCCGAGGTTGACGGCCCAGAACATCAGCCCGAACGCGCGCGGGCGGTCCGCCGGGGAGATCAGGTCGGCCACCATCGCCTGCGACGCGGGGCGGTACATGTCCAGCAGGACGCCGAGCAGCAGCGCGGCGGCGACGATCGCGACGATGCCCTGCGCGTAGCCGAGCGCCAGCATCGCGGCGCCGGTGCCGACGGTCGCGAACGTCAGCGTCACGCGCCGTCCGAGGCGGTCGGCGAGGGTGCCGCCGACGAGCTGCCCGGCGAACGAGCCGGCGCCGAGGACCGCCATCACCGCGCCCGCCTGGGCCAGCGACAGGCCGCGCGAGGTCGTCAGGTAGAGGCCCATGAACGGCTCGACCATGGTCCCGAGCCGGTTGAGCAGGCTCCCCGCCCACAGCACCCAGAACGACCGGGGGAAGCCGCCGACGCGGGGACGCAGGAACGCCGCGACCCGGCCCGGCGGCGGCGGGCCGACAGGAGCGTCTTCGAGTGCGGTCACTTACATGATCCTCGGGGTGGGCCCGGGTCCGCGACAGTCATTTAGGCTCGGCTAAATGATCGAGCTGGTGTTCGCGCCGGACGATGTGGCCCGGGTCCGGTTCGCGTTCTCACCGCTGTGGGAGCTGGTGCGCAGCCTGCGGGTCCTCGCGGACCCGTCGGGGCACGCGCTGCACCTGCCCTGGGTCCACTCCGTCCGGCCGCGGCTGCGCGGGCTCGGCATCGAGCCGCTGCGCGAGGTCGTCCTGTCCTGGGGCTACATCCCCGACTTCCTCACCCCGCCGCCGAACACCCCGCTGCCCGACCTGCGGGCCGAGCTGGAGATCGTCCGGGCGACGCCGCCCGAGGTCGTCGCCGCCGAGCTGCGCTGGACCGAGCGCGGCGGCAGGGCGACGCCCCGGCGGCTGGCGATGGCGGCCGATCCCGAGCGCACCCTGGAGACCCTCGCCGACATGCTGGAGCGCTACTGGACCGCGGCCGTCGAGCCGTTCTGGCCGCGCGTCCGCGATCTCCTGGAGGGCGACGTCCTGCGCCGGACCCGCGGTCTGGCCGCGCAGGGCGCGGAGGGCGTGTTCGCCGACCTGCACGAGGTGGTGGCCTGGCGGGCCGGGACGCTGTCCATCGACCGGGGCTGGGAGTACCGGGGGGAGCTGGCCGGGAGCGGGCTGCTGCTGGTCCCGAGCGCGTTCGTGTGGCCGGGGGTGTCGGTGATGCTGCCGCCCTACCAGGCGATGCTCAGCTACCCGCCGACCGGCGTGGCGACGCTGTGGGAGACCGGCCGCCCGTCCGGGGCCGCGTCCGGCCGCCCGTCCGGCGGCCCGTCCGGCGCGCTCGCCGCCCTGATCGGACGCCGCCGCGCCGAGCTGCTCACCGTGCTCGCCACCCCCGCGTCCACGACGGAGCTGGCCGGGCGGATGGGCGTGACGGCCGGGGCGGTCAGCCAGCACCTCGGCGTGCTGCGCGCCTGCGGCCTGGTCACCGGCCACCGCCTGGGCCGCCGCGTCCTCTACGTCCGCACCCCCGCCGGCGACTCCCTCGCCGCGGCCCCCGAGTTCCGCTGAGTCGCTCCTGGGGGCGGCCCCAGGGTCAGCGGAGCGAGGCCAGGGCGTCCAGCCGGTAGGTGCCGGGGGGCGCGTCGGACTCGTAGCGGCCGGACTCGGCGAGCCAGTCGAGATGGGCGCGGGGGGTGTCCAGCAGGACCTTGACGACCTGCGCGGCGGCGGCGCGCTGCGCGACCGACAGCTGGAGGCGCTCCAGCATCTCCGGGAGCCCGCGCGCCGCCGTCCGCGCGTCCTCGGCCCGGTCGCCGATGCGCTCGACGACCGCGGCGCCCGCCCGCGCGAGGTCGGTCCCCTCGGCGGCCGCGATCACGTCGGGCAGGTTGTGGACGTCGCCGCGCGCCGACTCCAGATCGTGCGAGGCCAGGTCGTTCGCCCAGGCGACGCAGTCGGCGACGCTGTCGGCGAGGGTCTTCCACCCGGGCGTCCTGAGCAGCCGCGGCGACAGCTCGACGCCGAGGACGGGCTCGATCAGGTCGTACAGGAACGGCCCGCACGCCCGCCGGCGCAGCGGCGCGAACTCCGCCGGGGCCGGGGTGTGCCCGATGCGGCGGTTGACGGCCTCCTTGGCGCAGCCGTCCCGGTGCGCCTCCAGGTGCAGCATGAAGCGGCGGCGCCAGTCGCGGCTCATGCTCCGGGACGTGGCGTGCCACAGCTCGACCAGCGTCGCCTCCAGCGGGCGGGCGCCCGGCCGGGCGTGGCCGCGCCGCATCGCGCGCAGCAGGTCGTCGTAAAGGCCGTGCACGGCGCTCCCGCTGTCGGCGAGCGGCGGATGGTCCAGGGTGTCGTCCAGCGCGAGCGCCCAGACGAGCCAGCGGGCGAACAGGTCCACCCCGGCGAGGTCGGCGGTCGGGAACACCCGCGCGGCGAGCCGCTCGCACCGGGCCCGGCCGAGCGGCGAGGTGTCCGGATCGCCGAGCACCAGCCCCCGGCCGCGCGCCCAGGCCTCCACCTGGGCGCACAGCCGCCACGACTCCGGGTGCATGGCCGACGGGGCGGCCAGCGGGGCCGCCCGGTCGGTCGTCGAGAGAAGAAGTGAGATGTCCACGGCCCGGCCCACGCTAATGATCGGCCCGGTTCCGTCCCATGATCGCCACGTCAATTTTGGGGAAACGGGAATGGGGGGACGGTCACGGACGCGTCTGCCGCGGACACGGAGCGCGTGACATAGTTCGGTGATCAATGAGATCGACACCAGGAGGACGACGTGTCCAGACGGACCACGCGCTGCGCGCTGGGTGCGACCCTGGCCGCCCTGGCGCTGACCGCTTCGGCGTGCGGCGGCGACGACGGCGCCACCGTGCAGGGCGTCAAGCTGATCAAGAAGGGTGCGCTGACCTCGTGCACCCACCTGCCCTACCCGCCGTTCCAGATCGAGCAGAACGGCAAGGTCGTCGGCTTCGACGTCGACATGGTCGATCTGGTCGCCAAGCGGCTCGGCGTGACGCAGAAGGTCGTCGACACCCAGTTCGAGACGATGAGGACGGGCGCGGCGCTCAACGCCGGCAAGTGCGACATCGTCATGGGCGGCATGACGATCAAGCCCGACCGGGTCAAGTTCATGGACGTCTCCAAGCCGTACTTCGACGCCACGCAGGCGCTGCTGGCCAAGAAGGGCAGCGGGATCACCTCGCTGGAGGACGTGAAGTCCAGGAAGATCAAGATCGGCTCGCAGGCCGGCACGACCGGTGAGGACTTCGCCAAGGACAAGGGCCTGGACCCGCGCTCGTTCGACAACTCCCTCGCCGTGCTGGACGGGCTGCGGACGGGCCAGGTCGAGGTGATCATCGAGGACTACCCGGTCGTCCAGAACTGGCTGAAGGACCCGGTGAACGCCAAGTACGCGATCGCCGCGAACCTCAACACCGGCGAGCAGTACGGCTTCTGGATGCGCAAGGGCGACAACCCCAAGCTCGTCGAGATGACCGACCAGGTGATCGCCCAGGCGAAGGCCGACGGCACCTACAAGAAGATCTATGAGAAGTGGGTCGGCCCGATGCCGAAGACCGGCGGCCCGTCGTGACCGCTGAACCGGTGGGGGCGGCGCCGGGGGGCCTTTCCCGGCGCCGCCGCCGCCAGCTCTCCCTGGGGGGCCAGTACGGGCTGTTCGGCGCCGCCGTCCTGGCGATCGCGCTCCTGGCCGACTGGTCCACGCTGCGGCTGAACTTCGCCAACTGGGACGTCGCGCGGGACCTGTTCCCCGAGATCATCACGACCGGGCTGCGCAACACAGCCGTCTACACGGCCGTCGGGTTCGGCCTGGGCCTCGCGCTCGGGCTGGTCGTGGCGCTGATGCGGCTGTCGTCGGCGCTGCCCTACCGGTGGTTCGCCACCGTCTACATCGAGGTGTTCCGCGGCCTCCCGCTGCTGCTGATCTTCATCTTCGTGGGCGTCGGCGTGCCGCTGGCCTTCCCCGGCACCAACATCCCCGGCGGCGCCGTCGGGCAGGCGGGCCTCGCGCTCGGCCTGGTCGCGGCGGCCTACATGGCCGAGACGATCCGGGCCGGGATCCAGGCCGTCCCGAAGGGGCAGCTGGAGGCGGCGCGCTCGCTCGGCATGTCGCACGCCAAGGCCATGCGGTCGATCATCCTCCCGCAGGCGTTCCGGATCATCATCCCCCCGCTCACCAACGAGCTGGTGCTGCTGTGCAAGGACTCCTCGCTGATGCTGTTCCTCGGCGCGACGCTGGAGCAGCGCGAGCTCACCAAGTTCGGCCGCGACCTGGCCGGCCAGGTCGGCAACACCACCCCGATCGTCGTGGCCGGCATCTGCTATCTGCTCATCACGATCCCGCTGAGCCTGCTGGCCCGGCGGCTGGAGGCGCGGCAGCGGAGGGGGCAGCGATGAAACGCGTGGACGCGGGCGTGGACGACCCGGAGGACGCGGGCGCCATCGAGATCCGGGGCCTGCACAAGTCGTTCGGCGCCAACGAGGTGCTGCGCGGCATCGACTTCCATGTGGCGCCGGGTGAGGTCGTGTGCGTCATCGGGCCGTCCGGCTCGGGCAAGTCGACGCTGCTGCGCTGCGTGAACCTGCTGGAGGAGCCGTCGGCGGGCTCGGTGCGGGTCGCGGGCGTCGAGGTGACCGGCCCCGATGTCGACATCGACGCCGTCCGGCGCGGGATCGGCATGGTCTTCCAGTCGTTCAACCTCTTCCCGCACCTGACGGCGCTCGGGAACGTCATGATCGCCCAGCGGAGGGTGCTGGGACGCGGCAAGGCCGAGGCCGAGCGGGTCGCGCGGGACAACCTGGAGCGGGTCGGGCTGGCCGACAAGATCGACGCCTATCCGGCGCAGCTGTCGGGCGGCCAGCAGCAGCGCGTGGCCATCGCCCGCGCGCTGGCGATGGGCCCCCGGGTGATGCTGTTCGACGAGCCGACCTCGGCGCTGGATCCCGAGCTGGTCGGCGACGTCCTCGGCGTCATGCGGACGCTGGCCGAGGCGGGGATGACCATGCTCGTCGTCACCCACGAGATGAGCTTCGCCCGCGAGGTGGCCGACCGGGTCGTGTTCATGGACGCCGGCGTGGTGGTCGAGGAGGGCCCGCCGTCGCAGGTGGTCGCCGCTCCCGTGCACGAGCGGACCCGCGCCTTCCTTTCCCGCGTCCTCGACCCCGCCGCGGCGCGCGTGGGTGAGGGCGAACCGTCGGATATGTTCCGATCAGGGGAGCCCGGCGCGTAACGTCGCGGTAACAGCGCCGGGGCATACTGCAAGGTAGCCGGACCTGTCGCCGCGACCGGCCCGGCATCGCACCACCGAGGGAGAAGGCTTTGGACCGACAGCAGGAGTTCGTGCTCCGCACGCTGGAGGAGCGCGACATCCGCTTCATCCGGCTGTGGTTCACCGACGTGCTCGGGTTCCTGAAGTCCGTGGCCGTCGCCCCCGCCGAGCTGGAGGGCGCCTTCGGCGAGGGCATCGGCTTCGACGGCTCGGCGATCGAGGGATTCGCCCGGGTCTACGAGGCCGACATGATCGCCAAGCCGGACCCGTCCACGTTCCAGGTGCTGCCCTGGCGCTCGGAGTCGCCCGGCGTCGGCCGGATGTTCTGCGACATCCTCATGCCGGACGGGACGCCGAGCTTCGCCGACCCCCGCTACGTCCTCAAGCGGTCGCTGGCGCGCGCCGCCGACCTCGGGTTCACCTTCTATACCCACCCCGAGGTGGAGTTCTTCCTGCTCAACGACCAGCCCGAGGACGGCCGCGAGCCCGAGCCCGCCGACGCGGGCGGCTACTTCGACCACACCCCGCACAGCGCCGCGCACGACTTCCGGCGCAACGCGATCATGATGCTGGAGGCCATGGGCATCTCGGTGGAGTACAGCCACCACGAGGGCGCCCCCGGCCAGCAGGAGATCGACCTGCGGTACGCCGACGCGCTCACCACCGCCGACAACATCATGACGTTCCGGCTGGTGATGAAGGAGGTCGCGCTGGAGCAGGGCGTGTTCGCCTCGTTCATGCCGAAGCCCTTCACCGACCACCCCGGTTCCGGCATGCACACCCACATGTCGCTGTTCGAGGGCGACCGCAACGCCTTCTACGAGCCCGGCGCGGAGTTCAAGCTCTCCAAGGTCGGCCGCGCGTTCATCGCCGGGCTGCTGCGGCACTCCGCCGAGATCACCGCCGTGTGCAACCAGTGGGTCAACTCCTACAAGCGGCTCTGGGGCGGGGTCGGCTCGGCGGCGGGCGCCGGCGGCGAGGCCCCGTCCTACATCTGCTGGGGCCACAACAACCGGTCCGCGCTCGTCCGCGTGCCGATGTACAAGCCGCACAAGGGCCACTCGACCCGCATCGAGTTCCGGTCGCTGGACACCGCCGCCAACCCCTACCTGGCGTTCGCGGCCATCCTGGGCGCCGGGCTCAAGGGCATCGAGGAGGGCTACGAGCTGCCCCCGGGCGCCGAGGACGACGTGTGGGCGCTCACCGCGGCCGAGCGGCGCGCCCTCGGCATCGAGCCGCTGCCGCAGAGCCTGGACGAGGCGATCCACGCGATGGAGCGCAGCGAGTTGATGGCGGACGTCCTCGGCGAGCACGTCTTCGACTTCTTCCTGCGCAACAAGCGCCACGAGTGGGAGGACTACCGCCGCCAGGTCACCGAGTACGAGCGCAAACGCCTCATCGCCGTCCTGTAGAGCGCTCGTCCGGTAGGGGGCGCGGGGCGGGGCGGAGACGCAATCGAGATCTGCGCACCGCACCTCACGGCGGACCGGCGAGGGTTCGTCCGATTACGGTGGGGTCGTGAGCGAGCCGTGGACTGATCGCCGCCCGTCGCTGGCCGGGCGCCTGGCCAGGCTGGGCTTCACCGACGCCGGACGGGCCGGGGGGCTCATCCTGGGGGCCGAGGCGGCCGCCGGGGCCGAGCTCGGCAACGACCTGCTGGAGGCGCTCGGCGCCACCGCCGACCCCGACCTCGCGCTGGACGGGCTGCTCCGGCTGCTGGAGTCGGCCGACGGGCGCGGCGAGGGCGCCGCGCTGCGGGCCGCGCTCGCCGCGGAGCCCGGCACCCGGGAGCGGCTGCCGGCGGTGCTCGGGGTGAGCGCCGCGCTCGCCGACCATCTCGCCCGCCATCCCGGCGACTGGCGCGTGCTGCGCGACGATGGAGCGGTCCACGGATCGGACGGCGAGGACGCGGCCGAGCCCGGCGAGGAGCGTTCCGGAGAGCGGTGGGCGCGTGAGCGGCCGCCGGCCGGGGAACTGCGCGCCGATCTGCTGGCGGCCGTGGGCGCCGACCCGGCCGCGGACGAGCCGGTGGCCTCCGGGTCCGGCCCCGACGCGCTCGTCGCGCTGCGCGTGGCCTACCGCAGGCGGCTGCTCTCGCTGGCGGGCCGCGACCTGATCGGCGTCGCCGACGTCGCCGAGGTGGCCGCCGAGCTGGCCGACCTCGCCGCCGCCGCGCTGGAGGCCGGGCTCGCCGTCGCCCGCGCCGAGGTCCCCGGCCACGCCGCCTGCCGGCTCGCGGTGATCGGGATGGGCAAGTGCGGGGGACGCGAGCTCAACTACGTCAGCGACGTCGATGTCGTCTTCGTGGCCGAGGCACGCGAGGGCGAGGACGAGGAGGCCGCCCTGCGCGCCGCGACCCGGCTCGCGTCGGGGGTCATGCGGGCCTGCTCGTCCAGCACCCGGGAGGGCTCCCTCTGGGAGGTGGACGCGGCGCTGCGTCCGGAGGGCAAGGCCGGGCCGCTCGTGCGGACGCTGGCCAGCCACCGCGCCTACTACGAGCGCTGGGCCAAGACCTGGGAGTTCCAGGCGCTGCTCAAGGCCAGGCACGTGGCGGGCGACGCCGATCTCGGCCGCCGCTACATGGACGCCATCACCCCGATCGTGTGGCGGGCCGCCGGCGGGGAGAGCTTCGTCGAGGACGTCCAGGCCATGCGCCGCCGCGTGGAGGCCGACCTCAGCCGGCGCAGCGCCGAGGCCGAGCGGCAGCTCAAGCTCGGGCCGGGCGGGCTGCGCGACGTGGAGTTCGCCGTGCAGCTCCTCCAGCTCGTCCACGGCCGGGCCGACGAGACGCTCCGCAGCCCCACCACGCTGGACGCGCTGCACGAGCTGTCGCGGGGCGGCTACGTCGGACGGGACGACGCGGCGGCGCTCGCCTCGGCCTACCGGTTCCTGCGGCGCGTGGAGCACCTCATCCAGCTGCACCGGCTGCGCCGCACCCACCTGGTGCCGGACGATCCCGCCGACCTGCGGCGCCTCGGCCGGGCCCTCGGGCTGCGCACCGACCCGGTCGGCGAGTTCACCGCGCTGTGGCGGCGGCACGCCCGCGAGGTCCGCCGGATCCACGAGAAGCTGTTCTACCGCCCGCTGCTGCGCGCCGTGGCCCGGCTGCCCGGGGAGGAGTCGCGGCTGACGCCCGAGGCGGCCCGCGTCCGGCTGGAGGCGCTCGGCTACGCCGACCCGGCGGGGGCGCTGCGGCACATCGAGGCCCTCACCGCCGGGGTGTCGCGCCGCGCGGCGATCCAGCGGACGCTGCTGCCGGTCATGCTCGGCTGGTTCGCCGACGCGCCCGACCCCGACGCGGGGCTGCTCGGGTTCCGGCAGGTCAGCGACGCGCTCGGCACCACCCCCTGGTACCTGCGCCTGCTGCGGGACGAGGTGAGCGTGGCCGAGCGGATGGCCTGGGTCCTCGGCTCCAGCCGCTACGCCACCGACCTGCTGTTGCGCGCCCCCGAGGCCGTCGCGATGCTCGGCAGCGCCGCCGGGCTGGCGCCGCGCCCGTTCGAGGCGCTGCGCTCGGAGGCCCTGGCCGCCGTCCGCCGCCACACCGACCCGGACGCCGCCGCGACCCCCGCCGGCCCGGCGTCGGAGGGCACGACACCCGGCGGCACGGCGCCCGGGACGGTGGCGCCGGTGGCGAGGGCGGTCGGCGGCGGGCCGGCCGAGGAGGCGGTCTCCGTGGTGCGCGCGCTGCGCCGCCGGGAGCTGTTCCGGATCGCCGTCGCCGACCTGCTCTGCATCACCGACGTGCGGGCGGTCGGCGAGGCCCTCACCGACATCTGCACGGTCACGCTCGACGCCGCCCTCCAGGCCGCCGTCAGCAAGATCGAGATGGAGGCCAGGGCGCCGCTGCCGACCCGGCTGGCCGTCGTCGCCATGGGCCGGTTCGGCGGCCACGAGCTGGGCTACGGCAGCGACGCCGACGTCATGTTCGTCCACGATCCGCTGCCCGGCGCGGACGAGCGGGAGGCGGGCCGCGCGGCGCACGCCGTCGCCGAGGAGCTGCGCCGGCTGCTGTCGCGGCCCGCCCCCGACCCGCCGCTGGAGATCGACCCGAACCTGCGTCCCGAGGGCCGGCAGGGGCCGCTCGTCCGCACGCTGGCCTCCTACGCCGCCTACTACGCGCGCTGGTCGGAGCCGTGGGAGGCGCAGGCGCTGCTGCGCGCCGACCCGATCATCGGCGACCCGGGGCTGCGCGAGCGGTTCCGCGCCCTGATCGACCCGATCCGCTGGCCCGAGGGCGGCATCGACGACGACGCCGTCCGCCAGATCCGGCGGCTGAAGGCCCGCATGGAGTCCGAGCGGCTGCCGCGCGGCGTCGAGCGGCGGCTGCACATCAAGCTCGGCCCCGGCGGCCTCGCCGACGTGGAATGGGCCGCGCAGCTCCTGCAGCTCAGGCACGCCCACGACGTCCCCGCGCTCCGCACGACCCGCACCCTCGCCGCGCTGGACGCGGCGGTCGGCGCCCGGCTGCTGGACGAGGACGACGCGCAGGTGCTGTCGGAGGCGTGGTGCCTGGCCACCCGGCTCCGCGGGTCGATCACGCTGGTGCGGGGCCGGGCGTCCGACCTGCTCCCGACCGACCACCACCGCGAGCGCAGCGCCGTCACCCGCGTCCTGGACTACCCGGGGACGGGCGACCTCCTGGAGGACTACCGGCGGCACGCCCGCCGGGCCCGCGCCGTCGTCGACCGCGTGTTCTACGGCGCGGACGACTGACAGGGGCTAACCCGGCGTTCTGGGGGCGGACGACTCGTGGGCCGGACGGGCGAGCGCCACGGCCAGGAACGCGCCGCGGGTGAGGGCGAGGCCCCCGGCGACGGCGGCGCCCCCGCCGACGGCGTCCAGCAGGAAGTGGTTGGCCGTCCCCATGATCACCACGATCGTGGCGGCCGGGTACAGGGCCGCCAGGACCATCGCCCAGCGCCGCCGGGTGACCGCGATCACAGCGGCGGCGCACCACAGCGACCAGGCGGTGTGCATCGAGGGCATCGCCGCGTACTGGTTGGACAGCGAGGCGGTCGGCCCCGAGTCGTAGATCCCCCACGTCCCGAAGGTGATCACGGTGTCGGTGAAGCCCGGCAGCATCCGGGGCGGCGCCAGCGGGTAGATCCAGAACCCGATCAGCCCCAGCACGGTCGTGGCGAACAGCAGCGTCCGGTACCTGGCGTAGTGGGCCGGGCGCCACACGTACAGCCACACCATCACGGCGATCGTCACGGCGAAGTGCGCCGTGGCGTAGAAGTAGTTGGCCCCGACCGCCAGCCATCCGTGCGTGACGAACAGCCGGTTGAGCGAGTACTCGACGTTGAAGCGGAGGTCGTACTCCAGGTTCAGGATCTCGTAGGCCCGGTGCGCCGCGATCGCGTGGTCGGTGGGCACCAGGTTCCGGACGGTCTGGTACGCGAGGTAGCAGAGGGCGAGCAGCAGGAGCTCCTGCCACAGGCGCGGCCTGTGCCTCCCCGGGCGGTGCGCGCCGCGGTGGCATCCGCTCCCGCGGTCTACCTCGCCGCCGTGGCCGCCCGTGCGGGGGCAACTCGTGGGGCGCCCACTCGTGCCGTCGCCGCCCGTGCGGGGGCCGCCCGCCGCGCCGCTGGCCCCGTCGCGGCAGGTTGTCCGGATGCGCTCCGGCCTGACCACATTGTCCAGGATCTCAAATGCGGGATCCCGATGCACGTCCGGGGGGCGCCGAATCGGCCCGGGACCTCCCGGCGGGCCGTCCCGAACGCTGCGTCATCCGCTGGACGATGCGGTACCGGGCGTCCCTGATCTGCTCGGGGTAGCGCATGTACACCAGCCACGACAGGGCGAGCGCCCCGCCGATCAGGGCGACCCCGGCCACCGCGTCCAGGACGTAGTGGTTGGCGGTGGACAGGATCACGAACACGGTGGTGGCCGGGTAGATCGCGCCCAGCACCTTGGCCCAGCGCTGGGACGCCAGCTTGACCAGGATGAACCCGCACCACAGCGCCCAGCCCGCGTGCATCGACGGCATCGCGGCGTACTGGTTGGTGAGGCTCCCGGACGCGTCGCTCGCGTACAGGCCGAGCGAGTGCAGCGCCGTCACCGGGTCGACGAAGCCCTCGCTGTGCAGGAACCTCGGCGGCGCCAGCGGGTAGAGCCAGAAGCCCAGCAGCGCGACCCCGGTCGCCACCATGATCGAGGTGCGGAGCCACCGGTAGTCCTGGGGGCGGTAGCGGTACAGCCAGACGACGACGCCGAGCGTCACGATGAAGTGCATCGTGGCGTAGAAGATGTTGGCCGTGCGGGCGAGCCACGGCACGCCCAGGAGCGTCTGGTTCAGGCCCAGCTCCACGTCGATCCCCAGGAACCGCTCCACGTGGAGGATGTCACCCGCGTGGGCGAACGCCGGCCCGGTGCCGTCCTTGACCAGGACGATGCGGGTCAGCGTGTAGCCGGTATAGAAGAGCACGATCAGCATCAGCTCGCGCCACACCGGCGGCGCGGTGAGCACCCGGCGCCGCGGCGTCGCGGCGGGCTGTCGCGGCTCGCCTCGCCGGGCCTGGTGGGCCTGGTCTCGGAGGGCTGCTGGGGGGGCGGATTGGGCCATGCTACCTATCTTTGCCGTACGGCCCCCTGATTGAGATCACCGCGACGAATGGTCTTCATCTCAGACTTGAGTAGTACGACCCTGATGCGGTATCCGGTCTTTCGGGGGAGGGCCTCCGGGTCCCGGGGTCCTTCTCCCACGCGCGGAGCCTATGAAGTTGATCAGGAATCAGCATAGGAGGCGAGGGGTAGGTCCCGAGCGTCCCCCCGTGAACCGAACGGTGGGACATATGCCCAGGATCACCCCGATACCCGGCATTGCGGCGATTACCACCGCCGCGCTGGCCGCATTCGGACTGATCTCCTGCGGCGGGACGGACCGTCCGCGCGCCGCCGCCGGCACGCCGTCCCCTCCCTTCTCCCCGCCGCCCGACTGGACGCCCTGCACCGGGCTGGGCGCCAAGCCGCCGTCCGCCGGGACGCGCTGCGCGACCGTGAAGGTCCCCCTGGACTACGCCAGGCCGTCCGGCGAGACCATCGCCCTGGCCCTGATCCGCGTCCCCGCCACCGACCGGCGGCACCGCGCCGGCTCGCTGCTGTTCAACTTCGGCGGCCCCGGCGGCGACGGCGTCGACACGCTCGCCCAGGCCGCGAGGCAGTTCAAGAACCTCAACACCCGCTACGACCTGATCGGCTTCGATCCCCGGGGCGTCGGCCGGAGCGCGCCGGTCACCTGCGTGTCCGACCGCCGCACGGACCAGATCGTCGCCGGGGACGGCTCTCCCGACACCGCCGCCGAGGAGAAGGCGTTCATCGAGGAGCAGAGGTCCTACGTCCGGCGCTGTCAGGCCCGCTCCGGCCGCCTCCTGCCCCACGTCGGGACGATCAACGCCGCCCGCGACATGGACGCCGTCCGCTCCGCCGTCGGCGACGCGCGGCTGCACTACTTCGGGATGTCCTACGGCACCTGGCTCGGCGGCAGCTACGCCCACCAGTTCCCCGGCAACGTCGGACGCGCCGTCCTCGACGGGGCCGTCGACACCAAGATCAGCCCTGTGGACCTCGGACTGCAGCAGGCCGCCGCGTTCCAGCGCGCGCTCGGCGGCTTCGCCTCCGCCTGCGCCGCCATCGGCCGCGCCTGCCCGCTCGGCACCGACAGGCCGTCCGTCGTCGCGTCCATCGGACGGCTCCTCACCGGCCTCGACCGCGGCCCGCTGCCGGCCCGCGGCGGCCGGCGGCTGACCCAGAGCCTCGGTACCACCGGCGTCGCCGCCGCCCTCTACTCCAGGCAGGCGTGGCCGGTGCTCGCCCAGGGCCTAGGGCATGTTTCATAAGCCCCTGTTCTGTTGCGCGGCGCCCAGGCACGCACCTCGCCGCGTTGTCGTCGGTCGACAGCCAACACCGGGCTGCCTCCCTCCTCCGCCTTGCGATGCACGCACCTGGACACCGCTCACGACGAACGCGACTCATGAAACACGCCCTAGCCGAGGCGGTCACCCGCCGCGACGGCACGATCCTGCTCGCCCTCGCCGACCTGCAGAACGGCCGCCGCGACGACGGCACCTACACCAACCTGGGCGCCGCGAACACCGCGATCACCTGCGCGGACGGCACCGACCGCTACACCCCGGACGACGTCCGGCGCCTGCTGCCCAGGTTCCGCAACGCCTCCCCGGCGTTCGGCGCCTCGATGGCGTGGGGCCTCCTGCGGTGCACGGGCTGGCCGGTCCGCGGCGACGACGCCGCGCGGGAGGTGTCCGCCCCGTCCGCCGCCCCGATCCTCGTCGTCGGCAACACCGGCGACCCGGCCACCCCGTACGCGTGGGCGCCCGCCCTGACCCGGGAGCTGGGCGGCCGGGCGGCGCTCCTCACCCTCCAGGGGGAGGGCCACGGCGCCTACGACACCGGCGACCCCTGCGTCCGCCGCGCCGTGGACACCTACCTCCTCGAAGGCACGCTCCCTCCGACCGGCACCACGTGCGGACGTCCTGTCGCGCGCCCCTAGACGATCTGGTCGACCTTCATGGGCTCCTTGAGGGCGTTGCCGACCGTGCAGTAACTGTCGTGCACCCGCTTGGCCACGGCCGCCAGCACGTCCGGGGCCTTCTCGTCGCCCTCGGGCAGCTCCACGTCGTAGGCGATCGTGATCGTCCCGAGCCTGCTCGTGGCGATCTTGTCGGCCTGGACGGTCGCGGCGAGCCGCGCCATCCGGTGCCCGCGCTTGGCCGTCAGGGGCTCCACGGTGACCAGCTCGCACCCGCCGAGCGCCGCCAGCAGCAGCTCCACCGGCGAGAACACGCCCTCGGCGTCGCCGTCACCGATCGCGACGCTCGCGCCACGCGCGTTGACGGCCCGGAAGCCGTCCTCGGTCCGCTCGACCCTGACCTCGGCCATGACATCCCTTTCGATCGTCGATCCTGCCATCGGAACACGGGCCGACCACACGTTCTTCCCGTCTCAGGACGCGGCGAGGCGCTCCTGCTCCTCCTCGACGATCTGCCGGGCGAGGGTCTGCTCGGAGATGTCGAGCGCGTCCGGCGTCCGCTCGGCCAGGTCGCTGCGCCGCGCGTACTCGTCGAACAGACGGGCCTTCACCCGCAGGATCTCCAGCATCCGCTGGTCGACGCCGCCCGGGGTCAGCAGGCGGTGGACCTGCACCGTCCGCACCTGCCCCATCCGGTGGGCGCGCGCGACCGCCTGCGTCTCCATGGTCGGCTTCACCTGCGGCTCGCAGATGATCACCACCGAGGCGGCCTGGAGGTTCAGCCCGACCCCGCCCGCCTGGATCTGCGCGAGCAGCACCGCGTGCCCGGGCTCGGCGCCGAACGCGTCCACCGTCTCCTGGCGCCGCTCGGCCGGCATCCCGCCGTCGATCGGCCCCCGCGCGTCCCGTCCGACCGCGTCCCGGACGGCCGCCAGCACGTCCCGGAAATAGGAGAACACCACGACCTTCAGCTCGTTCGCCGCGGCCTCGTCCACCAGCTCCTTCAACCGGCTGAGCTTGGCCGACTCCCGCGGGACGGCGTATGCGGCGCGGCGCATCGCCATGAAGTTGCCCGCCGCCACGGCCCGCCGGTAGGCGGCGGCGTCGGCCCTGCTGAACTCCTCCCACTCGTCCACGTGGACGGTCTCGGGCAGCTCCACGAGCACGTCCCGCTGGTTGCGCCGCAGGTAGACGGGCGCGACCGCCGACCGGAACGCCGTCGGCCCCATCGCCGCGTCGCTCATCCTGATCCCGGGGACGAGCTCGGGCCGCAGATGCGCGACCAGGCTGCGGAACTCCTCGACCCGGTTCTCCATCGGCGTTCCGGTGAGGAACAGGACCCGCTCCGTGCGCTCGCACCAGGCGGCCACCGACCTGGCGCGGCGCGTCTGGTGGTTCTTGACGAAGTGCGCCTCGTCCACGACGAACATCCCGAGGGCGACGTCCGGGACGTCAAGGGCGTGCAGCGTGTCGAGGGTCGTGACCGCGATGCCCCCGGCCCCGGCCCACTCCTTCAGCGCGGCCGCCCGTCCGGAACCGTGCACCGGGTGCGCGGGCAGAACACAGCGCGCCTCGATCTCCCGCACCCAGTTGATCAGCACGCTGGCCGGGCACGCCACGAGGAAGTGCGTCGCGCCCTCGGCCCGCAGGTGCGCGATAGCGGCGATGGCCTGGACGGTCTTACCCAGTCCCATCTCGTCCCCGACGATCACCCGCCCCTGGACGAGCGCGAACCGCGCCCCGAACGACTGGTACCCGCGCAGCGACACCCGGCGATAGGTGTCGTCCAGCGGCTGCGCCTTGACCCTGGCCGCCAGGTCGCCCGGCAGGAACCCCTCGGCGGCGTCCCGTTCGGGCCCGACCGCCGCCAGCTCTGCCAGCAAGGTCTGGTAATCGGACGCACGCAGCTCGAAGTCGATCCACGCCTCGTCCGCCGACACCTCCGGCCGCAGCAGGTCCACCGACGCCTGCGAGATCAGGAGCCGCGTACCCCGCGCGTCCTCGGCGTCCAGGACCCGCGCCAGCTCGCCGACCGCCGCCAGCGCCCGCTCCCTGCGCCCCGCCCCCGCGAGCAGCCTCCGCCACCACGACGCCGCGGGCCGCGCGTCATGCACCAGCGGACCGAGCCGCTCGTCCAGCTCCTCGGCGGCGGCCCGGGCGCGCGGCAGCTCCGGCCCCGCCCGCACCAGCCGGTGCAACGCGACCACCAGCGGCGTCGTCTCGTCCCGGCGCTCCACGTCGATCCGGATCCCGGCCGTCCGCTCCGCCGCCTCGGCCAACTGCCCCGCCGCCGCGTGGAGCTGGCTCGCCGTCTGCGGCCCGATCCCCGGGAGGAGCTGAAGCCGGTACGGGGTGCTGTCCAGAACGTCCAGCACGGTCGCGAGCCCGGCCTGCTCCAGCGGCCCCAGCCGCAGCCGCCCGCCCGTCACGTCCTTGAGCCGCGCGACGGGAATCGCCCCCAACTGCCCCCGCGCCGCCTCCCGCCTCAGCGGCCCCAGCGCCCCGTGCACCTCCGCGAGAGCCCGCCGATGATCTCCCAGAAGACCCCGAGCGGCGTCGAGCAGCCCGTACCCGTCCCGCAGCACTTCCCGAGGCTCCGCCACTCAGACCTCCGGGAAGGGGAGGCGGGCGACATCCAGAACCCGCGTCGCTGTCGGCGCCATACGCTCTTCCCTCCTCGGCCGCCGAGCATACAAGCCGGCACCGACTCACCCTCAGCCGATTCAAAGGGCCCCTCCGCAATGCGGAACCGAGCACGTCCGCCAGGGCATGCCGCGTTGCGGCGCCCTCAACCGGGGCATGGACGGGTGACCAGGTCAGGAGGGAGCGTGCTGTGGCAGAACCGGTGGCGGCCGCGCATCATCTCGACCAGCTCGCCGCGGCCCTGCGCGAAGCGGGTTGGGGCACACGGCGAAGGCACGGACAGGGAACAGAACTACTGCAGGTGTTCTCGACCGACCTCCCCGGGGTGGGCGAAAGCATCAGGGTCGGAACGGGCATCGGCGGCCTGCCGTGCTTCATCTCGTCCACCGGCGACCCAATGGCCCACTGCCACGACTTGCACGGAGCACGCATGGAGGTCGCCATCCGCCTCTCACGCCTCGGCATAAGCGTAGATCTCCAGCAACGGCCCCAAACAGCCTGACCCCGCCCC
>NZ_SMKU01000039.1 GCF_004349215.1 Actinomadura rubrisoli | reverse complement strand
GGGTTGGGGGCGTGGAACGGGCGCCGCCCGGCCAGCGCCTCGTAGAGCGTCACGCCCAGCGCGTACACGTCCGCCGCGGGACCGGCGGGGCGCCCGGCGACCGCCTCCGGCGCGATGTAGGCGGGGGTGCCGACGAGCTGCGACGCCCGGGTCAGGACGGCGCCGTCCGCGATCCCGGCCAGCCCGAAGTCGGTCAGCAGCGCGAACGGCTCGGCGCCGCGCCGGGTGACGAGGACGTTCTCCGGCTTGATGTCGCGGTGCGTCACCCCGGCCGCGTGGACGGCGGCGAGCGCGCCCGCGGCCTGGCCGAGGACGGTGAGGAACTGGTCGGGGCGCAGCGTCCCGGCGGCCAGGACGCGGCGCAGGTCGTCGCCGTCCACCAGGTCCATCACGATCGCGAGGACGTCCCCCTCGGCCACCAGGTCCCGCACCCGGACCAGATGGGGGTGGGCGAGGCCGCGCAGGACGGTCTTCTGCCGCAGGAAGCGGGTGACCGCGTCCATGTCGTCGGCGAACTCGCCGCGCAGCACCTTCACCGCGAGCAGGGCGTCGTCGGCGCGGCGGCGGCCCTGCCAGACCCGCCCGGTGGCGCCGCTGCCGATCACGTGTTCCAGGAGGTAGAGGCTGCCCAGCGGGCTGGCGGACGAGGCCGCCGCGGTGGGCGGCAGGGTGTCGATCCGCTCCGGATCGGTGCTGAAGGCCCCGGCCTCGGCATCGGACAATGTGGCGACCTTCCCGGTGTCAGAGGGTGCCCATTTCGCTGCCGTACGATAGCCGCGCAGGCTCGGCACCTTGTGGCGCTTTGCGGAATTAGCCATACGTCGCGGTCCCCTTTCCCGACCCGGGGACGTCCGGAATGCCGCCCGCGTCGCGGACGCCGGGGACGGGTGCGTCGGGGACGGGCACCTGGACGGCGGTGAGCCCGCCCCGCCAGGCCAGCAGCCCCCGTCCCGGCGGCCAGCCGCCGCAGGTCGAGCGGGGTAGCCGGGCGTCCAGGATCTCGCCGTCCAGGTGGGAGACGGGGTTGAGCAGGATCCCGCAGCGCCCGCGCCGGATCCGGGCGAGCCAGCCCCGGTAGCGGTGGGGGGCGAGGTCCTCGGTGGTCCCGGCGGCGATGACGAGGGCGCCGCCGTCCCTGGCGGCCGCGGTCAGCCCGTCCAGCGGGCCCGCGAGGCGGTCGTCGGCGAGCAGCTCCGCGTCGTCCACGAGGACGGCGACGGGACGGCCGTCCAGCGCGTCCAAAGCGTCGGAAAGGTCCCGGGCGGGTTCGGCGGCGGTGATGACCGCCGACACCCCGGGCAGGTCCGCGATGCCGCGCAGCGGGGAGCGGCGCGGGCAGACGGCGACGACCGCGAGGGTGCCGTCGCGGCGGCCCGCGAGGGAGGTGGCGATTGCCACGAGCGCCGCGCTCCGGCCCGAGCGGGGCGGCCCGCTGACCAGCAGGGTCCCGCCCGCGTCGGCGATGTCCACGTCCACGGGGGCGAGGTGGTCGCCGCCCGCGCCGACCGTGCAGACCGCCGGTCCCGGCGGGGGCGCGGACGAGCGCAGCGCGGCCAGTTCCGCCGTCGTGATCGACTCGGGCAGCGGGTCCACGCGGTGCGGTCCCGCGGCCGGGTCCAGGCCGTCCCACCGGCGTTCCAGGGCGGTGCGGAGCCGTTCCAGCGCGGCCGTCTGCGCCGCCCCGCTCGGATCGGGGTCGAGCAGGGCGATCTGCAGTTCGACGGGGCCGGGCAGCGCCAGCGCGCGGCCGTCGGGCATCGTGGTGGGCACCTCGCGGGGGTGCAGGCCGAACGCGGTGGCCTGCTCGGCGTCGGTCTGCCGCAGCACCAGCCGGGTGGCGACGGCGCTGCCCAGCCGGTGCCCGAACCCGGCCCGGTCGGTGGACACCACGGGCAGGATCCCCACGGCCGGGCCGCGGCGCAGCAGGCCCTCCAGCGCCTCGACCAGGCGGCCGCCGTCGACGTCGGAGTAGCGGGCGGCGAACGTGTCGTACTGGTCCACGAGCAGGACGAGGTAGGCGGGGCGTTCGGCGGACGGCACGGCGGCGCGCATCTCGCCGAGCGAGCCGTACCCGCCCGCGCTGAGCATCCGCCGCCGCCGCGCCTCCTCGGCGGTCAGCAGGGCGACGAGCCGTTCGGCGCGGTCGGGCTCGTCGGCGTCCACGCGGGCACCGCAGTGCGGCAGCCCGGCCAGCGGCGCGAGGGTCCGGCCGCCGTAGTCCAGCGCGTACAGGTGCACGTCGGCGGGGCTCGCCCCGGCGGCGAGGGCGGCGGCGAGGGTCCGCAGCGCGGTGGAGCGGCCGCTGCGCGCCATGCCCGCGACGGCCACCGGGCACGACCGCTCCAGGTCCAGGACGAAGGTGCGGCGCCGCTGCCGTCCGGGTTCGTCGGCGAGCCCGATCGGGACGGCCACGGGCGAGCCGGCGGGGGCGTGCTCCAGCTCGGCGAGCGTGACCTGGGCGGGCAGCGGCGGCGGCCACGGCCCGGGCGGCGCGGCGATGCCGAGGTCGGCGGCGGCGCCCCGGACGGCGGCGACCAGCGCGGTGAGGTCGGTGGCGCCGTCGTGGCCCTGGTCGCCGGGGTCTTCGGCGGCGGGCCTGGCCGCGCCGAGGTCGGTGACGTGCCGCCGCCGGACGGCCACCGTGCCGTCCTCGCCGGGGCCGGTGGGCTCCTCGGTGCGGGGGCGGCCGATGCGGGCGCACTGCATGGTCTCCAGGTCGGCGTGGCCGGTCCGCATGTACGCGCGGCCGGGGTGGTGGCGGGACAGCCGCGCGGCGTCCGGCACCTCGATGACGTCGGTGCTGTCGGCCGGGCTGGTGACCCGCAGGCAGATCCGCAGGTTCACGTTCGCGCGCAGCTCGGCGGTCACCGCGCCGCCCGGCCGCTGCGTCGCCAGCACCACGTGCACGCCCAGGCTGCGCCCGCGCATCCCGATCCCGACGACGCCCTGGACGAACTCCGGCACCTCCTCCACCAGCGAGGCGAACTCGTCGATCACGATGACCAGGCGCGGCAGCCGCCCGCCGGTCAGCGCCCAGTAGTCCTCGATGTCCTTGGCGTCCGCCTCGGCCAGGATCGCCTCCCGGCGGCGCAGCTCGGCCGACAGCGAGGCCAGCGCGCGGTCCACCATGTGGCCGTCCAGGTCGGTGACCATCCCGACGCAGTGGGGCAGGTCGCGGCATTCGGCGAACGCGCTGCCGCCCTTGTAGTCGACGAGCACGAAGTTGAGGGCGTCCGGGGCGTTGCCGAGCGCCAGCGACGCCACCAGCGTCTGGAGCAGCTCGGACTTGCCCGCGCCGCTCGTCCCGGCGATCAGGGCGTGCGGTCCGTCGCGGCGCAGGTCGGCCACGACGGGGCCGGACGGTCCCACGCCGAGCGGCATCCGCGTGCTGCGGCCGTCCGGCATGGCCGCCCAGCGCGCGGCGATGTCGTCCGGGCCGGGATCGGGGCCCAGCCCGGTGAGGTCGAGGTGGCGGACGGCCTTCGGCATGCCGTCGTCGTCGCCGAACCGCGCGCCCAGCACCCGCAGCGGCGCGAGCGCGCGGGCCAGCTCGCCGGCCGCGGCGGCGCCGAGGCCGTCCGCGAGGACCTGTTCCGCGGGTTCCCGGTCCGGCCTGCTGACGGTGACCCGGGTCCCGGACGGGCCGGCGACCACGATCGTGGCGGCGCACTCGCCGGGCAGGTCGTTCTCGGCGCCGTCCAGGCACAGCGCGTACACCCCGGCGCCCGGGCCCTCGGCGAGCAGGTCGGCGAGCCCCGCCAGGTCGCGCAGCCGCCGCGCCCCGTCCAGGACCAGCAGGATCCGCCGCCCGGCGGGGACGCCGTCGCGCAGCCCGGCGCGCTGCTCGCCGCGCCGCTCGGCCACCAGGCGGCCCAGCTCGGCGATCCGCGCCTCCGCCTGCGCCAGGTCGGTGGCGAGCATGCGGCGGCACGCCTGCCCGGGACGGTCCGGCAGGGTGTGCGGGAGCCAGCTCGCCCATTCCCAGTCCGCGGCCGTGTCCGTCCCGGTGATCACGGTGATGCCGAGGTCGTGCGGGGCGTGCAGGACGGCGGCCTGCGCCAGCACGGCGCGGGCGCAGGCCAGCGCGGACGGGCGCGGACCGGCGATCCCCAGCACCCCGGCGGCGGCCAGGTCGATCGGGACGGGAACGGCGTGGACGGTCGGCGGCGCGGCCGCGTCCGCGCCCGGCCCGGTCAGCCTGATCGAGGCCGGACGGTCGGCCAGGCCGGCGCGGAGCCGCAGGAAGTCGGGGTCGGACGGGAGGCGCTCGAACAGCCGCCCGCCGGGCCCGGTCGCGATCCTGACCAGCGCGGCCGGATCGGGCAGCGCCGCGCGGACGGCGTGTTCCTCGGCGGCGGCCAGCTCGGCCATGCGCGCGTGGGCGGCGGCCAGGTCGGCGCGGTACGCGCGCGTCTTGTCCCGGTGGTCCTTGCGCCCGCCCCGCCGCTCGGTGGCGAAGTGGGCGACCGCCATCAGCGGCGACAGGGCCAGGAACAGCAGGTAGAAGCGCGAACCCGGCATGAACAGGTACAGGGCCCCGGCGGCGGCCAGCGGCACCAGCACCATCGCGAGCGGGAACCGCAGCCCGCGCGGCCGGTCCGGCTCGGCGGGGATCGCCACCTCCGCGCGCACGGCGGGCGGCAGGATCCGCGGCGGCCGGTTGAACCGCCGCACGCCGTGCCCGGGATCGGCGGACAGCTGCGCGTCGGCGGCCGGGACCGGGCGGGGGGCCAGCACCGTCTCCCCGATCTGGAACGTCTCGCCCAGCTTCAGCGTCGCGGCCTCGTCGATCCGGAATCCGCGCCGCACCGTCCCGTTGCGGGAGCCTGCGTCGGTGAGGGTGAACGCGCCGCTGCCGTCGGTGCGGAGCTCGGCGTGGCGGCGGCTCACCTCCGGGTCGTCCAGGCGGAGATCGCAGGCGGAGGACCGGCCGAGCAGCACGGTGCCCGAGGCGGGCAGCGCGATGCCCGCCCCGGCGGCGGGCCCGCCGATCACGGCCAGCTCCCGGTCGCCGGGCCTCCCGCCGGGCCGCACGGACGCGGCGGGGAGCGGGCCGCCGAAGCAGAGCACGGCACCGTCCCCCCAGCCCTCGCCCACCAGATCGGCCAGCGGCTCGGCGTCGTCCAGCGGTCGCGCGCCGAGGTACGGCGGGCCGTCCGTGCGCGGCGGGTGCCCGTCCGCGCCGGACGGGCCCGCCAGGACTCCGCCCGGCGAGCCCGCCAGAATCCCGCCGGACGCATCGGACGCGTCGGCCAGGGCCCGGCACAGCGCCCCGACCGTCGCGGCCGGGCCGGCCTCGACGACGACGGGCATGGACCGGCCCCACCGGTCCGCGACCGTGATCTCCCATTCCATGCCGGACGGCTCCCGGGTCTCGACTGCCGGAGGTCTAGATCTGTCCGTCCGCTGCGGCGACACGGCCGGCGAAGGCCCGCATGGCGGGCGACAGGTCGTGTTCGAGGGAGTCGCGCATGCGCTCCAGCATCGGCCGGTACTCGGCGTGCCACGCCTCGTCGAACCGGCTCGCGCTCCGTCCCTCCCAGTCCATGCTGGACACCGCCGAGGCCAGCACCCCGACCAGCCCGCCGATGACCGCGCCCTGCTCGTCCACCTTCCGCGCCAGCGCCTCGACCTGCGCCGGATCCGCCTTGACCCTGCTCATCACGTGCTCCTCTGTCTCGGGTGCAGGGCGAACGTAGGCGAGGCGGCGGGCCCCGGGGAATCGGAAGCCCTTCCCATACCGGACGGGACGCGCGCCGCCCTAGCGTCGGGCCCGTGCCGACATCGGAAGCACGCCTACGGGACCTGCACCGCACCCTCGTCCAGGCCGCGGAACGCCTGGAGCATGTGCGCGAGGAGCTGCGCCGCGAGGCCGGCGGCTCGCACGCCTACTGGCGGGGCAACGCCGCCGACACCTTCCGCGACCACATCGGCGGGCACTACCGGCTCCACCACCTCGCCGCCGCCCGCCGCCACCTGCTCGACGCCGCCGCGCTCGCGCAGGCCGCCGCGGACAGGGCCGCCGGCGGGACCGCCAACGGCGGCGCCGCGGCGCCGCGAGGGGTGATCGCATGATCGTCACGATCGACGAGCTGAGAGCGCTGCGGCGGATCGCGTACCTGAGCCTGCCGTCCTTCGTCACGGCGGGCGACACCGGGGACCTGGCCGTGGACGCGGCGGCGATCCGCGGCCTGGCCGCCCGCGACCTCGTCGCGCTGCCCGAGGCCGAACCCCTTGACGGCGTCCGGGTCGCGGGCGGCCTCCGCCGCCTGCTCGGCCCGTGCGCGTCGCCGCGGACGCTGGCCGAGATCGTGATCGAGCGGGAGCCGGGAGGCCGGACGGCCCGGTACTCGGTGGCCGCCGGAGACGCCCCGCCCGTGACCCTGCTGACCGCGCTGCCTGCCGGGCTCGGCTCCGTCGAGCTTCTCGACACCGACGCCGGGACGCTGCTGCCCCGCCTGTGCGGCCTGGACGAGGGGGCCGCCGCGACGCCGTCCAGGGTCACGCTGAGCGTGGCGCACCGGCTCGGCGAGGGCGGCCCGGACGGCCGTTTCGCGGCGGGCGAGCTGCGCTGGCTGATCGCGTGCGACGGCACCACGGCCCTGCTCACCGAGCCCGCCGGGGTCGCTGAGTCCGCCACGGCCGTCGGCGAGGCGGACGGGGCGACCGTCCCGGTGGACGTCGGCTCCCTGCGCCGGGACGTGCGCGAGCTGATCGAGGGCAAGGCGGTGGAGCTGTGACGGCCATGAGCCCAGGCGAGATCGCGGACGTCGCGGCCAAGGCCGGGTTCCGGGGACGCGACCTGGAGGTGGCCGTCGCCGTGGCGCTGGCCGAGTCCAGCGGGCGGCCCGGGAGCAACGCGGCGGGCCCGGAGGACTCGCGCGGCCTCTGGCAGATCAACAGCGCCCACTTCGGCGGCCTGGACGAGGACCGGCTGTACGAGCCGCTCTACAACGCCAAGGCCGCCCACCGGGTGTGGGAGGAGTCGAAGTCGTTCCGGCCGGACCCGTGGAACGCCTGGTCCACGTACCAGAACGGCCTGCACAAGCCGTTCCTGGACGACGCGCGGCGCGCGATCGTCCGGCACGGGCAGGCGCACGGCAAGCCGTCGCACGGCGGCGGTCCCGGCGCGGGCGGCGGGGAGAAGGCGGGGCTGCGTCCGTGGCGGGTCCCGGCGCGGCCCTTCGGCGGAGGGATGCGGAAGGTCCTGGTGGACGGCGAGCAACTGCACGCGCTGACCCGCCGCCTCACCGAGCTGCTCGCCACCGTCGAGACGACCTACCACCGCTGCCGCCGCGAGCGCGACGACCTCGGGACCCTCGACCTGGGGGACGACCTTCTGGAGAACAAGCTCCGCCATCGGCTCGACGAGGCCCTGGACGACTGGGACGGGCTGCGGCGCCTGCCCTACCTGATGAGCCGCGACATCGGCTACGTCGTCGAGGCATGGCGCAGGTTCTCGGGCGCCGACCGGGGCGAGGCCCGCACCACGGTGGAGTCGCTGATCCGGTCGCTGCGCGAGGAGCACGGCTCCAAGGGGTCCGCCGCGCATGTCGCCGCGCTGCTCCGTGCCCTGTACGGCCCGGACCGCGGCCCCGGCGTCCGCCACCACCTACCGCCGTCCGGCCCGAAACACGGCCCGAAGCACGGCCCGAGACACGGCTCGGATCGCGGCTCGGATCGCGGGGGCGGGCACAAGCCCGGCCACGGGCCAGGGCATGCGCGGCCTCACACGCCCGAGCGGATCTCGCTGCGTGGGCTCGCCGAGATCGGGCAGCGTCGTTTCAACCTGACCATCCGCGAGATGGAGCCGTTCGACAAGGTCGACCCGGTGCACGCCCAAGGGTCCTGGCACTACCGCAACCGGGCGTTCGACGCCAGCGGCTCGCCCCAGGAGATGTCCCGCTTCGCCGACTGGGTGTCCGACCACTACGGCAGGCAGCTCAAGGAGCTGTTCTGGAACGGCCCGGGCGCCCGCAACATCAAGAACGGCGAGCAGGTGGGCAAGGGCTTCGTCTCCGGCCACACCGACCACGTGCACGTGGCCATGTGACCCCAGCTCACCGCCATGTGACCCGAGCTCACCACGGCGCCACGCCGTCCCAGGGGGTCGCCTTGTCCGCGCCCTTCGCGACCTCTCCCGCAGCGTCCCCGACCTTGCCCGCCGTCCAGAGGGCGCCATCGGCGACCTTGGGGGTGAGGTTGAACTTGGCGTCCGCGATCGTCCAGGCGAGGCCGAGAGTGATCCCGGCCGGGCCGCCCGCCAGCATGACCACGCGCCCGGACACCAGCTTCGCCGCCGCCCTGGCCGCCAGCCGGGTCCCGCCGCGCTCCAGCTCCCTGGCCGCCGCGCGCCGGCCCGCCGCCGCGCCGAGGGCCTGGGCCGCCTTGGCTCCGCCGACGTCCGCACCGGCCACGGCGGTGACGCGCACGGCGCCCCTCGCCACCTTCCGGTCAGTCCCGAGATAGGGATTGGAGAGGTCCGAGATAAGGGACGGCACTTCGGCGGCATAGCCGAAAACCTTGAGGCCGGTGACCCATTTCGACAGGCCGATGACTTCCAGCTGGTATTTCAGCGGCTCCGCGATTTTCGCGCCCAAAGCGATGCCGTTGGCGATCTGGGCGAAGCGGGCGCAGGAGGCCATGCCGCGGTCCAGGCCGTCGACGCGCGCGGCGGCGCGGCCCGTCTCAGCGGCGGCGGCGTGGACGGCGGCGCGCACCCTGGCCCCCACGTCCGGCGGCATGTCCGCGCCGACGTCCAGGCCCGCCAGCCGGGCGGACGCCCTGGCGAGCACGTGGTGCAGATCCGCGACCTCGGGCGCGGCCTTGGCCAGCTCGTCGAAGTCGATGGTGATCGGACCGGCGGCGGGCGGCTTGGTCATGGCGGGGCCTCCCCGGTGAGGTCGGTGTAGCGGCGCGCCCAGCGTCCCCGGGCGGCGACGAGCTCGGCGGCCTCCTGGTCCAGCAGGCGGGCGGCCCGTCCGAGGTCATGGGAGACGTCCGACGCCGTGCGGGCGGCCCCGGCGATCCTGGCCTTGGCCTCCCGGGCGCGGCCGGAGTCCCAGTGCTCGATCCGGATCCGCTGGACGGAGCCCAGCTCCCGGGCGATCCGGCGGAGGTCGTCGGCCAGGCGCCGCATCCCCTCCGGGTCCCCCGGCGGGCGCGCGCCGATGCCGGCGACGGCCTCGGCATGGCTCATGGTCTCCATGGGCCCGACCGTACGGAACGGCCCGTCCCGGCTGAATGGGAAGCCCTTCCCAGCGCCGGGGTCAGCGGTCGCGGCGGACGCGGCGCAGGTCGTCCTTGGTGATCAGGCCGCGGGACAGCGCGTACTCGGCCAGGTTCGTCAGCGCGTTCCAGCCGGTCATGTTGGGCACGCCGGCCTCGTCCAGGCGGGTGCGCAGGTACTCGATGCGCTTGACCAGCGTCGTGCGCGGCCAGCCGAGGCGGGCAGCGGCGGCGGCATAGGTCCTCGGGTGCGGGTCGTGGCGCGGCGGCTCCTCCAGGTAGCCGGCGAACAGCGCCAGCATCGCGTCCCGGTCGGCCTGGCTGATCAGCACGTTCTCGCCGACCGCGGTGGGGTCTCCGGCGGGCGTGGCGGACTCGGCCGCCCGGTCGGCGGCGGCCTCCGGCACCTCGACCCGCAGCGTGTGGCTGCCGCGCGCCCCGGCGACGACGATCCGCGTGACGGCGTCGAGCGCCGTGCGGCGGCCGGGCACGAGCACGCTGCGCAGCCCCACCTCGTCGATGACGGAGAGCGGGTGCGCGGAGGACCGGTTGACCAGCCACCAGGCGCCGCGCTCGTGCACGATCTCGCCGGCCCGCCGGGAAATGGCGGTGTCCTCGGCGTCGAGGCAGATCGTGCATTCCGCGGACCGTCCGAAAAAGAGTCGTTCCGCCGGGTCCACGCAATAGATCCGTTCGCCGGAGAACACGGTCGCCGCCGTCATCGCCTCTCCCCCATTCCGTCCAGCCGAAAGGCCGCAGGCTCGCCCGCGAACCGGCCCCGGGATTGGGGAGCCCTTCCCACGCACTCGGCTGCGGATTTCGCCTCGGCCGTCCTATTGTCGTCCGTGGCGGCGCCGACCCGCCACCGAATCCCCTATGCCGCTCCGCCGTTCCACCGTTTTCCGCCCGCAGCCGGAAAGGATGAACGATGACCGCGTCCACCCGGGAGAGGCTCCTGCGCGGGCTGCTCGTCGTGGCCCTGCTCGCGGGCGTGGTCGCGGTCACCTTCGGCGGCGGCTACCGCGCCTCGCACGCCATGCTCGACGACGCCAGCGCCCACGTGCAGAAGAAGGGCACCGTGGTGCGCGTCAACGCCGAGGCCAAGAGCGTGGACGCGCGGGCGGTGCGCAGGCTGGCCAAGGGCGGGCAGCGCCTTGAGGTCGTCCAGATGTCCCCGGGCGTGCTGTACGTGGTGAACAACGTGACGGGCGCGGTGTGGCGGCTGCCGACCGACTCCCTCGACCCGCAGCTGGTCAGGGCCGCCCAGCGGAAGGAGGGGCCGAGGCCGCGGGTGGCGGCGGGCGGCGGCAACGCCTACGTGCTGGACCCGGACGGCCGCGTGACCCTCCTCGAAGGACCGTCCGGCAACCGCGGGGCGCAGGCCTCGCTGCCCGCCCCGGCCACCCAGCTCGTGGTGGACGGCCGGGGCACGGCTTGGGCGCTGTCCGGCCACACCGGCGAGCTCTTCGCGGTGTCCGGGGGCCGGTTCGTGTCCGGGCACCGGGTGTCGGCGGGAGGCGAGGTGGTCGCGCTGGTCCTCGCGGGCGGGCGGCCGGTCGTCTACCGGCCGGAGCGCGGCGAGGCCACCATGATGAAGGCCGACGGCACCCCGGAGCGCACCATCGGCCTGCCGCGGCAGGACCCGTCCGATGTGAAGGCGGCCGCGCCGGGCGCCGACAGCCCCGTCCTGGTCGTCGTCACGCGGCGGCTGGCCACCCTGATCAAGGCGGACTTCGGCACCGGCGCCGTCCGGACGAGCCGCCTGGCCGGACGCGAGCGCCACCGTTTCGGGCCGCCCGTGGTGTCGCGGGGCCGCGTGTACGTCCCCGACTACCGGAGCCGCCACGTAGTGGTGCACGACCTGCGCTCGATGCGCCCGACGGGCGAGCCCCGGCACGTCCAAGGGAAGGGCGGTGACGATTTCGAGTTGTTCGCCAGGGACGGCCGCGTCTGGGTGAACGACCCGGACCAGAAGGAGCTGATGTCGTTCGACCGTGAGGGCAAGGTGGTGACCTTCGCCCCGGACGACCTGAGCAACGGGCCGGAGGGCGGCCGCTCGCAGCGTCCGGCCACGGGCGTGCCCCCTGTCACGCGCCGCCCGTCCCCTGGCACCGACATCGGCGACCCGACCGGGCGCCCGAACACTACCCGCAACGGCGGCGATGACGGCGGCAGCACCGGTCAGCGCGGCGGTGACGGCCAGCGCGGCACCGGTGAGGGTGAGGGCGGGACCCCGGCCCGCGAGCCGGACGACCCGCCCCGGCCGCTGGTCGTGGTGCCGCCGGTGGTCGGGCAACCGGCCGCCCAGGCCGAGGCGGAGATCAGGCGGGCGAGGCTGCGTGCGCGGTCGGTATCGCTCCCCGGCAACTGCGTGTCGGGGACGGTCACCGCGTCCGATCCCGGTGCGGGGACGCGGGTCAAGCGGGACTCCCTGGTCGTGCTCCGAGTCTGCGGCCCGGCGCGGGTCCCGCCCGTCACCGGCCTGACGATCGACCAGGCCCACCAGACCCTGCAGAACGCGCGGTTCCAATGGCGGGACGTGCCGGGCGGCGTCGCGCAGAACCCCGCCGACATCGGACGGGTGATCGCGCAGGACCCGCGCGCGCCGCGTGAGGCGAACACCGGCACCACGATCACGCTGACGTACATCGATCCGGCGCGGGGCAGCGGGGTCGTCGTGCCGTCCGTGCAGAGCATGAACCCCGACCAGGCGTGCCAGACCCTTCAGGCCCTCTCCCTCGCCTGCGCCGGGAAGCCGGACGAGGTCACCTGGCAGACCAATGTCGTGCACGGCCAGAGTCCGAACGCGGGAACGCAGGTGCCCGCCGGAACCGGCGTCGAATACATCTACGAGACCGTCGCGCCCAGCGGGCTGAGGCGGTACAAGGCGCGCGGCAACGAAGCCCGCCATCTGAGCGTCAACGGTGCTCATCCAGGCGAGGACAAATGGGCCGACATGCAGGTCATCGGCGGCGCCTACAGCGCGGGCGAGCGCGGCGTCCCCGGCCTCGTCGACATCTACCAGTTCGTCTGCGACAGCAATTGCGGCGACCCCAAGCGCGACATCGGCCGCTACTACTCGCGCAACGCGGCACCGCCCAATGCCCGGTGGCAGGCGACCGGCCCCGCCTTCGCCTGCCTGACGGATCCGGTCCCGGGCACCAAGCCGCTGGTGACCATGCGGAGCGAGCAGCTGAACAGCTGGGCGTTCGCACCGAAGGACAGCGAGGAGTACAACTGGCACGCCGATCCCAACCACGGCGCGTACACGGAGGTAAGCACTCTGTGCCACATCTGGTTCGGTGTCGGAGGGTTCCGCGGCTAAGGGGGGTCCGGTCCTGGCCACTGCCTCGTCAGGAGGTGCGCTCCGCGCGATCGGGCGTGTCGGCGCTCCAGCTCGTCAGGAAGTTGAGCGCCTCCTCCGAGGGTGACCCCGCCTCGGCGGTGTAGGTGACCAGGACCTGGTCGGGGTCGGACGGCAGGCGCAGCGTCTCGAAGTCGAGCACGAGGTCGCCGGCGACCGGGTGGCGCAGGTGCTTGCGGCCGTGGGCTTTGTCGTGGACCTCGTGGCTCGCCCACCAGTGGCGGAAGTCCCCGCTCTTCACCGACAGCTCCCCGACCAGCGCGGCCAGCTCGGTGTCGTCGGGCCGGCTGCCCGCCTGCATGCGCAGGTAGGACACCGTCTCGCGCGCCTTGACCGTCCAGTCGTCGAACAGGTCCCGGATCTCCTGCTCCAGGAAGATCATGCGGGCCCAGTTGCGGCCTCCGGGCGGGCGCGCGGCGAAGTCGGTGAACAGCGCGCAGGCCGCGCGGTTCCAGGCGAGCACGTCCACCCGGCGTCCGACCACGTACGCCGGGACGCTCGCGCTCATGTCGAGCAGCCGCTGCAGCCCGGGGCGCACCCGCTCGGGGCGGGCGGGCCGCCGCCGCGCGGGCACGGGCTTGGCGATGTTGCGCAGGTAGGCGTACTCGTCCTCGTTCAGCCGCAGCGCCTGGGCGACGGCGTCGAGCACGGTGGCCGAGGCGTTGCGGGCCCGGCCCTGTTCGAGCCTGACGTAGTAGTCGACGCTGACGCCCGCGAGCTGCGCCAGTTCCTCCCTGCGCAGCCCGGGCACCCGGCGCTTCCCGAGGGCCGCGGGGAGGCCGACGTCCTCGGGCCGCAGGCGGGCGCGCCTGGACCGGAGGAACTCGCCGAGTTCGGTTCGCTGGTCCATTGGTCCAGTGTCACCTCTTTCCCGTCTCGGTGCCTGTCCCTGCTGAACCTAGGTAACAGAGTCCTAGGGACGTCAGGACACTGGGCAACATCTCGCCCAAGGAGGATGATTCGAGCCATGCACCGGCGGGATGATGATGAAACGCACCGATCCCGGCGGTGTCCCCGGCAATGTCCCGGCGCCAGGACCGGTGACGCAGACGCTGTGCGGGGTGTCGGCCTCTCCCCGGCATCCCGCACGGCTTTCTCCTTCGTCAGCGCGCCTTCTTGGGGCCGGCGGCCACCTCGGTCAGAACGCCGGAGCAGCGGCCGAGGTATTCGATCAGCTGGTCCGCCTCCTGTGGCTTGAACTTCGCGCTCAGCCGCAGTTCGACCTTCACCGCCTCGGCGTCCGCCTCGGCCAGCACCGACTTCGCTTTCCGCGTCAACCGGACTTCGAGGATGTGGGTGTGGATCGGATGCGGCGTCCGCTCCACCAGCCGGCGCGATTCGAGCGTGGTCAGGACGGAGGACATCGTCTGCGGGGTGACCAGGCAACGCCGCGCCAGCGCCGCCCCGGAGAGGCCGGGTTCATGCGCGAGGACGAGGAGGACCGTGTACTGCGGGACGTTGAGGCCGTACGGCCGCAGAGCCACGGTCTTGGCGGCGATGAGCTCCTGCTCGACCCGTTTGAGATGGTGGCCGAGCCGCTGCTCGATCGGAAGTGCACTCATTGTGCCATCATAGACAAGATACTACTACGGTGTCTGATTCTGATAAGAGGCATGAGCGTCCGTTCCGGCGAGCGTCGCACACAACTCCGCTCGCAATCGGTCGAGATCCCCCTCGTGGCCGTGGGCCGCGAGGTGCCCGTCCGGCCGTACGAGGAAGTAGGATGGCCGTGCACACGCCCACGCGCGCGCGCCGGACCGTTCGTCGAGATGAACCTGGGGCCACGGCGCCACGACTTCCTCCAACGCGCCACGCCACGCCGAGTCGCCCCGCGAGACCGCGACCAGCGTCCACCCTGCCGGCTCCGTCGCCGCGTCCTCGCGAGGGAAGACCCCGCCGATGCGCAGGCCGCCTCCCGGCAGGCATCCGCGCGCCAACCGGCAGCCCGACCGCTCTGACGGCTCCTGCCCGGCGCGCGCCTGCGGATAGGCGAGCCGGCGTCCGGCCATGACGGGGACGTAGTGCCGCGCCATCACGCCGGATCGGTCCAGCAGGCGGAACGCGGTGTCGCGCGCGGCGACCTGGAGCGGGTGCTTGAGCATCCAGCCGCGCGTCTGGATGTCGGTGTCCCGGACGACGCGGCGCGCCACCGCCTTGCGTTCGGGCTCGTAGGTGGAGAGCAGGCCGGGCGGGGCCTCGCCGTGGAGCACCGCCGCGATCTTCCATGCGAGGTTGTGCGCGTCCTGGAGACCGGTGTTGAGCCCCTGCCCGCCCGCCGGGCTGTGCACGTGCGCGGCGTCACCGGCGATGAACACGCGGCCGAGCTGGAAGTCGGCGGCGTGCCGCCGGTGGACCCGGAAGACCGCCTCCCATACCGGATCGACCAGCTTCACGCCCGACGGCCCCTGCTCGTCGACGATGCGCTGCAGCAGCGGAACGCTCACCCGCTGCCCCGGCGGAAGGCTGGAGAAGAAGCGGTACACCCCCTTGGGCAGCGCGACCACGACCAGCGCCCCGGCGGGCGACTGGTAGTACAGGGCCCGGTCCGGCGGAAGCTCGCCTTCGATATGCGCGTCGACGAGCGCGAACGCGTTCTCGTAGGTGGCGCCGGTGAAGGCCGTGCCCATCTGCGCGCGGACGGCGCTCCCGGCTCCGTCCGCCCCGATGACGAACCGGTGCCGGACACGTTCGACCCGGCCGTCCGCGGGGTGTTCGAGGATCGAGGTGACCGACTCGGTCGCGGTCACCTCGCCCGAGTAGTCCAGCCCGTCGAAGGCGAGCAGCCGCACGCCGCGTTCGATGGTCCCGCCCAGCGCGTGGAGGGCGCCGGTCAGCACCCGCTCGGTCTCGCTCTGCGGGAGGCAGAGCGGGGCGAGATCGCCCGGGAAGTCGAACGTCGCGAGCGGCCGGCCCGCGGAGTAGTAGTCGAAGGCGTTGATCTGAAGGCCCGCCTCGCGGGCGGCGCCGAGCGCGCCCAGGTCGGCCAGCAGATCCAGGCTGCGCGGCCAGAGCAGCAGTGCCTTGGGAAAGGGCGAGGCGGCGGGCGCCCGGTCGATCAGCCGCACCCGGACGCCGCGCCGCAGCAATTCGCAGGCGGCCATCAGCCCGGTCGGCCCCGCGCCGACCACGAGCACGTCGCCGGGCTCGTCCGCGCCGGGCACGGAAGTCATCGAAGTCACAGAACTCGTCTCGGATCTCAAAGAGCCGAACCTCCCTGCGCGGGCCATGCCCCGAACGCCAGAACTTTATGATCATACGTCCACGGATGGGCATAAGGTCTCGAATAGTCGCCTTAGTCTAAACATCGTCGCGGCGCGGCGACAAGAATCCGCACGCCCGGAAGGTGGTCACGCCAGTCCTAGGAAGCGGGAACCCAGGAAAAGCAGAACCCTGGGCACCCGTCACCGCGGCCCACATGATGGAAATGGTCAGGCGGCATCGCGCCGCTTCCCCTCACCGGCGCCGAGGAGAGGTACGGCGATGAACTCCAAGATCAGCGTCGCGGGCGCGATCGGCGTGTCGCTGTGCGCCATCGCCCTGGTCGCGTCCAGTTGCGCCGGGACACCGGACGGCGCGGGGACGCACGGCCACGGGACGGGCGGCGGTGCGGTCACGCTCGGGCCCGAGGGCGCGGGCGACCCGGCCGCCGCGGCCGGCGCGCCGGTGTTCCGGCTCGCCGCGCGGAGCGACGGCTCGCACGCCTTCGACCACGACCGGCACACCGCCTCCGGCGGCAAGATCCTGCTGGCCTTCCAGAACGACTCGGGGATCCCGCACGACATGGTGCTCGAACGCGACGGCCGGGTGGTCGGCCGCACCCGCGTGATCACCAAGGGCGAGACCCGCGCGCTGGTCACCGGGCTCACCCCCGGCCGTTACACGTTCTTCTGCTCGGTCGGAGGGCACCGGAGCGACGGCATGGAGGGGCTCCTGGAGATGACCGGCGGCTGACCTGAACCCATCGAAAAGGAGACCGACGTGTCCAGGAACCTCTCTCTCGGCGCCGGTGCCGGCGCCGCGCTCGTCACCGCCTTACTCGCCACCGCGGCGTGTTCGAGCGATGGGGACGATGCCCGGGCGGCGGCCCCGTCCGCCGTGTCCTCATCGGCCGCGCCCTCGGCGACGGCCTCCGCCGGGGGCGCGAAGCCCGCGGCGCCGAGCGTGGTGGGCACCTGGGCGAGCGACGACGGCGGGCTGCGCCTGGTGCTCAACGCCGACGGCACGTTCGTCGAGGACTACAACGGCCAGAAGGCCGCCTACGCCGGCAAGTACACCGTCAGCGGCTCGACGCTGACGCTCAATGACAAGACCGGCGTCACCGCCAACGGGACGATCAATGGCGGCTCCATCTCACTCAGCGGATCGACGCTCGCCAAGAAGGGATGACCAACCGTGCAGCAGAGGACTCTCGGATCGACCGGACTGGCCGTAGGGGCCATCGGCCTCGGGTGCATGGGGATGAGCTTCGCCTACAGTCCGGCCAAGCGCGATGACGAGGAGTCGATCCGCGTCATCGGCGCGGCCATCGACAAGGGCGTCACGCTCATCGACACCGCCGACGTCTACGGCCCGTTCACCAACGAGAAGCTGGTCGGCCGCGCCCTGCGCGCCCGCCGCGACGAGGTGGTGCTCGCCAGCAAGTGCGGGCTGGTGGTGCGGGACGGCGCGATCGTGCCGAGCGGCCGCCCCGACCACATCCGGGCCGCCGCGGAGCATTCGCTCCAGCGGCTCGGCACCGAGGTCATCGACCTCTACCAGCTCCACCGGGTGGACCCGGACGTCCCCGTCGAGGACAGCTGGGGCGCCATGGCCGAGCTCGTCACCGCGGGCATGGTGCGCCACATCGGCATGTCCGAGGCGACGGTGGACCAGCTCGCCGCCGCGCACGCCGTCCACCCGGTCGCCACCGTGCAGAGCGAGTTGTCACTGTGGAGCCGGGACCAGCTGGACAAGGTGGTGCCCTGGTGCCGGGAGCACAACGCGGCGTTCATCGCCTACTCGCCACTCGGCCGCGGCTACCTCACCGGCGCGCTGACCAAGGCCGACCAGCTGGAGGCCGATGACTGGCGCCGGGGCAACCCGCGTTTCCAGGCCGAGACGATCGCGCGGAACCAGCGCATCCTCGCGGCCATCGACGACGTCGCCCGGGCGCGGAGCGCCACGAAGGCCCAGGTGGCGCTGGCCTGGGTGCTCGCGCTCAGCGAGGACATCGTGCCGATTCCGGGCACCAGGCGCCTGATCCATCTGGAGGAGAACCTCGCCGCGGCCGACCTGCGTCTCACCGACGCGGATCTCAGGGCACTGGACCCGATCGCCGACCACGTCGTCGGCGACCGCTACTGAGCCCCGGGCCGCCTGCCCGGCCTGCGGCGAGCCGTTCGCTCATACCCCGGAGTGAACGGCTCGCCGCGACCCGGCACGAGGTTCCGCGTTGACGGCCCGGGGCGGCACCGGAGTGAGCCGGTGCCGCCCCGGTGCCCTTCACACGGATCGCGCTCCCTCTCCCGGAACGCCATCCGCCGGAACCGCGCGTCAGCGGCACGCCGCGACCCGCCTCCCGTGACCGGCCCTCACGATACGAGGCCATATCTCGATCAGGCAACTTATCATTTAGCGCGACTCGGCGGTCCGAATACCGCATGAACTTGAGCTCGTTCACATACGGCTGAAGGCTATCCCCACATCGGGTATTCACCCTGCGCTGGCTTGCACCCCGACTGTAAGAGAGCTTATAGTCTGTCGGCAACTGATGGTAGTTCGTCCTCATAGAGAGGCGCTCTGGCCGTATGTCTGCCGGCACGGAAACTGAAATTCTCAAACCCAGACCGCAGGAACGGGTGCACGCCGTTCCCACCCTGGCCGCCATCGCCCTCGCGAGCATCACGCTCCCGCTCACCGTGACGGGCCCGGCCGTCGCCCTTTCGGACATGGCCGCCGACCTCGGCTCCAGCGTGGCCGCGGCCCAATGGGTCCAGAACGCCTACGGCGTCACCTTCGCCGCCTGCCTGCTGGCCGCGGGCGGGCTCGCCGACCGCTTCGGACGCCGCCGGGTGCTGCTGAGCGGCCTGATGGTCTTCTGCCTCATGTCGGTGGTCTGCACGGTGGCGTCGAGCATGCTGCTCATCGACATCGCGCGGGCCGTCCAGGGCATCGGCGCGGCGGGCGTGCTGACCAGCGGCGCCGCGATCCTGGCCGCCTCGTTCCAGGGGCCCGCCAGGGCACAGGCGTTCGGCGTGCTCGGCGGCTCGTTCGGCTGCGGGCTGGCGCTCGGACCGCTCACGGCGGGCGCCCTGGTGAGCGCGGGGAGCTGGCGCGCGGTCTTCTTCGTCAACGTGGTGATCGGCCTGGTCGTGCTCGCGCTGGCCCGCTTCATCCCCGAGTCCCGCAACCCCGCCGCCACCAAGGTCGACTGGGGCGGCGCGGCCACCTTCAGCGGCAGCCTGGGCCTGCTCGCCCTGACGTTCGTGGAGGGGCCCGAAAGCGGCTGGGTCACCCTGCCCACGCTCGGCGCGCTGGCGGGCTCGGTCGCGCTGATGGCCGCGTTCGCGGTCGTCGAGCTGCGGGTGGCGCACCCGATGTTCGACCTGTCGCTGTTCCGCCGTCCGACGTTCATCGTCGTGGTGTGCCAGCCGTTCACGATCACCTTCGGCTTCGTGGTGCTGCTGGTGTACCTGCCGCCCTACTTCCAGGGCGCCGGCGGGCACTCGGCGACCGAGGCCGGGGCGCTGCTGCTCCCGCTGACCGTGCCGGTCTTCCTCGTGCCCCTGGTGGCCGGGCGTATCGCCGCCAAGGTCCCGCTGCGCGTGATGCTCGCCGCCTCCTCGACGCTGATCGCCGCCGGCTCCCTCTGGCTGATGACCCTGCGGCCCGACTCGTCGTGGGCGGAGCTCGCCGGTCCGCTGCTGGTCTTCGGCATCGGCGTGGGCAGCGCGTTCGGCGTCATGGACAACGCGGCGGTGAGCGTCGCGCCGGTCGAACGCGCCGGCATGGCCTCCGGGATCTTCAACACGATGCGCATCACCGGCGAGTCGGTCGCCATCGCGGGCGCCGCCGCCCTGCTGGCGAGCCTCACCCTGCGTGACCTGAACGACCGCGCTCCCGCGCTTTCGGGGAACGCGCGGGCCCTGGCCGGAGAGGCCACCCAGGGCCGCATCGAGGGAGCGCTCGACGCCGTGCCCGCCGACCGGCGGGAATTCGCGCTGGACGCCGCCGCGCACGGCCTCACCTCCGCGATGCACACCGTGTTCCTGGTGCTGGCCGTGCTCGCCCTGCTGGGCGCCATCACGACCTACGCGGTGATCCGCGACCGAGAGCTGGACGACTCCGCATCCACGGATCCGCAACAAGGGAAGGAACCGCAATGAGGTACCGCTACATGGGCGACACCGGCCTGATGGTGTCAGAGCTCTGCTACGGCTCATTCAACTTCGGCGGCAACGCCCCGTTCCTAGGGGCCCCCGACAGGGACTGGGCCGAGTTCGGAACGGTCGAGGAGCAAGAGGTCTTCCGGCTGGTGAACACCGCGCTCGACGCGGGCGTCAACTTCTTCGACACCGCCGACGTCTACAAGAACGGGATGGGCGAGCAGTTCCTCGGCGTCGCGCTGAAGAACGTGCGGGACCGGGTCGTCATCGGGACGAAGGGGCGCTGGCGGATCACCGACGACCCGAATGACCTCGGCTCGTCGCGGCACCACCTCTTCGCCGCGGTGGACAGCAGCCTGCGCCGCCTGAACACCGACTACATCGACATCTACCACCTGCACGGCTTCGACCCGCGCACCTCGCTGGAGGAGACCCTGCGGGCGCTGGACGACCTGGTCAGGTCGGGCAAGGTCCGCTACCTCGGCGTGTCCAACTTCGCGGCCTGGCACCTGATGAAGGCGCTGTCGGTGTCCGAACGCCGCAACTTGGCCCGGGTCGTGTGCTACCAGGGCTACTACAATCTCGCCGCCCGCGAGCTGGAGCGCGAGATCGTCCCGTTGGGCGTGGACCAGAACGTCGGCATCACGGTCTGGTCGCCGCTGGCCGGCGGCTTCCTCACCGGCAAGTACAAGCGCGGCGAGGGCCGTCCGGAAGGCAGCCGCCTCTCCAACGCGACCGCCGCCGAGTCCGCGCCGCTGACCGATGAGGAGCAGGCCTACGACATCGTCGACGCGCTCGCCGACATCGCCGGCGAGCGCGGGGTGACGGTGCCCCAGGTCGCGCTCAACTGGGTGCTGGCCAAGCCCGGCATCACCTCGGCGGTGGTCGGCGCCAGCAAGCCGAGCCAGCTTGAGGACAACCTGAACGCCATGGACTGGACGCTGACCACGGACGAGGTCGAGCACCTCGACAAGGTCAGCGAGACCCCGGCCCCCTACCCCTATTGGCACATCCGGACGGTCGGCACCGACCGCAGGCTTCCGGGCGACGTCTACCCCTGATAGCGCATCCCCATCACCGGCCGACCCGCGGGCGGGACGCATCGCACAGCCGACGAGTCCCGCCCCTGGTCGTGCCCATTTCCACAGCCTGCTTGTGCTCCCCCGCGCCGGTCCCAGCGAAAAGGCGCACGCCGCTGAGCCGCATGCCGAAGGCCCGGCGCGACGGCACGTCCGCCGCTGAACTCCGGCGTGCCATGAAAGCGCGCGGCGCGCCCGGCGCCGCCAGAACATCGAACGACCGTGAAGCCCCGACGCCCTCCGGCCGGTCCGAGGCCGCGGCAACGCCGAGCCGTGCCTGATCCACGTCGGTTCCCGCTCATCCCGATGGCCGCCGGCCGCGAATGAAGAGGACGGCGCGACCCGCGCGCCGGAAAGGATCGCTTCACTGCACACGATCGAACTCGGGCGGGCCGGGCCCGGCGGTCCCCGCCCGAGGACCAGGGGATCCACCTCGGCCGGGGGCCGCGCCTGATCCAGCATTCACGCCTCGCCCGGAGAGCCGCCATTCCCCGCGGACCGGGCATTTTGGCGACCCATTTTATTGACCATTCAAAAACGGCGACTCTCTGGATGCAATTCCGTTGACAAGCCCTTCGATAACTCAATAGCCTTATCCGGCAAGATCATTCGATAGCTGATGCCGTCACCATGGTCGATTGGAGAGGATGACACCATGGCAACAACGAAAATCAGCCCGCACACGACCGAGCTCGAATTCGCGCGCACCATTGACAGGACGCTGGTGCACCGTGAATCGCTCGCCGAGGTATTCCTGACCGACAGCCGCCGGCTCGACGAGGACACCTATGCCGTGGCCGCGTTCCTGCCCCGCTCCCACGCCTACTACGGCGACCACCTGCTCAGCCCCGCCACCTACGATCCGATGCTGCTGCTGGAGGCCTGCCGTCAGGGGGCGATCCTCGGCGCGCACCTGCACTACGACGTGCCGCTCGACCACAAGTTCGTCCTGACCCGCCTGTCGATCCGGATCGACCGGCCGGAACTGCTCAGGGTCGGCGCGAAGCCCCGCCGGATGACGATGGTCGTCTCGGTCCGCCGCCGGATCCGCGACGGCCGCGTCACCGGCGGCGACTACACGATGCGGCTGGAGATCGCGGGGGTCGAGGTGGGCACGGCCGGCATCGGCATGCGCTTCAAGTCCCCGGAGGACTACCTGGCCATGCGGTACCGCGACCGTGACGGCGGGCCGCTCCGGTCGACGTCGGTCCTGCCCGTGCAGAGCCCCGGCACACCGGTCGCTCCCCACCTGGTCGGCCGGGCCTCCCCCGAGAACGTCGTGCTTCTCAACGGCAGGGCGGAACACTCCGGGGCGAGCGCGCTGCTGCGGCTAACGGCCAACCACCCGAGCCTGTTCGACCACCCCCAGGACCACGTCCCGGGCATGGTGCTCGCAGAGGCGGCCCGCCAGGTCGTGCACTACGGCGCCCTGGAGGTCCGCGGCCTCTCGGCGGTCAAGACCTACCTCACCGAGCTGACCGCCACGTTCAGCGCGTTCGGCGAACTGGAGCGCGACATCACCCTGCACTCCTCCATCAGCGCGCCGGTGACGGGGTCCGCCGATCCTGAGGACGGCATCACCTACACCGCCGCCGGACCCGGGGAGATCGGGAGCGGCGCGGACGACTCGACGCCGACGCCGCTGTACTCGGTGATCTCGGACGTCGACGTCCGGCAGACCGGCCGGTCGATCTGCTCGGTCGGCTGCGTGCTCACGGGGGTCCACTGCCGATGAGCACGCGCGCGCCCGCCCCGGCAGCGGCCGCGTTCTTCGACGTGGACGAGACACTCGTCCGCTTCAAGAGCATGTTCCGCTTCCTGCGCTACTTCCTGGAACAGCGGGGCGAGCCCGCCGGCACCTACGAGCGCCTGACAGGCGAGCTGCACGCCGCGGCGGCGAGGGTGCCGCGGGCCGAGGTCAACCGGCGGTACTACCGGCTGTTCGCCGGGCAGGACGCGCGGCGGCTGGCCCAGGCGGGCGCCTCCTGGTTCGACTACGAGTCGGTCAGCGGCTCGCCCTTCCTGCCCGAGACGCTGCGCGAGTACCGGCGGCACCAGGCGGAAGGGGCGCTCACCGTCCTGCTGTCCGGCTCGTTCTTCGCCTGCCTCGACCCGATCGCCGACGCGCTGGGCGGCCGCTGCTGGGCGCTCGGCACCCGGCCGGTCGTCCGGCGCGGCACGCTGACGGGCGAGGTGCTCACCCCGCTGATCGGCGTCGCCAAGGGCCGGGCGGCCCGGGCCACCGCGGCGGTCCGCGACCTGGACCTGGCCCGGTGCAGCGCCTACGGCGACCACGCCACCGACCTCCCTTTCCTGGAGGCCGTGGGCGACCCGGTCGTGGTCGGTGACGACCCGGTCCTGATGGAACGCGCGGTCCTCGGGGAATGGCGCAGGCTGCGCCCCGGGACCGCTCCCGCGCGGCGGCCGGTCTGACGTACGGCCAACCCAAGAACTGGAGTGACCCCTTCAATGGTTTGCATAGGCATTCTCAGCACGGGCTCCTATCTGCCCGCGCGCGTCGTCGGCAACGACGAGATCGCAGGTTCGGCCGGAGTGTCGGCCGAGTGGATCGTCCGCAAGACCGGCATCGCCGAACGGCGGCGGGCCGCCACGCACGAAGCGTCCTCCGACCTCGCGGCGACCGCCGCCCTGCGGGCACTGGACCAGGCCGGGCTGTCGCCGGCGCAGGTGGACTACGTGGTCGTCGCCACGTCCACGCCCGACCATCCCCAGCCCGCGACCGCGAGCATCGTGCAGCACCTGATCGGTGCCGAGAGCGCGGGCGCCTTCGACATGAACGCCGTGTGCAGCGGCTTCGTGTACGCGTTAATGGTGACCGAGCGGCTGCTGCGCGGCGACGGCGGCGGCGGTTACGGTGTGGTCGTCGGCGTCGACATCTACTCGCGCATCCTCGACTACTCCGACCGCAGGACGGCGGCGCTCTTCGGCGACGGCGCGGGCGCGGTCGTGCTCGGCCCGGTGTCCAACGGGGCCGGGCTGGCCGACGCGCTGCTGATGAGCCGGGGCGACCTGCACTCCCTCATCCAGGTCCCGGCGGGCGGGAGCCGCCTTCCGGCGTCGGAGAGCACGCTGGAGCAGGGCCGGCACTTCTTCACGATGGACGGGCGGGGCGTGCGGGACTTCGTGCGCGAGCAGTTGCCCGGCGCCGTCCGGGAGCTGCTGCGGCGCGGGCGGGTGCGGGCCGACGAGGTACGGCACTTCATCCCGCACCAGGCGAACGGCGCGATGCTCGCCGACCTCGTGCCGACCCTCGGGCTGACCGCCGCGCACACCCACCTGACCGTCGACCGGTACGGCAACACCGGGGCGGCGTCGATCCCGATCACGCTGGACGCCGCGTACCGCCGCGGCTCGATCGGCCCCGGCGACCTGGTCCTGCTGGCCGGGTTCGGCGGCGGCATGTCGGTCGGCGCGTCGCTCGTCCGCTGGACGAGCGCGCGCCAGTCCCCGCCCGTCCCGGCACCGGCCATCGCACAGAGCGTCGCCTAGGCCATCACCGTCCCGGCGGTCCCGGCGCAGAGAGCGCCGGAACCGCCGGGCGCGGCGCGCCGTGGACGTCGTGCCCGTGGGGCGTCAGTCGGAATCCCTCTGGTGCGGCCGGGCAACCGTGCCGCGTTGCAGCCTCCCGTGCTGGACATGCCAACGGCCCCGTTCCAGGGGAACGAGGCCACAGGCTTGGGCCGGTTAGGCGTTGAGGTCGTCCGCCTTGATGCGGCTGACGAGCTGGGCGAAGCTCGCCGGGGAGAGATTGAGGTGTCCGAGATCAGGGGTCTTGCTGTCACGTACGCCCACCACACCTGACAGGGCCGCGACCTCTACGCACTCCTGACCGCCGGTACCGCCGGTACCGCTGCGGCTGGACTTGCGCCACACGATTTCGCTCACTGCATGGCCTCCATCACCTTAGTGATCAGACTCCGTGTGGAGTCTCGCGACAGGGCGTCAGCCCCGATTCGCTCGTAACGTACACGGTACTCGGGGAGCTTCGCCGGATCAGAGACCAGTCGACCTCCTGCAACAGCCTCGGACCAGGCATGTTCACCCTTGGAAGTCGTGAGCAGCGTAAATGATCCATCGATGCCGGGATGGGCGCCGAGGGACCTCGGAACCACTCGGATCATAGTGTTCCGCTTGTGGCTCAGGCCCAACAGATGAGCGAGTTGGGCGTGCATGACCTCGGGTCCACCAACCGGATCCCAGAGGACGGATTCCTTGATCAGAACCCACAGATTCGGAGGCGGATCCTCGACGAGGATCTCTTGCCGAGCAATGCGCTCTTCCACCGCGCGGTCGATGTCGTCCACGACCTGACCGCCCACGAGCAAGGCACGAGCATATGCGGGAGTCTGCAACAAGCCATGCAATGCGAGCGCGGAATATGGCTTGACGGTGCTGGCCTGGCGTTCGTAGCGCGTGTACGCGTCGAACCAGTTTGGATCATGGGCCGACTCGGCATACCGCCGAATCCGGGCGAAGTGTCCCCGAGTCCTCCAAAGCCGGTCAAGAATTTCGGCCTTGTCCAGAGGGAGCTTTGTGGTAGCCGATTCGTAATTCGAAACCGTAGAACCATCAACCTCCAATATCTCGGCTAGCTGGGTCTGTGACAGGTTGCGTTCAAGGCGCCACACTCGCAGGTCAGCGGCTAGCCAGTGCCACGGGTTGTTGTCTGGATCAAGCGTGTCCGCCTTCGCCATTCAAGATCCTTAAGCTTGAAGTTCTTTACCGAAAGAAGACAAGCGTACTGCGCGTTAGCAAGCTGGCACCAGAGCAATCGACGAAGGGCCACCCATGAAACCCGCGACTGACACAGTCCTAAGCATCCCAAATCTGTACTTTGTCGGGTTTCATGGCTATAAGGAAAACGCCCATCTCGCCCGCGATCTGGTGGGTCAGGCGTTCGAAGCCTGGGGCATGAACGGCACGCCGGCCGAGGACGATGCAACGTCTATCGTGGGGGAAATTGCGGCGAACGCAATCGAGTGGACGCCTGGGAAGTCGATCGGACTATGGATCCATCGTTTCCCGACCTGCATCGAGTTCCGCATGTGGGACGAATGCCGTGACCTGCCCATCGTGCGGCCAGAAGACAGCAGCAGTGAGCGCGGTCGTGGATACCTCATTATCGCCGCCTTGGCCACCCGCGGCTTCGGCGCGTTCCGTAACCCAGTAGGAAGGGGAAAGATCGTATGGGCAAGACTGGCAATACAGAGCTAGGCGCCACGCGGGATGATCGACGACGCCCCGATCCCATCGGACGCCGAGACGAAGGCCACCCTCGCACACCACCCGCACGCCTACCTGCGTCTTGCGGCTCTACAGAGCCGCATGGAGACCTATCGGCTGGGCAGCCGTGACCATCGCCGGATGCCTGCGTGTCCGTCAGGACGTCTCATGAACGAACCCCCATAGACCGCCCCCGCCCTGCGACAACGCTACGTCGCCCCCCGGATGTAGCACCCCACCGCAGGGCGGGGGTGTACCACTTGATCAGAGGGCGTTAAAGCCACCCGCGAGGGCCCTCATATCCGTGCTCTCGCAACAGGGAATGCCAAGGGCGGCCCATTCCGGGGAAGCACCGTTCCCCCCGGCGCCGTGGGACCGCGCGGCCGGCGACTTACGGGTGCCTGTGCCGGCGGTCCGTCCTGCGTCCAGAATGATCAAGCTAGTCCCTCCGGGCGGTCAGCGCGCGGCAGCCGAAAGGTAGACCGCCCGGAGGGTCGCTGGAAGCTCCCCTTAGTTTCGTTGGTGGCGTGTGAATGCCGCTGGTTCCTGGGCACTACCGCCGCCCGGCCAAGGTGGGTCCGTGGGATCTTGCCCGGCCGCGCCCCCGCCGAGCACAGTGATCTTCAAGCGAGATCAGCAGGAGGATCTGTGAACGGACTCATTCGCACGAGCGGCAAGGCGCTGGTCGCACTGTCCACCGGAGGTCTCCTCGGCTTCACGGCCCTGACGGGAACGGGAACGGCCGAGGATCGGCCGCCTGCCGCGGCCACGCCGCCCGCGGCGACCACGCCGTCCGCCGGTCCGAGGACGTACGGGAAGGGGGCGACGGCGGAGCAGGCGCTGAAGGCCGAGATCGCCAGGCGCGGACCAGGGGCGGCCGCCGCCCCCCTCGTGTGCTACCGGGCCCACGTCGCCACCAAGGGCTGGCAGGAGTCGGTCTGTCACGGTGAGCCGACCGGCACTATCGGGCGGGGCCTAGCCATCGAAGCCGTGAATGTCGCGGTGACGGGAGTGGGGCGATTCTGCGCCAAAGCCCACATACGGGACTTGGACTGGCAGGAGAAAAGGTGCAGTAACGGCCAGGGCTCGGTCTACGTGGGCACGGAAGGACAGAACCGGCCTATGGAAGCGTTCTACCTTGAGCTCACCGATAACTGGGCGGATACGGTGTGGGGGCAGGCCCATGTCCAAGACTATGACTGGATGCCCGTCAGAGAGGCCCCCAACAACATCACCATCGGTATGACGGGCGCTGGTAAGCGGCTGGAGGCCATCAGACTCGCGGTGTACAGGTAGGCAGGCGCCCGGAGAATCCCGCCGCGAGGCCCGGCGTCAGTCGGTGACGATGCCGTCGCGGCGGGCTTCGCGGTACAGGTCGAGACGGGTCGGGACCTTGCGTCCGGCCTTGGCGTACTTCTCCCGGGCTCGTTCCAAATACTGCTTGACCGTGTGCTCGCTGATACCCATCTGACGGGCTACTCCGGCGCGGGTGAGGCCGCCCAGCCACAGGCGCATCGTCCGCAGTTCCTGATCGGAGAACCTGGGTTTGCCGTTGCAGGTACCGCTGGCGGCGAGCATGGCGCCCGCCTGCGAGGGAGTGGTGTACCGCCCGCCGGCGGCCACCGCGAGGATGGCCTCGATGAGGTGGCCCCGGCCCTCGTTGGACTCCTTGGTGATGTAGGCGCGGGCACCGGCCATCTCGGCGCGGTGGATGACGGCCGGCTCGGTGTGCTGGGAGAACACCACGATCCGGCGGCCCTGCTCGGTGAGCTCGGCGATCTTGTCGAAGACGAGCTCGCCGTCGATGCGCAGGTCGACGACCAGGACGTCGGCCTTGGCGGCCGCCCCGTCGTCCAGGTCGGCGAGGGCCGTGCCGGTGTGGACGATCTCGACCCGCCGCTGCGGGTCCTCTGCCACCCAGGTCTTGATCCCCGTCAGCACCACGTCCTGGTCGTCGATGACCGCGATGGTCACGGCCTGGCCCATCGCGCCTCCACCCAGAGCAGGTCCCCCTCATGGTCGATGGTGAGGTCGACGTCGCCGGTGTCGGTCTCCCCGACGGTGACGTCGCCGTCGGTCAGCACCGAGACGCTGACCTGGTCGGCGGCCGTCGAGACGACGGTGATGCGCGCGTACGTCCGCGTCCCGGCCAGCACGGCGAGCGGCACCTGCGCGAGCGCCGAGGTGGTGGCCTGGTCCATCACCGGCGGCTCGCCGACCCGGGCCATGTCGACCACCACCCCGCGGCGCAGCGCCTTGTCGATGCCGGGCTGCAGGAGCCCCAGCAGCGGGTCGCAGAGGTCCGCGTGCTCGGCCAGGAGCTGCCGCAGCATCGCCTCGGCGGTGGCGCACTGGTGCCGCAGGCGCGGGTCGGACGGGTTCGCGGTGCCGTCGGCCAGTCCCCGCAGGATGGGCGCGATGAGCCGGCCCGCCTCCTGGTACCGGTTCTGCCGGGTCGCGGCGACCTCCTCGATGACCATCTCGCGGGTGGCCATCTCCCACCGCTCCGCCGCCGCGGCGGCCGCGACGCCGCCGTTGAACCGGAACACCCGGGCTCCGCCGACCATCGTGAGCTGGGTGCTGACCGAGGCGTACAGCAGCACCACGAACCCCGCGGCGACGTGCCGGTTCAGGTCGCCGGTGAGCACCAGCGCGGTCAGGACGACGCCCGCGTTCACCGCCAGGAACGCCAGGAGCTCGCGAACGGGACGGTGCATGAGCAGCAGCACGCCGATGAGACCGACCGTGGTCCAGGCCCAGTTGATCCTGAGCTGCTGGCCGCCCGGGCAGTTGGCCGCCATCGCGATGCCGGTCGCCAGGTCCGCCGCGACCAGGGACAGGGTCCAGCCGGTGCCGCCCCTGCGGCGGAGCAGGAGGACCGACGCCGCCGCGATGATCAGGCCCTGCGCCGCGTAGAGCGCGACGGCCGCGGCGGCCGAGCGGTAGTCGTCCAGATAGGCCAGCAGGGCCATGCCCGCGGCGCCGACCTGCCACAGGGCGACCGTGACCACCATGGCGGCGTCGAACGCCCGGTTGAAGCGGACGGCGAACGAGTTCCGCGCCGATGCCTCAGCCACGCGGCCACCGCAGCGTGATCCCGGTCCCGGCACCGGGGCGCGAGGTCACCGTGGCGCGGCCGCCCGCGACGGCCATGCGTTCGACGATCGAGTACCTGATGCCGTGCCGGGCGGCCGGCACCCGGGCGGGCTCGAAGCCCCGCCCGCCGTCGAGGACGGTCACCGTCACCGAGCCGTCGTCCTGCTCGGCCCGCACCCACGCCCGGGACGCCCCGGAGTGGCGGGCGACGTTGCGCAGCGCCTCGGCGGCCGCATCGGTGATCGCCACCGCGACGGCCTCCGGGACCTCGATCCCGCCGGCGTCGCCGCCGCGGGCGAGGACGAGGTCGACCCGGACGCGCGTCGACTGGTCGGCGATGAGGCCGCGCAGCCGTTCGGACAGGTCGACCGGTGCGCCGTCGCCGTCGAGCGCGTCGCCGGAGAACCGCTCCATGACCCGCAACGCCCTGCGCGCGTCCTTGCGCAGGCCGGGCGAGTCGGCCGGCACGGCGCCCGAGGCGACCATGGTGAGCGTCGACAGCACCGAGTCGTGCACCTGGGAGCGGTAGGTGCGCTCGTCGGCCCGGCGGGCCGCCTCCACCATCGCCTGCCGCCGCTCGCGGTCGCGGTCCGCGACGATGACGTCGGCGCGCCGCCCGCCGCGGCGCAGCAGCCACATGATCGCGCTCACCCCCACGGCCTGGACGATCAGGCTGCGCACCTGGCTGGTCTCCGCGGGGACGCCGGTCATGTAGGCGGCGATGACCGCCGACGCCAGCAGCAGCCCGGTCACCTGCCCGGCCGCGAGCAGCGCCACGTAGACGGCCGTCCCGGCCAGCATGATGGCCCACGTGGTCTCGTCGACGACCGCGGAGACGGGGACGAGCCTGGGCTGGGCGAGCAGCGCCAGCGACACCGCGGCGGTGTCGCCGGCCACCAAGGGGAGCGTCAGCCCGCGCCGGGCCACCGTCACGGAGAAGAGGCCGGCCCACACGACCAGCCCGCCGAACACCGCGAGCTGCCAGGTCCGGGAGATCCCGGTGCCGTCGTCGACCGCCGCCGCGACGATCGCCGCCGCCACACCGCCGCAGCGGAGCGCGACCGTGAAACCGCGGGTCGCCCAGGCCAGAGCGTGCTCCGAAGGCCCCTCCCCCGGCCCGGACCAGCCCGCCACACCGCGCCCCCTGCTCGGCACCGCCATCGCCCCACGTTCGAAAGAAAACATCGTCTCAGGCAACTGGCATTATCGCCGATCGGCATCCCGCCCGAAAGACGAACGCGAACATCGAGCAGCGGACACGCCCCGGTCAAGGCGCGGCCGAAAGTGGTCATCGGGGTTTTCCGGCGGCCTGCCGACAGGACGGCAAACGCGGCGGCGGCGCCGGGCTTATTGCCGCGGGCTGATCATCCGATGAACCGGATCAGCGTTCCGATACCACATTCCGCGTACGGACGGATGTGCCCCCGGCCACCGGGTCCGCAGGCGCCGCCGCAAGGCCGGCGTCTCCGATCGAAGCGACGATGGAGTCGGCGATCTCGCCGCTGCGGATGGCCGTGTTCGACAGCAGCGACGAGGTCAGGCCGTGGCTGTGCTCGGTGCCGCCTTGCAGGTAGATGCCGCAGTTGAACCCGGGGGCCGTGACCAGCCGGTAGTCGCGCCGCACCTGGTAGCGGCCCGCGTCGTCGCGCAGGCAGTACCGGTCGAGATCGCCGAGAAGGGCCGCCGGCTCCATGGAGTCATAACCCGTGGCGCACACCACCGCGTCGACTTCGAGTTCCCGCGAATCGCCGTCGAGCAGCGAGGAGATCGACAGGCATGTTCTCTCGCCGGCCTGCTTGACCTCGTCGACCCGCGTCAGATTGAGGAAATGCAGCCGTTTGTCGCCGGACACCTCTTCGTCATACGAGCGCTGATAGAGGTCGGTGATCACCTCGCTGTCGACCACCGAGTAGTTGGTGTTGCGGTGGTACCGCCAGAACGCCTCTCGCGTCCGCTCGCTGCCGAAGTAGTACTCGTCGACGGCGCCGGGGTCGAAGACCTGGTTGGCGAAGGGGGTGTCGTCGGCGATGGAGTAGCCGTAGGACGGGATGACCGAGGTGACCTGGGCGTGCGGGAGGCTCTCGTGCAGGAACCGGGTGATCTCGGCCGCGCTCTGCCCGGCGCCGACCACCGCCACCCGCGCCAGCTCCCGGGGGTCCGTCCGGCCGTACCTCTCCAGGAACTCCGAGCTGTGCCAGACCCGCTCGTCGCGTGCCACCCCGGCCGGCATGCGCGGAACCAGGCCCGTCGAGATCGCCACGTTGCGGGCGCCGACCACCTTCGTCCCGGACGCGGTCCGGACGTGCAGCCGCAGGTGGTCGATCCCCTCGGGGCCGCTGTCGGACGGCAGCCGGATCTCCTCGACCGTCGCGCCGTAGGAGACGCGGTCGGCGAAGCCGGAGGCCGCCCATTCGAGGTACTGGTGGAATTCCCGGCGCGTCGGGAAGAAGCTCTGGTTGTTGGCGAACCGCGCCAGCCGCCCCGCCTCGTGCAGGAACGACACGAAGCTGTACCGCGACATGGGATTGCGGAAGGTGGCCAGATCCTTCAAAAAGGTCACCTGCATGGTCGTCGACGGCAGCAGCATGTTGCGATGCCAGCCGAACGAGGGCTGCCGTTCGAAGAAGACGGCCTTGGGCGGACGCTCGGAAGCGTTGGCCCAGTGTTCCTCCAGGGCGATGGCGAGCGACAGATTCGACGGGCCGAATCCGATGCCGACCACGTCGTACGCCTCGTAACCGGTATGCACAGACATCTCTCCCGCTAGCGCTGTCGTGACAGGGAGTCCGGCGCTTTATCCGGGCCAATTCCCGCGATCCCTGCCACGGATACCGCCGGGTCTTGCCGGACCGGGGCCTCAGGCCGCACATTCAGTGTTGCGCCGAAGAATACCTGAGGCCAACTTAGAGGGAATGCCCGACCCCTTCAAGAGGTGCCGCGGCGCGGGGCGCTGTCCTGCCGACAGGACAGCGACAGGACGGCAATGCGCGCGGCCCGAGCAACGAGGAGATGAATTCACAATGTTCGTTCCCAGCTTCTACCGCGAACCGGACGGCGCGTGGATGGCCGAGCTCGTGCGCGGCAACCCGCTGGCCCTGGCCGTGATCAACGGTGGCGGCGCGGACGGGCCGTTCGCCACCCACCTGCCGGTGATCCCGGACCCGGCGGCGCACGGCGAGTGGCCCGCCGACCTGGCGGGGGCCACCCTGCTGGGGCACATGAACAGGATGAACCCGCACTGGGAGGCCCTGAAGACGGACGATGTGATCCTGCTGGCGTTCACCGGCCCGCACGCCTACGTCTCGCCGGCCGTGTACGAGGTGACGCCCGCCGCGCCCACCTGGAACTTCACCGCCGTGCACGTCCGCGGCGTGGTCGAGCGGATCGAGTCGGCCGAGGAGACGCTGCAGGTGGTGCGGTCCACCGCGCTGGCCTTCGAGGGCGATTTCGGCGCCGGCTGGGACCAGTCGGAATCGCTCGACTACTTCCGCCAGATCGTCTCGGGCGTGGGCGCGTTCCGGATCGCGGTCACCAGCGCAAAGGGCATGTTCAAGCTCAGCCAGGAACAGCCGGCCGAGGTCTTCGACCGCGTCCAGAAATCCTTTGACGGACGCGAATGCACCCGGCACCGTGAAACGGCGCGACTCATGGGACGGCTGCCGCGCTGACCCGGCGCCGGCATAAACGGCGGCACCCATCGGGTTGTACTGAGGGACGCACAGCACATAGATTCCGGCATTGTCTGCCCCCAAAACACCCAATCCCTCTTGAGACAGGATGGTTCCGTGAGTGTGGACGGAAAGTGGCGGCTCACCGTGGACACCCCGATGGGAAAGCAGCACGCCAATCTCGAACTGAAATCCGACGGCGCCGCGATCAGCGGCACCGTCACCGATGACCAGGGCACCTGGAACGCCCCGATCTTCGACGCCAGCGTCGAGGGGGACCGGCTCAAGTTCAAGGTGAAGTTCACCAAGGCGATGCCGATGACGATGAAGTTCGACGCCGCCTTCGACGAGAACTCCCTGACCGGCAAGGTGAAGATGGGCGTGTTCGGCCATCGCGACGCGACCGGGGTCCGGGTCTGACCTGACGGCGGGCGCCAGGCGCGCCCACCCGGCGCGCCCGTCCGTCCCGTCGACAGGACAACCGGGGCGTACGCCGCCCGGCGCGGCCTCGTCCGCGCGTCCTGTGCCGAGGCTCCCTTTCGGCGTCCCCCGTCCGCGCTCCCCCATTCCCGCGCGGCACGGGTGGATCACGCCTGCACGCAGACCGCGCGTCCGGCGGGGCGCCCCGAACGAACCCAGCAGGAGGAGAAGCGATGACCCACTCCGCGGCCGACAGGCCGCCCGTCTCGGCGCGGGCGGCACGGATTCCGATCACCGGACTGGCCGAGGTGTTCATCCTGGCGCTCACCGGCGCCGAGGTCGATCTGGCGATCGGCACCCCCCGCCACCCCGAGACCCCGGGCGAGCTGATCGAGGAGGCGGCCCGGGCGCTGCGCTCCGGGCACAACCAGTACGAGCACCCCTACGGCGACGTGGTGCTGCGGCAGCGGATCGCCGAGTCGCTGGCCGCCCCCACCGACCCCGACGCCGAGCTCACCATCACCGCCGGGGCGACCGAGGCCCTCTTCGTCGCGCTGCTGGGCACCGTCGACCCCGGGGACGAGGTGATCCTGTTCAACCCGGGCTTCGAGCAGTTCTCCGAGGCGATCACGCTGGCCGGCGCCGTCCCCCGGCACGTGCGGCTGCACCCGCCCGAGTGGCGCTTCGACCCCGCCGAGTTGGCGGCCGCGTTCACCTCCCGGACCCGGGCGGTCCTGCTGAACACGCCGAGCAACCCCACCGGGCGGGTGCTCACCCGGGAGGAGTTCGACGAGATCGCCGAGCTGTGCGAGCGGTGGAACGTCACCGCGATCTGCGACGAGGTCTACAGCGCCTTCGTCTTCGACGGCCGCGCCCACCTCTCGGTCGCCGACGTGCCCGGGCTCGCCGAGCGCAGCGTCGTCATCGGGTCGATGTCCAAGAGCCACGCGGTGAGCGGGTGGCGGCTGGGGTTCCTGAGGGCCGACCCGGCGCGCACCGCGGCGTTCCGGAACGTCAAGTCGCTGACCACGCTGACCGCCGCGGTGCCCCTCCAGGTGGCGGCGGGGCGGGCGGCGCCGTCGGTGGACCTGGCGGCCGCGGCGGCGGAGATGGCCGAGCGGCGCGACGTGGCGCAGGAGATCTTCTCCCGGATGGGCATGAAGTTCGCGCCCGTGGAGGGCGGCTGCTACCTGTTCGCCGACATCAGCCCGCTCACCGGCGGCGAGGGGGGCGGCATGCCGTTCGTCCGCGACCTGTTCGAGCGTTCCGGTGTGCTGCTCGCCCCCGGTTCCGCCTTCTACGCCGATCCCGCCCAGGGAGAGCAGTACGTCCGCGTCGCGTTCAACCGGCCGATGGAGACCTTGCGCGACGCCGAACGCCGGCTGCTGGACGCCTGACCCGCCGACCACGATGGGGAGCGCACGCATGGACCACGTCGAGACCGACCGGTTGGGCCCCCTCCCGGGGTTCCTGGAGAGGCAGGGGGACGAGGGCGTCGTGCCGATCGTCACCCCGGCCGGAGACAAGATGTGGCTGGTGTGCGACCACGCGCTGGGCCGCCGGGTGCTCACGGACAAGAGATTCAGCAGGGCCGAGGCGGTCCGGCCGAACGCCCCGAAGATCATCGACGCACAGCCCGTGCCGGACTCCATCATGAGCATGGACGGCGCGGAGCACGCCCGGCTGCGCCGCATCGTGGCCGGCGCCTTCACCACCGGCAAGGTCGGCGCGATGGCCCCGGTGATCGAGCGGCTCGCCGACCGGCACCTCGACGCGATGGCGGCGGCGGGGCCGGGCGCCGACCTGATCGAGGGGCTGGCCACGCCGCTGCCGCTGGCCGTCCTGTGCTCGCTGCTCGGCGTCCCGCCGAAGGACAGCGGCCGCTTCCGCGGCTGGGTGGAGGTGCTGTTCGACATCTCCGCGAGCACCCCGCAGGAGAAGGCCCGGCACCGTCTGGAACTCGTCGACTACATGGCGGGCCTGATCCAGCGCAAGCGCCGGCGGCCCGGCGACGACCTGCTCACCACCATGGTCGGGGCGCACGAGCGGGGCGAGATGTCGATGGCCGAGCTGCTCACCATGGGCCTCGCCCTGCTGATGGCCGGCTACGAGACCACGATCGGGCAGATCGGCCTGTCGGTGCTGACCCTGCTCACCGACCAGTCCGCGTACGCCGGGCTGCGCGAGCGGCCCGACCGGCTGATCCCGACGGTCGAGGAGCTCCTGCGGGTGAACCCGTCCACCCCCGGAAGCTTCCCGCGCGTCGCCGTGGAGCCGGTGGACCTCGGCGGCGTCACCGTCCAGCCCGGCGAGGCCGTGATGGTCTCGCTGCTGCACGGCAACCGGGACGGCGCGGCGTTCGCCGAGCCGGAGCGGCTGGAGCCGGACGCGCGCGACGCCGTCCATCTGACGTTCGGCCACGGCGTGCACCGCTGCCTGGGCGCGCCGCTGGCCCGGCTCCAGGTGCAGATCGTCCTGGACCGCCTGCTGCGCCGGTTCCCGGCGCTGCGCCTCGCGGCCGGTCCCGGCGCGGTGGTCTGGAAGGACGGCCTGGGCACCCGTGGACTGGCACGGCTGTCGGTGGAGTGGTAGGGCCTTCGGCCACGAAATGACTGGAGTCGAGATGTCGCAGACCGAGCCTGTCGCCGTCGTCGGAGTGGCGTGCCGGTTCCCCGGGGGCGCCGACCCCGGGGCGTTCTGGGAGCTGTTGCGGCGGGGAGGCGACGCGGTCGGGCCCGTCCCGCCGGGACGCGATGGGCTGACCGGCCCGGGCGGCTTCCTCGACGAGGTCGCGGCGTTCGACGCGGGCTTCTTCGGGGTGCCGCCGGGCGAGGCGGCCGCGATGGACCCGCAGCAGCGCCTGATCCTGGAGCTGGCCTGGGAGGCGCTGGAGGACGCGGGCGCGGTGCCGGACCGGCTGCGGGGCGAGCGCGCCGGGGTCTTCATCGGCGCGATCCTGGACGACTACGCGGCCCTGTCGCACCGGCGCGGCCTCGACGACATCACCTCGTTCACCGCGACGGGCCTGCACCGCAGCATCATCGCCAACCGGGTGTCGTACCTGCTGGAGTGGCGCGGCCCCAGCCTCGTGATCGACTCGGGGCAGTCGTCGGCGCTGGTGGCGGTGCACCAGGCGTGCGAGAGCCTGCGCAAGGGCGAGTCGTCGCTGGCGCTGGCGGGCGGGGTGAACCTCATCCTGGCCGCCGAGAGCACCACGACGATGACCCGGTTCGGCGCGCTGTCCCCCGACGGCCGCTGCCACACCTTCGACACCTGGGCCAACGGGTACGCGCGCGGCGAGGGCGGCGGCCTGGTCCTGCTCAAGCGGCTGGCGGACGCCGAGGCCGACGGCGACGACGTCCTCGCGGTGATCTTGGGCGGCGCCGTCAACAACGACGGCGGCGGCGCCTCGCTGACCGCGCCGCACCGGGCGGCGCAGGAGGAGGTGCTCCGGCTGGCCTGCCGGAACGCCGGGGTGGACCCCGGCGCGGTGCAGTACGTGGAGCTGCACGGCACCGGCACCAAGGTCGGCGACCCCGTCGAGGCCGCCGCGCTGGGCGCGGTCTTCGGCCCGGCCCGCCGGGACGGCGACTCGCTGGCCGTCGGCTCGGTCAAGACCAACATCGGGCACCTGGAGGGCGCCGCCGGCATCGCCGGGCTGATCAAGGTGGTGCTCAGCGCCCGGCACCGCATGATCCCGGCCTCGCTGAACTTCCAGGACCCCAACCCCGAGATCGCCTTCGACGACTGGCGGCTGCGGGTGGCGACCGAGACCCGGCCGTGGCCGTCCCCGGAGGCGCGGCTGCTGGCCGGGGTCTCCTCGTTCGGCATGGGCGGCACCAACTGCCACCTCGTGGTGGAGGCGGCCGCCCCCGAAGCGGCGCCCGCGCACGAAGGGCCGGTGGAGGGCCCGCTGCCGTGGGTGGTGTCCGGGCGTTCCGCGGCCGCGTTGCGCGCGCAGGCCGAGCGGGTTCACGCACACGTGCGGGAGCGGCCGGAGCTGGATGCCGCAGCGGTGGGCGCGGCACTGGTCTCGGACCGTTCGGTGTTCGAGCATCGCGCGGTGGTGGTGGGCGCTGACCGCGACGAGCTGCTGGAGGGTCTGGCGGCGGTCGCCGAGGGTCAGGCCCCGGCGCCGCGCGCGACGACCGGCAAGACCGTGCTGGTGTTCCCCGGACAGGGATCGCAGTGGGTCGGCATGGCCAACGACCTACTGCAAACCTCACCGGCGTTTGCCCAACGCCTCGACCAATGCGCCCAAGCCCTCGCCCCATTCGTCGACTGGAACCTGCACGAAATCCTGCACGACGAAATAGCGCTGGAACGCGTCGACGTCATCCAGCCGGTCCTATGGGCCGTCATGGTCTCCCTCGCCGAACTCTGGCGCTCCCACGGCATCCAACCGGATGCGGTCGTCGGCCACTCACAAGGTGAAATCGCCGCCGCCTGCGTCGCCGGAGCCCTGAGCTTGGACGACGGCGCACGCGTCGTGGCGTTGCGCTCACGCACCCTGGAGGCGCTGGCCGGGCAGGGCGGCATGATCTCCATCGCGCTGCCCGCACACCAGCTCAACGACCATCTGACCTCTGGCGAGTTGTCCATCGCCACCATCAACGGCCCCAACTCCACCGTCGTATCCGGCACCATCCCCGCCCTCAGCACACTCGCCGACCAACTCACCGAACAAGACATCCGCGTCCGCTGGATCCCCGTCGACTACGCCTCCCACTCCGCCCAAGTCGAACAGATCGAGCAGCCCCTGGCCGAGCTGCTTGCGCCGATCGTCCCGCGCTCCGGGCAGATCCCGTTCTACTCCACCCTCACCGGCACACTCATCGACACCACCGAGCTGGACGCCGGGTACTGGTACCGCAACCTCCGCCACACCGTCCAATTCGAACAAGCCACCCGCGCACTCCTCACCAACGGACACACCCACTTCATCGAATGCAGCCCGCATCCGGTTCTCGCCGTCGGGCTGGCCGAGACCTTCGAGACCACCGAAACCACCGCCACGGCCATCCCCACCCTCCGCCGCGACCACGGCGACCTCCGCCAGGTGTTCGGCTCCCTCGCGCTGGCCTTCGCCCATGGCGTCGAGGTGGACTGGTCCACCGTTCTCCCCGTGGACCGCGCCCAGGGCGTGCGGCTCCCCACCTACGCGTTCCAGCGCAAGGAGTACTGGCTCGGCGCCGTCCCGCAGAGCGCGGAAGCCGACGAGGCGCCCCCGGGCTGGACGGTCGACGGCCTGGACGGCGCGGTCGCCGAGGTGCGCCGGGTAGTGCGCGAGGTGCTCGGCGAGCCCGGCGCGGAGGTGGACGCGGCGGCCACGTTCAAGAGCCTCGGTCTCACCTCGCTCGCGGCGGTCGAGCTGCGCAACCGGCTGGTGGCCGAGTCGGGACTGGCGCTGCCCAGCTCGCTCGTCTACGACCACCCCACCCCCGAGGCGCTCGCGGAGCGGCTGCTCACCCTGCTCTCCGCCCCCGGAGACGACACCGGAGCCGTGGACGTCCCGGGCGAGGTGGCGCGCGACGCCGGCCGCGCCGATGACCCGATCGCGATCGTCGCGATGAGCTGCCGTTATCCGGGCGGCGTGGCCTCCCCCGACGACCTGTGGCGGATCGTGGCGGACGGGGTGGACGCCATCGGCGAGCCGCCCGCCGACCGCGGCTGGAACATCGACGACCTCTACGACCCCGAGCCTGGGACAGTCGGCAAGACCTACGCGCGCCACGGCGGGTTCCTCGAACACGCCGACCGCTTCGACGCGGAGTTCTTCGGGATCTCGCCGCGCGAGGCGCTGGCGATGGATCCGCAGCAGCGGCTCCTGCTGGAGACGGCGTGGGAGACCTTCGAGCGGGCCGGGCTCGCTGCGGCGTCGCTGCGCGACAGCGACACCGGGGTGTTCGTGGGGGCGATGCAGCAGGAGTACGGGCCGCGGCTGCACGAGGAGGCCCAGGGCACCGAGGGCTTCCTGCTGACCGGCGGCACCGCCAGCGTGGCCTCGGGCCGGATCGCCTACACCTTCGGGCTGCGGGGCCCGGCGGTGACGGTGGACACGGCGTGCTCGTCGTCGCTGGTCGCGCTGCACCAGGCGGCGCAGGCGCTGCGGGAGGGCGAGTGCTCGCTGGCGCTGGCGGGCGGTGTCACGGTGATGGCCACGCCGGGCATGCTCATCGAGTTCAGCCGCCAGCGTGGACTGGCGCCGGACGGCCGGTGCAAGGCGTTCGGCGCGGACGCCGACGGCACCGGCTGGGCCGAGGGCGTCGGGCTCGTCCTGCTCGAACGGCTGTCGGACGCGCGGCGCAACGGCCATCGGGTGCTCGCGGTGGTGCGGGCCTCGGCGATCAACCAGGACGGCGCGTCCAACGGGCTGACCGCGCCCAACGGCTCGTCCCAGCAGCGGGTGATCCGGCAGGCCCTGACCAAGGCCGGTCTCGGCCCCGGCGACATCGACGCCGTCGAGGCCCACGGGACCGGAACGCGCCTTGGCGACCCCATCGAGGCGAACGCGCTCCAGGCCACCTACGGGGCGGGGCGCGACCCCGAGCGCCCGGTGTGGCTCGGATCGCTGAAGTCCAACATCGGGCACGCCCAGGCCGCCGCCGGGGTGGGCGGTGTCATCAAGATGGTGCTGGCCATGCGGCACCAGGTGCTGCCGCGCACGCTGCACGCCGACGAGCCCACGCCGCACGTCGATTGGACGGCCGGGGGGCTGCGGCTGCTCACCGAGGAGCGTCCCTGGCCCGCCAACGATCGCCCCCGCCGCGCCGCCGTCTCCTCGTTCGGCATCAGCGGCACCAACGCCCATCTCATCATTGAGCAGTCCCCCGACCCCGAGCCGACGTCGGCCCCGGCTCCAGCTCCGATCGCCGAGGCGCCGGGCCCGGTGTCCCTCGTGCTGTCGGGCAAGACCGCGCAGGCGGTGCAAGAGCAGGCTCAACGGCTCAGCGACCATCTGGCCGCCCGTGACGAGGCTCCGGTAGCGGGTGTCGCCGCCGCTCTGGCGCGACGTTCGGTGTTCGAGCATCGCGCGGTGGTGGTGGGCGCGGACCGCGACGAGCTGCTGGACGGTCTGGCGGCGGTCGCCAAGGGTCAGGTCCTGGCGCCGCGCGCGACGACCGGCAAGACGGTGCTGGTGTTCCCCGGACAGGGATCGCAGTGGGTCGGCATGGCCAACGACCTACTGGATACCTCACCGGCGTTTGCCCAACGCCTCGACCAATGCGCCCAAGCCCTCGCCCCATTCGTCGACTGGAACCTGCAAGAAATCCTGCACGACGAGACCGCACTGGAACGCGTCGACGTCATCCAGCCGGTCCTATGGGCCGTCATGGTCTCCCTCGCCGAACTCTGGCGCTCCCACGGCATCCACCCCGACGCCGTCGTCGGCCACTCACAAGGTGAGATCGCCGCCGCCTGCGTCGCCGGAGCCCTGAGCCTGGACGACGGCGCACGCGTCGTGGCGTTGCGCTCACGCACCCTGGAAGCCCTGGCAGGCCAAGGCGGCATGATCTCCATCGCGCTGCCCGCACACCAGCTCAACGACCATCTGACCTCCGGCGAGTTGTCCATCGCCACCATCAACGGCCCCAACTCCACCGTCGTATCCGGCACCATCCCCGCCCTCAGCACACTCGCCGACCAACTCACCGAACAAGACATCCGCGTCCGCTGGATCCCCGTCG